>DXBY01000122.1 GCA_019116305.1 Candidatus Ruania gallistercoris | reverse complement strand
GGAGGCCACCTCGTCCCGCGGCTGCACCCGCATCAGCCGCAACCCGAGGTTCGCGATCTGGTTCAGCAACCACAGCACCGGGTATCCGATCCGCACCAGCAGGACCAGCGGTGGGCCGAGTGCCAGGGCCGAACGGTCCGGTCCGGCCAGTGCGATGTTCTTCGGCACCATCTCCCCGAGCACCACGTGCAGCGTGGTGATCAGCGCGAACGCGATCACGAACGCGATCGGGTGCACCAGCGAGGCGCTCACCCCGAGACCGGAGAGCGGACCCTCGAGCGCGTGCGCGATCACCGGTTCGCTCACCGAGAGCAGCAGCAGCGAGCACACGGTGATGCCCAGCTGGGCGCCGGCCATCATCAGCGAGACGTGCTCCATCGCGTACAGGGTGACTTTCGCCATCCGGTGCCCCTCCTTGGCCCGGGGCTCGATCGTGGTGCGGCGGGCGGCGATCAGCGCGAACTCCGCACCCACGAAGAACGCGTTCAGGGCCAGCAGCGCCGCGGTCAGAGCCAGGGTCCAGGCGGTGCTCATTCCGCCACCTCCGTGGCCACAGCAGGTTCGGCGTGCAGCCGTACCTCGTCCACCCGGTGCCGGTCCATCGCGGTCACCTGGACGGTCACGTCCAGTTCCTCCTCGCTCTCGGCGACGGCGCCGCGGACGGTGATCACATCACCCACCTCGGGGAGCCGGTCCAGCTGGTCGGCGAGCAGTCCGGCCACTGTGTCGTAGGCCTCACCCTCGGGCAGGGCGACCTGAGTGAGGTCGGTGACCTCGTCGATCCGCAGCAGGCCGGGCAGCGTCCAGTCACCGTCCGGTTCGACCCGGGCCTCCAGCTCGTCCTCGTCGTGCTCGTCCCGGACCTCGCCGACGATCTCCTCGACCAGGTCCTCCAGGGTGATCAGCCCGGCCAGCGAGCCGAACTCGTCGATCACCAGCGCCATCTGCAGACCACCGGCGCGCAGGTCGTCGAGCAGGGTGTCCAGCTCCAGGGAGTCCGGCACCATCGTGGCCGGGGTGAGCGCCTCGGCCACTGTGCGCTCGTCCCGCTGCTCGAACGGCACCGCCAGCGCGGCCCGCACGTGCACCAGACCGCGGACTTCCGTGCTGGTGTGCCCGTCGGTCTGGGTCAGTGCGATCACCGGGAACCGGGAGTGACCGGTGGCCTTCGCCGTACTGATCAGCGCGGTCAGCGAGTCCTCCGGGCGCAGGCTGTCCAGCTGGGAGCGCGGGGTCATCGCGTCCCGGGCGCGCCGGTCGGAGAACACCAAGGACCGCTCCACCAGCTCGGCAGTGTCCGAGGCGAGCGTGCCCTCGTTCGCCGAGTGCCGCACCAGGGCAGCGAGCTCCTCGGCCGACCGGGCCGAGGCGAGCTCCTCCTGGGGCTGGATGCCGACCATCCGCAGGATGCGGTTAGCCGAACCGTTGAACAGCCGGATCGGCCAGGTGTTGATCCAGGTGAAGGCGCGCTGGAAGTTCACCACCGCCCGGGCCACCCGCATCGGGTCGGCGATCGCGAGGTTCTTCGGCATCAGCTCACCGAGGATCATCGTGACCCCGGTGGCGATCACCATCGCCAGGGTGAGGGAGACGGACCGCGCCGCGGTCTCGTTCAGCCCGACGTCCAGCAGCGAGGGCTGGATCAGGCGGGACAGTGAGGGCTCGGCCAGATATCCGATGGTCAGGTTGGTGACCGTGATACCCAGCTGGGCTCCGGAGAGTTGGGTGGACAGCGTACGCAGCGCGGCGAGCACCTGCTTGGCCTTGCGGTCACCGTCGGCGGCAGCGGCCTCCACTGCGGACCGGTTGATGGTCACGAAGGCGAACTCGGCGGCCACGAAGCCGCCGCAGGCGAGCACGAGCAGCAGGGCCAGCACCAGCAGCACGATCTCGATCATCGGATCGGCTCCCGGTGGCTCCGGTGCGGTGCGGTCTCTCGATCAGGCCCGGTCGTCCCGGGCCCGGGTCTGTGCCCCTCCCGGGAGTCGGACTCGGTGTCCCCGGCTGCGCTGCCGGTCGGTGATCGATGGCCGTCGGTACTGTCAGAGTCGCCGGTGGCGCCCATGGTCTCCATCCTGTGCGTGCCTCCCCACGGTGGGGATTGAGCGATATCTTACGCATGCCGCACCCGCATTCGGCGCCACTGTGAGCAAGTGAACTATTCGGCGTGCGGGGTGTAGGCGATCTGGGCGGCGAGGTGCCCGGCGCCGTAGCCGTTGTCGATGTTCACCACGGCGACCCCGGGGGCGCAGGCGTTCAGCATGGTCAGCAACGGGGCGATCCCACCGAAGGCGGCGCCGTAGCCGACCGAGGTGGGCAGGGCCACCACCGGGACCTCGACCAGTCCGGCGACCACTGACGGCAGTGCGCCGTCCATCCCGGCGGCCACCACGATCGCGTCCGCGCGGCGCAGGTCCTGCACCCGGCTGAGCAGTCGGTGCAGCCCGGCCACACCGACGTCGGCGATCAGCTCACTGCGTCGGCCCAGGTGGCGGGCGGTCAGCTGGGCCTCCAGGGCGACTGGGAGGTCGGAGGTTCCGGCGGTCAGCGTGAGCACCAGACCACCGGACGGCGGCGGGGGAGTGGCCGGCCAGGCGAGCAGCCGGGCGTCGTGGTGGTGGGCCGCCTCCGGGAGCACGGTGAGCACAGCTGCGGCCTGCTCAGCGTCGGAGCGGGTGAACAGGGTGGTCCCGCCCCCGCCGTGCTCTCGGATCCGGGTGGCGATCACGGTCAGCTGCTCGGGGGTCTTGCCCTCGCAGTAGACCGCCTCCGGGTAGCCGCGGCGGCGGAACCGGTCGGTGTCGAGGTTGGCGATCGCGTCCGGGTCCAGCCCATCCGGTTGGTCGGCGGAGTGCTCGGTCATGGCACCGGGCGCGGCACCGGGGTACCCGGGGCGCCGGTCTGCCCGGCGTTCAGGATGGACAGCGTGAACGCCCCGGACTGGATACCGCGCAGGTCCACCGTCGCGAAGCGGAACCCGGCACCGGTGGCGAGCTCGTGGATCGCTGCGCGCAGCTGTGCACCCGCGGCCCGTTCGATCTCGCCGGGCGGGAGCTCGATCCGGGCGATCTCGCCGTGGTGGCGCACCCGGGAGTCGCTGAAGCCGAGCCGGCGCAGACCAGCCTCCACCTCGTCCACCTGCCGGAGCTTGGCCGGGGTGACCTCCTGGTGGTGGGGGATCCGGGAAGCCAGACAGGGTGCAGCCGGCTTGTCCGCACAGGGCAGCTCCATCGCCCGAGCGATCTCGCGGACCAGCTCCTTGGTCGCTCCGGCTGCGGCCAGGGGGCGCAGCACCCGGTGATTGGTGGCAGCCTGTGCCCCCGGACGATCCGGGCGGGCTGCGTCGTCGGCGTTCTCCCCGTACGCCACCGCCGCCAGAGCGTGCTCGGTGACCACCTCGTCGGAGATCCGGGTGAACAGCTCGTCCTTGCAGTGGAAGCACCGGTCCACGTCGTTGGCCCGGTAGTCGGCGTTGTCCTGTTCGTGGGTGGCCACCTCCACCACCCGAGCACCGATGAACGCCGCGACCTCGTGTGCGCCGGCATGTTCGTCTGTGGCCAGGCTGGCGGACACGCCGAGCACGGCGAGCACGTTCTCGCGGCCCAGCTCGGCCACCGCGAGGGCGAGCAGCACCGCCGAGTCCACCCCGCCGGAGAACGCTACGCCGAGCGGTCCGGCACCAGCCATCGCTACCCGGGCACGGGCGGCGACGCCAGCCGCCTCCGGCCCGAGGTCGGCGAGGGCGTCGGCCAGGGTGCTGCTCGGCGTGGCGACCACTGGTCAGTCCACCCGGGTCTCGCTGCGGTCCGCGGACCACTCGGTGTGGAACGTTCCCTCGGTGTCGGTGCGCTGGTAGGTGTGCGCACCGAAGAAGTCCCGCTGTCCCTGGATCAGCGCCGCGGGCAGCCGCTCGGCCCGCACCTGGTCCAGGTAGGCCAGTGCTGCCGCGAACCCGGGCACCGGCACACCGGCCTGCTGAGCCTTGCCGATCAGGCGTCGGGCACCCTCGTTCGCCTCCTCGATCCCGGCGACGATGCTCGGCGCGGCGAGCAGCGTGGGCAGGTTGTCCGCGGCGTACTCGGCCCGGATCCGCTCCAGCAGCCGGGCGCGGATGATGCAGCCGGCCCGCCAGATCGTGGCCACCGAAGCCACATCGACGTTCCAGTCGTTCTCCAGGCTGGCGGTGCGGATCAGGTCCAGACCCTGGGCGTAGGCCACTACCTTCGCGGTCCACAACGCCTGACGCACGTCCTCGACCAGCTGGGTGCGGTCACCGCCGTCCAGGGCGCGGTCCGGACCAGGCACGTGCTCGCGGCCCGCGGCGCGCAGGTCGGCGTGCCCGGAGATGCCGCGGGCGAACACGGACTCCGCGATGGTGTTCACCGGGACCCCGAGCTCCAGGGCGATCTGCACGGTCCACCGGCCGGTGCCCTTCTGCCCGGCGGCGTCGGCGATCACGTCCACCAGTGCCTTGCCGGTCGTCGCGTCGGTCTGGTCCAGCACCTCGGAGGTGATCTCGATCAGGTAGGAGTCCAGGTCACCGGTGTTCCACTCCCGGAACACGTCGGAGATCTCCGGCACGCTCAGCCCGGCGGCGCGCAGCACGTCGTAGGCCTCGGCGATGAACTCCATGTCGGCGTACTCGATGCCGTTGTGCACCATCTTCACGAAGTGCCCGGCACCATCCGGGCCGATGTGCGCACAGCACGGGGTGCCGTCGTACTTGGCGGAGATGTCCTCGAGCAGCGGGCCGATCGCCTTGTACCCCTCGGCCGGTCCACCGGGCATGATCGAGGGCCCGTTCAGCGCACCCTCCTCACCGCCGGAGACACCCACGCCGAAGAAGTGCAGCCCCTTCGCCCGCAGAGCGGCCTCCCGGCGCTGGGTGTCCTCGTAGTGGGCGTTGCCGCCGTCCACCACGATGTCGCCCTCCTCGAGCAGCTCGACCAGGGAGTCGATGGTGGCGTCGGTACCCTTGCCGGCCTGCACCATGATCACGATCCGGCGTGGCCGCTCCAGGCTGGCCACGAAGTCGGCGAGCTCGGTGGCGGGCACGAAGCTGCCCTCCTCGCCGTGGGCGGCCATCATCTCCTCGGTGCGGGCGGTCGTGCGGTTGTACACCGCCACCGTGTACCCGTGGTTGGCGAAGTTACGGGCCAGGTTGCGGCCCATCACCGCGAGCCCGACGACGCCGACCTGGGCGGTGGCTTCAGCAGTGGTGGTCATAGACGTGGGTCCTTCCGGATCGGTCTGAGCGTGAACAGACGGTATGCCCCGATGGTGCCAGGTGCGACCGGCCGGGTGTCGACGTGTCTCAGAAGCGGGTGAGCGAAGCGGCCGCCGGCACGCGTCCGGCCAGGCCCGGGGAGGCGTCATACACGGCGGCGATCGCCGCCACCGGCGCCAGCCCTGCGGCCGGATCGATCCAGAACGGCTCGCTCTCCTCCAACCGAGCGTAGAAGTCCTCGATCAGCAACCGGTGCGAGTCGCCCCAGTAGGACCGGCCCACACTGCCCGGCACAGCGGGCGCCACGGTCTCGGTGCGCCCGTCGGTCCAGGTCACCGTGAGGTCTCCGGAGACGACGGCGGTCGCCTCGGTGGCGTGCACGGTCACCGTGACCGGGGCGTTCAGCGGATAGGCGTTGGTGGCGAACAGGGTGGAGCGGGCGCCACTGGCGTGGCTGATCACGAACTCGGCAGTGTCCTCCACCTCGATCACCTCGGCCAGGGCGTAGGTGTCGGCGTGGCCGCGCACCTCCTCGGCCGGGCCGAGCAGCCAGAGCAGGAGGTCGAGGGTGTGGATCGCCTGATTCATCATCACCCCACCGCCGGCACCGGACCAGGTGCCGCGCCAGGGGCGGGCGCGGTAGTAGTCCGCCGTCCGGTGCCAGTTCACATCGGCCTTGGCGGCGAGCACCTCGCCCAGGGCGCCGGTGTGCACCAGCTCGTGCAGCCGCCGGTTGGGCGGGTTGTACCGGTTCTGCAGCACCACTCCGGTGCGCACGCCGCGCCTGCGCGCCGCCTCAGCGGCTGCGACCAGCTCCTCGGCCTGGGCGAGGGTCGCGGCCAGTGGCTTCTCCACGAGCAGGTGAGCTTCGCCGTCGAGCACATCCCGGGCCACCGGAAGGTGCTCGGCGTGCGGGGTGCACACGTGCACCACATCCGGGCTGGTGCGCTGCAGCAGCTCGGTGTGGTCCGTGAACGCCGGGACCCCGAGCGTGGCCGCGACCTGCTCGGCCCGCTCGGGCACCTGGTCGCACACCCCCACCACCGGGATCTCCAGCCGCTGCAGGGCGTCCACATGGATCGAGGAGATGTCGCCGCAGCCGACGATGGCCGCACGGGCAGGCTTCGGGCCGGTCATGAGTAGGCGATCCCCTGCTCGTCCAGGATGGCGGTGAATGCCCGGTGCGCCTCGCTGAACAGGTTCGGTCCGGAGAACCCGCCGAACGTGCCCAC
>DXBY01000121.1 GCA_019116305.1 Candidatus Ruania gallistercoris | reverse complement strand
CTGATGAAGTTCAAGTACATCATCAAGAACGTGGCCTGGAACGCCGGCAAGTCCGCCACCTTCATGCCGAAGCCGATCTTCGGGGACAACGGGTCCGGGATGCACTCCCACCAGAGCCTGTGGTCCGGTGGCGAGCCGCTGTTCTACGACGAGCGCGGCTACGGCGGTCTCTCCGACCTGGCGCGCTGGTACATCGGCGGGCTGCTCCGGCACGCGCCGAGCCTGCTCGCGTTCACCAACCCGTCGTTGAACTCCTACCACCGCCTGGTGCCGGGCTTCGAGGCGCCGGTGAACCTGGTGTACTCCGCGCGGAACCGGTCGGCGTGTATTCGCATCCCGGTGACCGGGGCGTCGCCGAAGGCGAAGCGGGTGGAGTTCCGGGTGCCGGACCCGTCCTCGAACCCGTACCTGGCGTTCTCGGCGATGCTGATGGCCGGGATCGACGGGGTCAAGAACCGGATCGAGCCGCCGGAGCCGATCGACAAGGATCTGTACGAGCTGCCCCCGGAGGAGCATGCGGAGATCGCGCAGGTGCCGGACTCGCTGCCCGCGGCACTGACCGCGCTCGAGGAGGACTCGGACTACCTCACCGAGGGTGATGTGTTCACTCCGGACTTGATCGACACCTGGATCGACTACAAGCGCACCAACGAGGTGGACGAGGTCCGCGTGCGCCCGCACCCGCACGAGTTCGAGCTCTACTACGACCTCTGAGGAGTGAGCGGAGCTTGCGGAGCGAGCCCCGCAAAGAGGTCGTCAAGGGAACAGCCCGGCGAGGAGTGAGCGGAGCTTGCGGAGCGAGCCCCGCCCAAAGAACAAGAGAGTCGGAGCCTCAGTGTCCCGCTGCTAGCATCGGCATCATGTCTGCCGCTTCCTGCTCTGCCGCTTTCGCGGCCGTGACCAGGACGTCCCGCTAGCGGCGGGACGTCCGGCTCCTAGCAACATCTCACCTGGAACGTCCAGTCGCTTCGTGACCCATCCGGAGCGGCCTTTTGCGCTGCTCGTAACTCTTCAGAGCGACGGAGCAACAGATGCGTTCAGGCATTTCCCCTTCTACCCGCGCGCACAGCCCCGCTGGTGTGCGCGCATGGCTCGTGCTGTGCGCGATGTCCATGCTGCAGTTCTTCATCGCGGTCGACGTGACCGTGGTCAACATCGCACTGCCCTCGATCGGTGCAGACTTCGGCGTCGAGGGCCACTCCCTGACCTGGGTCGTCGTCGGTTACACCATCACCGGCGGCGGGCTGCTGATGCTCGGCGGCCGACTGGGTGATCTTCTCGGCCGCCGCCGCACCCTTCTGACCGGCACGACCCTGTTCGGCGCGGCTTCCCTGCTGGCGGGCCTGGCCCCATCATTCCCGGTCCTGGTCGCCGCGCGCCTGCTCCAAGGAGCGGGCGAGGCCGTCGCACTACCTGCGGCGATGGCCACTATCGTGCTGCTCTTTCCCGAAGGCCCGCGCCGATCACGCGCCCTGAGTGTGTGGGCGGCCGTAGCCAGCTGCGGCCTGGTGCTGGGGTTCGCCCTCTCCGGGATCATCACCGCCCACCTGGGGTGGCGCTGGATCTTCCTGATCTCGGTGCCGTTCATCCTGGTGGTGATCGTGGCTGCGTTGACCCTGGTCCCGGCGGACGGGTCCGCATCCCGTGGGCGGGTTCGACTCGATCTGCCGGGCTCGCTCCTGTTGACCGCGTGCCCGTTGCTCTTCGTCTACGCCACGGTCGAGGCAGGCGAGCCTTCGACCAGTCCGTGGGTGAGCGTGGCCGCACTGGTCGGCGCGGCGTTGGCCGCTCTCGGGTTCGTGCGGGCCGAACGGAGGTCGCCGAACCCGCTGGTCCCACTGACGTTCTTCGCCTACCGCGCTCGACTGCGGGCGAACGTGACCACGATGCTGCTCAGCGGTGCGTTGTCGACCTCGTTCCTGCTGTTCACCTTCTACCTGCAGGAACGGCTCGGTATCGGGCCGCTGTGGGCGGGCCTGACGATGCTGCCCCTGGCCGTGGCGCTGATCGCGGCATCGGTTCTCGTGCCCCGACTGCTCGGACGGTGGGGCGCACGTGCGTGCGTGCTGGTCGGGCTGGCGGCTGCTGCGGGCGCGATGGGCGTGGTTGCGCTCGTGGCGGTCCTGGGCGGCGGGGCGGCATGGCTGCTCCCGGCGATGCTGCTGATTGCCGTGGGCATGGGCTTCGGGATCGTGGGTCTGCAGTACATCGCGGTCAGCGGAACCACTGACGAGGACGCCGGTATCGCCTCCGGCGTCCAGCGGGCAGCAGACCAGCTCGGCGGAGCAGCAGGTGTGGCGCTCTACGTAGGGCTCGGGTTCGCACCGGCCCTGCACGCCGGGGACCCGTTTGTCGTCGCTGCCGCACTTGCCGTGATCGGGCTGCTCGTCGGAGCGATGGTCATCTCCCGCTCGCCGGCCAGCGCCGTGGAACAGCCGCAGGCCGGGTAGGCAGAGCAGGCTGCCGCGCGGTGGCCAGACAGCTGCAGCGCGGCGGCCCGCCAGGCCATCGGAGGCACCGGAGGCGGTCTGAGGTCGGCGCCGCTGGCCTCAGTCCGCCCCGATGGCCTCAGTCCGCCACGCTCACCTCAGTCGCTGCCGGCGGCGCTCCGCGCTCCCCCACTGCGGTGCAGGGCCACCCGGCACAGCGGCTACTGTCGAAGCATGTCTCAGCCTGCCCGCGCTATCGCGGTGGACCAGCACTACGACCTCATCATCATCGGCACCGGATCGGGCAACTCCATCCCGGGCCCGGAGTTCGACGACTGGTCGATCGCGATCGTGGAGGAGGGCACGTTCGGCGGCACGTGCCTGAACGTGGGCTGCATCCCCACCAAGATGCACGTCTACGCCGCAGATGTTGCTCTGGAGACCACCCAGTCCGGCCGGCTCGGCCTGGACGCCCAGGTGAACGCCGTCGACTGGCAGGGTATCGGCACCCGGATCTTCGACGATCGCATCGACCTGATCGCCGCCGGCGGTGAGGCCTACCGGCGAGGCCCGGAGACCCCGAACATCGACGTCTACGACCAGCATGCGGTGTTCGTCGGCGAACGCACGCTACGCACCGGCCAGGGATCGCAGGAGCGGATCATCTCCGGCGAACACATCGTGATCGCTGCCGGCTCCCGGCCGGTGATCCCGGAAGCGATCACCGCCTCAGGCGTGCACTTCCACACCAATGACGACATCATGCGCCTGCCCGAGCAGCCGAAGTCTCTGGTGATCGTGGGCGGCGGATTCATCGCCATGGAGTTCGCGCACGTCTTCGACGCCCTCGGCACCGACGTGACGGTGGTGTCCCGGTCCCCCCTGCTGCGCAACCTCGATCAGGACCTGCACGAGCGGTTCAACGACCTGGCCGCCGAGCGGTACACGGTCCTGCAGGGCCGTACGGTGATCGGTTCCGAGGACTCCGAGCAGGGCGTGCGCGTGCGCCTGGACGACGGCGCCACCGTCACCGCTGACGTGCTGCTGGTCGCCACTGGTCGCACGCCCAACGGCGATCGTCTCGACCTCGACTCCGGTGGCATCGAGATGACCACCCACGGTGGGGTCGCCGTCGACGAGTACGGTCGCTCCACCACTGCACCCGGCGTGTGGGCGCTGGGCGATGTCTCGTCCCCGTACATGCTCAAGCACGTGGCGAACGCTGAGATGCGCGCCGTGCGGCACAACCTGCTGCACCCGGAGGAGCTGCAGGCGATGCCGCACGAACATGTGCCCTCGGCCATCTTCACCCACCCGCAGATCGCCACCGTGGGCCTGACCGAGGACCAGGCCCGGGCACAGGGCTACGACGTCACGGTCAAGGTACAGAACTACGGCGACGTGGCCTACGGCTGGGCGATGGAGGACACCACCGGCATCTGCAAGCTCGTCGCGGACCGGGCCACCGGCAAGCTCTTGGGTGCCCACTATCTCGGCCCCCAGGCTGCCACCTTGGTCCACCAGATGATCACCGTGATCGCGTTCGAGCTGGATGTGCGGGAGGTGGCCACGAAGCAGTACTGGATTCACCCGGCGCTGTCCGAGGTGACCGAGAACGCACTCCTCGGTTTGGACTTCTCCTGACCCTCCGCCGCCATCATTGGTGACGCCTTGATGAACTCTTGGCGAACGGCTTGGAGTGATCCGAGCACCCCACCTACGGTCAGGAAGTCAGGGCACCCGCGCGCTCGCACGTCGGTGCTGTGAACTTTCCGAGAAGGAGTGTGCTCCATGAGCGTGCCCGAGAAGCGGCATCGCATCGCCACCCCCGCGAAGGTCGTGGGATCGATCTCCGGGGCCATCGCGGCGTCCCTCATCCTGGTGCCCGGTGCCCAGGCGGTGACCGTCCCGCAGGCGCCCGCTCACCCCGCGATCGTCGCCACGGACAACGGGGAGACGCCGGCCGCCGTGGAGACGGTGGTGCACGTGCAGGATGCCGAGATGGTCTATGGCAGCACCGGTGAGTTGCAGGCCACTGTCGAAACGGCCGACGGCGATGCGGTCACCTCAGGAGAGGTCACCTTCCTTCTCAACGGACGCACCGTGAGCGCGGACGTGATCGACGGCGCCGCGATCGTGCCGGTGACTACCGAGGACTTCGGGTCGGAGCACGGCTACCCGCTCAACCACGGCGGCTACTGGTTCCGCGCCAGCTACGCCGGTGAGGGCCACACCGAGTCCGAGGCCTCCGCCAAGCTCCAGGTCGTCCAGGCTGACCCGGCGCTGGAGGCCACGATCACCCCGGAGATCGAGGCCGGCGAGACGGTCACCATCGAGGGCCGGGTCACGGCGCAACCCGATCATGAGGGACTGCCCCAGGGCAGCCTGCAATTGCTGGTCGACGGGGCCGAGACCGGCGAACCGGTGCGCGTTGGCGACGACGGTTCGTTCAGCATCGAGTTCACCGCACCGGAGACTTGGGAGCCCGGGGAGCACACCGTGGAGCTGGTCCTACCCGCCCGCGGCAACTTCACCGCCGGCTCCTTCACCCTGACCACTACGGTCGTCCCGAGCGTGACCGAGACCGTGGTCCGTGTGCAGGATGCCGAGATGGTCTATGGCAGCACCGGTGAGCTGCAGGCCACTGTCGAAAC
>DXBY01000018.1 GCA_019116305.1 Candidatus Ruania gallistercoris | reverse complement strand
GGCCGAGCTCGGTGCCGGCCCAGCCGGGGATCGCGTCCGTGGCCGAGATGATCCGCCCGGTGGCCGAGTCCACCACCCCGGCGCTGCCGATCCCTACTGCCACCGGCGCGCCGACCGTAGCGTCCCCGGCCACTGCCACGTCGTCTCGCACGGCCTCCAACGCTGCGGTCACGGCAGCGACCACAGCATTGGGGCCCTCCGCGGCCGGCGTGGGCACGGTGCGCCGGGCGACCACCACCCCGCCGGGGGTAACCAGGCCGGCGGTGATCTTGGTGCCGCCCAGATCGGCGGCAAGGATCGGGCCCTGGACGGCCGGCACCCGGGTGGCGCCCGGCGACCCGCCGGCGGCAACTCCAGTCATCGCACCAGCTCGACCCCGACGCTGGTGAGCACCTGCCGGACTCGGTCCACGTTCTCTCCTTCGAGCGCGGTCATCGGTGCGCTCATCGCGTTGGTCTCGAAGATACCCATCAGGTACAGCGCAGTCTTGAACGAGCCCACGCCGGCCGCCGGTCCGACCTTACCCACCGGGGCGAACGCGATCTCGAACAGGGCAGCGAGCCACTCCTGCTCGGTGCGCATCGCCGCGATGTCGCCGCTGCGGGCCGCCCGGTCCATCCGCACATAGCCCCCCGGGTCCACGTTCCCCAGACCGGGCACGCTGCCGTGGCCCCCGGCCAGGTAGGCGCCGTCGACCACCACCTCGTGCCCGGTGAGCAGGGTCAGCGGCCCGCCGGCCGCCTCGTTCATCATCACCAGGCGGCGGAAGCCGACGTGCAACGGTCTGCGAGGTCAGGGCGTTCACCCGGGCCGAGGGCTCCGGCAGGATCTGCCAGTTCATCGCGGCCGCCACCGCGGGCCGCGGACCGGTGTAGGAGTCGTTGCGCTCGAAGATCACCGTGCCACCGGCACCGCCATCGGTGAGCTGGTACGGGCCGGTGCCGATCGGCAGTGCGTCGAACGCCTCCGGGTCGGCCTCGACGGCCGCCTTCGGCACGATCTTGACCACGGCGAGACGTTCGGCGAGCACCCCGGTGGGGAACTTGAGGGTGAAGGTGACCGTCGTGTCGTCGGTGGCTTCGACCGAATCGATGAACGGGATGAACTGGGTGTACAGCGAGGCGTTGTCCGGGTTCAGCACCCGGTCGAAGGAGAACACCACGTCCTCGGTGGTCACCGGGGAGCCGTCGTGGAACACCGCTCCCTCGCGCAGGGCCACGGTCCAGGTGGTCTCGTCCACCTACTCGGGATCCCCGGCGGCGAGCGCGTTGTAGGTCTCCATCGTGGCCGGGTCCATCTCGGTCAGACCCTCCATCGTGTGCCAGTTCGCGGCCACGGTCAGCGCGGCGGAGGTGGTCATCGGGTCGTAGCCGCTGCTGCCCAGCTCATAGCTGATGGCGGCGTTGATGGTGCCGTCCGGGTTCGGCTCGCCGCCGCTGGCCCCGCCGTCGCCGGTGTCCGTGGTGTTCGAGCCACCGGCGTTGTCCGGCGCGCAGGCACCGACTGTGGCGACGATGCCGGCGGCTGCGGCCAGGCCACCGCCGACGCGGAAGAACCCACGGCGGTCGAGCGTGGTGTTGAGTGTTGGCCGCCAATCTCGGCTCGGTGGCGCCGGGAATCCGGGCCGGCGACACGCTTGAGGTGCACGCCCGGCTCCGGAACGACGGCGAGCACGGGGTCCGCCTCGGCTGGGGCGATCAGGAACGTCTGCTCGCCCCGGGCGAGTACTGGCTGCGCCGCGATCTGGTGCATCGGGTGAGCACCGCGGAGGTGGCGCGGGGCGTGGCCGAGGTGAGCTCCGCCGTTCTGGCCGTCCCACTCCGGTAGGCACGGCGCCGCTGATTCCGGCTAGGCGTTTTCGTCGTCGGAGAGGATCTGATGGAGCACGCGGCGAGCTCGAGTGCCTGCGGTGCTCTGTGGTTGGTCGGCCGTGGCGGCGCACTCGCTGACGGTCTTCCAGAGCGCCCACCCCGTCCACATGCCCAGGTCCGGTCATCGACCTCGAGCACCGCCCGCACGATCTCCCGCCCTTCCGGGGTGAGCAGGGTCCACGCGGCTGCCAGGTCGCACGATGGGTCACCGACACCGCACGTCCCGAAGTCGATGACTGCAGCCAAGCGCCCGTTCTCGAGCAGGAGGTTGCCGGCGGCGACGTCACCGTGGAACCAACCTGGGTGCCCCTGCCAGCGAGCCTCGAGGGCGCTGACCCAGACGTGGCGCACGCGCCGCGCGTCGATGCCGCTCTCGCCCTCGAGCGTGGTGAGCGCCCGCTGAACCAGTCCGTCGAAGGTGCGCAAGGTTCCGCCACGGAACCAGTTGTGCTTGCCCGGGCTCGGCCCCTCGGTCGGGTCGAGGCGCTGGAGTGCCGCGAGGAAGTCGGCGACGTCCGTGGCGAACCGGATCGGGTCGCTCACCCCATCGGCAGGAACCGGCTGACCGCTCAACCAGTCGTAGACGGACCAGGCGAAGGGGTAGCTCGATCCAGGTTGGCCGAGTCCGAGGGGCTTGGGATGGCGAAGGGGAGGTGTGGTGCCAGGCGGGGGAGCCAGTGGTGCTCTTTCTCGACCGCGAGGGCGTACTCGGCGGCGCTGGGCAGCCGCGCGGACATGTCCGGCCCGAGATGAAAGGTCCAATTGTCCCACCCGCCGGCGGTCACCGGACGAATCGGCAGGTGCGACCAGTGCGGGAACTGGTCGGTGACGAGCCGGGCCAGCTGCGTGCTGGTGACGTGGATGCGGTGCGGGGGTGGTTCGAGATCCGTGGGCCGATCCTCTCGCCGTTGCGGGCCGGCGTGCGACGGGTCTGCGCTCACCCAGGGACGATCGCACACGGTGCAGGCAGCCTCACGCCATTTTCAACAGAGGGGTACGTCCTGGCAGGGGAACCCGCCGGTGATGATGGGAGGTGCTTGCGGAATTTCTGTACAGCTGGTGAGCTCTGATCGTGGACCTCCCCTCGGAAGCGGCGCTGCGCGAGCTGATCATCGGTTGGGTACTGGAGCGCGCCGAGGCGAACGGCGGCTTCGTGCACCGCGAGGAGCTGCTCGGCTTCACCCACGCCGGCCAGCGGCTGCCCCTGATCGACTTCTCCCGCGGCATCCGCAACCCGGCAGGGTTTGAGTCCACACTGGCGATCGTGAGCTCCGCGCACGGGCCCTATGACGATGTGGAGTCCGAGGACGGTCTGCTGCACTACGCCTACCGCTCCGGCGACCCGTTCGGCGGGGACAACCGTAAGCTTCGCCGGGCGCTGGAGACCGAGACGCCGCTGCTGTTCTTCCGCAAGGAGCAGCCGAACATCTACACCCCGGTGGCGCCGGTCTACGTGGTGGAGGACTACCCGGAGGAGCGCTCGTTCGTGATCGCCTTCGACGAGGCGTTCCGGTACTTCGGCGACCTGCGTGACCTGCCGGAGCCGCAGCGTGCCTACGCCCGCCGGCTGGCCAAACAGCGGCTGCACCAGCCCGCGTTCCGCACCCGGGTGATCCACGCCTACCAGACCCGGTGTGCGGTCTGCCGACTGCACCACGGCTCGCTGCTGGATGCCGCGCACATCGTGCCGGACGCCGTCGGTGCGGCGGCGCCCGCGCCCGGGCTGGACGGTGCGCCCACGGTGGACAACGGGCTCGCGCTCTGCAAGATCCACCACAGCGCGTATGACCAGAACATGCTCGGCGTGCGCCCGGACTACCGGGTGGAGATCTCCATGCGACTGCTGGCGGAGAAGGACGGGCCGATGCTGCGGCACGGCCTGCAGGAGATGCACGGCAAGTCGCTGCACCTGCCGTCGCGACGGCAGGACGCACCCGATCGCGACCGGCTGGCCTGGCGGTTCGAGCAGTTCCGCGCGCACGTGTGACGGTGCGCTGTGGCACACACGCTAGGCGCGGCCCAGCTCACCGATCGGATCTGGCGACTCTCGCTCACGCCCTGGTGGCTGCACCGGCCGATTTCCGCGCATCAGCGAAAGTTCGCGGAAGAACGGGACGGGGGTGACGATGGTGTGCATGGACACGATCGCGGTGACCGGAGTGAGTGGGCAGATCGGCTCACGGGTCGCCGCCGGACTCCTCGAGCACGGGATCGAGGCGAAGTTGCTGCTGCGCGACCGGACGAAGGCCGTGGACCTCCCGGAAGAGCGAGTAGCGGTCGCGGAGTACGGCGACGGTCCGGCGGCGCGGCGCGCCTTGGCCGGGGCGGATCTGCTGTTCATGGTCTCGGCGGCGGAGAGTGCGGACCGGCTTGAGGAGCACCGCGCATTCATCGACGCCGCGGCCGCCGCCGGCGTGCGGCACGTCGTCTACACCTCGTTCCTCGGCGCGAGCCCGACGGCGACCTTCACCCTGGCCCGCGACCACGCCGCCACCGAGGACCACCTGCGCGCGAGCGGGATGGACTGGACGCTTCTTCGCGACTCGTTCTACCTCGACCTGCTGCCGCAGTTCGCCGGCGAGGACGGGGTGATCCGGGGGCCGGCCGGTGCGGGTCGGGTGGGCGCAGTGCTCCGCGCCGACGTCGCCCGGTGTGCGGCGGGAGTGCTCGCGGACGAGTGCACCGGTGCGCGCAGCCACGCGGGCGCCAGCTACGACCTGACCGGTCCGGAAGCGCTCACGCTGACCGAGATCGCACAGATCGTCAGCGACGAGACCGGGCGGCACATCACCTTCCACGACGAGACCGTCGAGGAGGCGTATGCCTCCCGCGCGGCCTACGGTGCGCCGCCGTGGCAGCTGGACGCGTGGGTGTCCACCTACACCGCGATCAAGGCGGGCGAACTCGATGCGGTGACCTCCGCCGTCACCGACCTCACCGGTACCCCGCCGGGGTCCCTACGGGAGCACCTCCACGCTCTCCGATGAGATATGCTCATCTTCAACTACACAGGCGATGAAGCCTGCGTACACCCTCGCGTCCCATACATCCCGGAGAGAACCTTCGATGGCTTCCGTCATGCCCCGACTCCGGTCGGTCGCCCTCCTCGTGGGTGCTCTGCTCGCCACCCTGAGCCTCACCGCCTGCGAGGAGACCGGCGTCGATGCGGTCGTGACGGGCATCGTCGACGGGGACACGATCGACGTCGAGTACGACGGCCAGGAGCGACGGGTCCGGCTGCTGAACATCGACACCCCGGAGACGGTCGACCCCGACGTGGATCCGGAGTGTCTGGGCCCGGAGGCCACCCAGTTCCTCGAGTCGCAGATCCCGCCCGGCACCGAGGTGCGACTGGAATCGGACGAAGAGCCCACCGACCAGTACGGCCGTTATCTCGCCGGGGTGTTCCTCGGCGACACGCTGATCAACGCCGAGATCGCCCGTGCGGGGCTCGGCGCTGCCGTTCTGTACGAACCCAACAGCCGGTTCTACGACGCCGTCCTCACCGCACAGGAAGAGGCCCAGGCCGCCGAACGCGGACAGTACGACTCGACCACCGAGTGCACGCTGCCCGCACGGCTGGCCGCCACCACCGCGAGCGCCGACGAGGTGACCGGCGCGGTCCCCACCGAGAGCGCCTCTCTGGAGGATCTGGAGAGCTACGGCGAAGAACTCGCCGCCGCCATCGCGACAGTTGCGGTGTTGGCTGAGGTGTTCGACGGCGATCGGTCCCGCTTCCCGCTGGTCGCATTCCCCGACGGCGATCTCACCCGGATGCGTGGGTCGGTACAGGATCGCTCGGACGCCTTGGAACAGCTCAGCCGTGACAACGAGGCAGCAGTCCAGGCCGAGGAGGCACGCCTTGCCGAGGTACAGAGGCAGGCGGAAGAGGAGGCCGAACGGCGAGCAGCCGAGGAGGAGGCCGAGCGCCAAGCGGCCGAGGAAGAAGCCGAACGCGCGGCGGCGGAGCGGGAGGCCGCAGCTGCGGCTGAGCGGGAGCGCGAGCGCGACCGGCAGGCGGAGCAGTCGCAGAATTCGGGCTCGTCGGGTTCCTCCGGATCGTCTGGGTCCTCCGACTCATCGGAGTCCTCGGGCTCGTCAGGCGGCTATGACCGCTACACCGGCTGCCGTGACTATGGCTCGACCCTGCCCCCGAACGCCGTCGACGAACAAGGCCGCCCGTACACCAAGATCGACTGCTAACCCGCAGGCCACCCCACCGGCAGCAGCCCGAGCACCTGTTCGCCGTCCGGCAGCACCGGCGCCACACCCGGCAGCGCCGCCTGGTCCAGACCGCCGATGAACACGGTGCCCCATCCGGTGGCTACCGCCCAGAGGTAGGCGTTCTGGGTGATCAGGCCGGCCTCCAGCCAGGCAAACCGTTCGCCCTTTCCCGGCCCGAGCTCAGCGAAGAACTCATCCGCCGCAGCCAGGTCGGCCGAGAGCACCAGCACAGCCGGGGCGTGCGCCACCCAGTGGGCGTCCACAGTGGCGGCCGCGAGCACCGGCCGCTGGTCACCCAGCGTCTCGGTGCGCAGCGCATGCCGGCCGGCCTCGTACCGGTACGCACCCGGGCGCAGGCCGATCACCTCGCCAGCCACCAGCGTGACCGAGACCAGGTACTGCGACCGCGCGGAGGCGTACGTCGGCCGGCCGGCTCCGTCCACCCCGGCGGCATGGCGCAACAGGCTGGCCACATCCTCCAGCGCCAGCGGCTCATCGGTGAGCTCCTTGTTCGAGCGGCGGTCGGTCAGCAGTGGGCTCAGGGCGGTGCCGTCGCCCGGCGGAAGCATCACCACCCCACGATCGCTCATCCGGCAAGTCTAGGAGCAGCACCACTAGCACCCGCTGCAGGCCCCTGACCTGCACAGATGACAGGTTGGCCCGCGCAGACATGACAGCTGTCATACCCAGAATGTGACGCCGGACCATCGCGGTGGAACCGCCTCGATCGCCAGGCTGGAGCCATGAGCACACCACCGAGCAACCCACCAGCAGTCCAGCTGGCCGGCGTGACCAAGCAGTTCCGCACCGCCGACGGACCCGTGGTCGCCGTGAACGGCATCGACCTGGACGTCCCCCGCGGGCAGATCATGGCCTTCCTCGGTCCGAACGGCGCCGGGAAGACCACTGCGCTGGACATGGTCCTCGGCCTCACCGAGCCGACCGCCGGCACTGTGCTGGTTCACGGCCAGCCGCCACGGCAGGCGGTGCGCGCCGGCCGGATCTCCGCGGTACTGCAGAGCGGCGGGCTGCTCCGGGACCTAAGCGTGGCAGAGACGGTCCGGATGATCGCCTCCACGTTTGAGCACCCGATGCCGTTGGACGAGGTCCTCGCCAAGGCGGGACTGACCCAGCTTGCCGGGCGGAAGGTCTCCAAGTGTTCCGGCGGTGAGCAGCAGCGGCTGCGGTTCGCCCTCGCTCTGCTGCCCGACCCGGACCTGCTCATCCTGGACGAACCGACCGCCGGGATGGACGTCACCGCTCGCCGGGAGTTCTGGGACACCATGCGTGCCGATGCGGACAGTGGCCGGACGGTCATCTTCGCCACGCACTACCTGGAGGAGGCGGACGCGTTCGCCCAGCGGATCGTGATGATGGCTGCCGGCAAGATCGTCGCCGACGGCACCACCACCGAGATCCGTGCCCGCGCCTCCGGCCGCACGGTCTCCGCCCGCCTGGACGAGGCCGGTACCCAAGCGGCACTGGCGCAGCTGCGCAGCACACCCGGAGTGCACAGCGTCACCGCCGAGTCCGGCCGGGTGCAGGTGCACGCCTCCGACTCCGACGCGATCGCCCTCACCCTGCTCACCGAGCTGGGCGGTACCGAGCTGGAGATCTCCTCCGGCTCCTTGGATCAGGCGTTCGTCGCCCTCACCTCCACCGGCGGATCGAACGGCACCAGCCCGTCCGCCAGCACCGAAGCCAGCACTGCGCCGGAAGGATCGCTGCGATGAACCTCACCTACACCGGAATCGAACTGCGCCGGGTGGCCCGCGACTACGTCTCGATGTTCTTCGTCGCCGTGCTGCCCGCGTTCATGTACCTCGTCTTCGGCGCCTCGATGGCCTGGGCCGACCAGCCGATCGGCAACGGCAACTCCGCGATGTACACGATGATCTCGATGGCCGCCTACGGTGCCGTCACGGCGACCGTGGGCGTCGGCGGGATGGCCGCCGTCGAACGGATGCAAGGGTGGGGCCGCCAGCTCGGCCTGACCCCGATGTCCGACGCTCAGTACGTGCTGATCAAGGCCAGCGTCGCGTTCCTGATCGCGATCATCCCGATCACGTTGATCTACGTGCTCGGCTACTTCACCGGTTCCAAGGGCAGCGGCATCGCCTGGCTGGGCTCGGCGTTGATCGTGGTGCTCGGTGCGGCGGTGTTCTCCTTGTACGGTCTGCTCGCTGGGCTGCTCTTCCGCACCGAGGCCGCCGTGGGGGCAGCGAGCGGTTCGCTGGTGATCTTCGCCTTCCTCGGCAACATCTTCTTCCCGCTGTCCGGGACGATGCTCACGATTGCGCAGTTCACGCCGCTCTACGGGTTGGTCGCGTTGGCCCGGTACCCCCTCACCGAAGGGCTGCTGATCAGCACGACCGGGCCGGCCACCGAGACGCAGGAGCTGTGGATCCCGCTGCTGAACCTGGTGGCCTGGGCAGTCATCTTCGCGGTCCTGGCCTTCCTGATGGTGCGCCGCGGTCGCTCGCGGCAGTGACCACGCCCCGTACGATCGGGGACACCATGGAGACCCCCACCGACCAGTCGACCCAGCCGCTGTCCCCGTGGCAGCGGTTCGGCTGGTTGATGGGCGCCATCTGGCTGGTGTTCCTGGTCTTCCCGATCATCGCGGTGCTCGCCGCACCGGTGCACCCGGTCTGGCAAGTCGTCGCGGTGGCCGCGATCGTGGCGTTCGGGGCGCTGTACGCCTATGGCTTCATCCGGCTGATGCGACCGGGGGCGGCCAACCCGGCCTGGCTCGCCTCGGCGATGCTGCTCGTCCTGGTGCTGCTGTTCGTCCTCGTGTGGGTGATTGCCGGGGTCGATGCCTTCGGGATGACGATCTTCCTGCTCACCTTCGGCATCTTCCACCAACCGTTCCGGCGGGGCTTCCTGCTGGCGGGCGGCTGGATCCTGTTCACCTTCGGGGTCCTGCTCATCACCGACTCATTCGCCAGCCACGGATTCTTCCTCGCCCTCCTTGCCATCATCGGTGCGATCACCGGCGTGGTCCGGTGGTTGGACGAACGTCAGGACGACCACCAGCGGCTGGAGACCGAGCTGAACCTGGTGGCCGAGCGGGAGCGGGTGGCCCGGGACGTGCACGATGTGCTCGGCCACAGCCTGACCGTGATCACGGTCAAGTCCGAGCTCGCCGAACGGCTGGTGGACGCCGACCCTGCGGCCGCGAAAGCCGAGCTGGCGCAGATCCGGTCGATGACCCGGGAGGCGCTGGCGGAGATCCGTGCCACCGTCGCCGGGCTGCGAGTGGCGCGGCTGACTGACGAGCTGGTCAGTGCCCGGGCTGCGCTGGCCGATGCGGGCATCGCCGCCGAGGTACCCACCGACGTGGACGTGGTAGATCCCCGGCATCGGCTGCTGCTGGCCTGGGTGCTGCGGGAGGCGGTCACCAACGTGGTCCGGCACTCCGACGCGCGGCACTGCACCGTCCAGCTGGCCATGACCTCCCTGGTGGTGCTGGACGACGGCGTAGGGCCGGGTGCCGCAGTCACGGCCGGTGCCGTAGCCCCCGCCCAGGCAGCGAACAGCGGCGTAGAACGCGCAGGGGCCGGCACGGGGTTGCGCGGCGTCGCCGAACGGGTGCACAGCGCGGGTGCGACGTTGGAGATCACCACTGCCGAGGGCGGCGGGACACGACTGGAGGTGCGGTGGTGACCGAGACCATCCGGGTGCTGCTGGCCGATGACCAGGCGCTGGTGCGTGGCGCTCTCTCGGCGCTGTTGCGGCTGGAACCGGATCTGGACGTGGTGGCCGAAGTCGGCTCCGGCGACGAGGTGCTCGAGGCGGCCCGGACCAGCGGTGCGCAGGTGTGCCTGCTGGACATCGAGATGCCGGGGCTGGACGGGATCGACGCCGCCGCCCAGCTGGCTGCCGAGCTCCCTGGGGTGCGGTCGCTGATCGTGACCACGTTCGGCCGGCCCGGCTACCTGCGCCGGGCGCTGGAGGCAGGGGCCAGCGGGTTCGTGGTCAAGGACACCCCGGCGGACGAGCTCGCCGAGGCGATCCGCAGCGTGCACGCCGGCCGGCGGGTGGTGGACCCGGCGCTGGCGACGGAGTCGCTGGCCGGCGGCCCGAACCCGCTCACCGACCGCGAGCGCGAGGTGTTGCGGGAGTGCCTGGACGGCCCGTCGGTGGCGGTGGTGGCCGAACGGGTGCACCTGTCCGCGGGCACCGTGCGCAACTACCTGTCCTCGGCGATCGGTAAGACTGGCACTACCAACCGGGTGGAGGCCGCCCGCGTGGCACAACACAATGGCTGGCTCTGACCACACCCCGCCCAAGGGTCAGGTGGTGGAGAGCAGGTGGTCGGCCCAGAGTTCCAGTTCCGGGTGCATGCTGCGCAGCAGGGTGTCGGTGCCGATCACCTCGTCCTCGGTCATCCGGCCGACGGCGGCGAGTCCGTTCCGGGAGCCGTCGGCGCCCAGGCAGGCGCCGGCGGCGTCGGTGACCACACCGCGGCCGGTCCCGCCGAGGCGGACCAGCCCGTCGGCGAGCAGCTGCTCCCAGAGCTCGTCGCCGCGGGGCAACCCGGGTGGGGCGGTGACCGCGTCCACGATCAGGTCCGGTGGTTCGGTCGGCAGCTCGGCCGTGCGCACCAGGCGCAGCCGGCCGGCCGAGGCCAGCGTGAGCAGCTTGGCCACGTTCCCCGGCGGCGGGCCGAACGCGAGCCGGTCCAGGCCGGTGACCAGGCGCGGGTAGTCGGCCCAGCCCAG
>DXBY01000120.1 GCA_019116305.1 Candidatus Ruania gallistercoris | reverse complement strand
GATCGGATCGAGTTGTTGCACATCAAGGACGCCACCGGGTTGGGGAGCCAGGATGGTCCCTCGTTTGTGAATCTGGGTGAGGGTGAGATGGCGTTGCAGGAGATCCTGGCCGTTGCGCAGGATGCTCCGATCGCTTATTACGCGTTGGAGTACGACCTGGCCGCTGACGGTGAAGGGTTCGCCACGTCTGGGTTTGAGTACCTGA
Source organism: Candidatus Ruania gallistercoris (assembly GCA_019116305.1). Classification (GTDB taxonomy): domain Bacteria; phylum Actinomycetota; class Actinomycetes; order Actinomycetales; family Beutenbergiaceae; genus Ruania; species Ruania gallistercoris. The sequence continues at coordinate 3,104 of DXBY01000120.1, read as the reverse complement.
CCGGAATCGCAGCAGGGCAGCCCGAACCCGAGGAACCGGTCCAGGTCACCCCGGAGGAGGTCACCTTCACTGATGAGCCGGGCACCGAGGACGATTCGTTCACGGTTCCTGAGGTCGAGGGCGTGCAGTACCTGCTCGAGGGTGAGGTGATCGAGGCTGGTACTCATGCGGGTGCGGGCTCGGTGACGATCACCGCGCAGGCACTGCAGGGCTACGAGCTGGCCGAGGGTGCGACGGCGGAGTGGTCGCACACCTTCGACACCACTGGTGGCCCCGGGGAGCCAGTGGAAGTGGTCCCGGAGGAAGTGATCTTCACTGATGAGCCGGGTACGGACTCGGATTCGTTCACGATTCCTGAGGTGGAGGGTGTGGAGTACGTCCTGCTCGGGGAGTCTGCTGGGGCCAGCCCCGGACCTGCGGGTGCACGGTCGGTGTTCGCGCGGGACATCGCCACGGCGTTGGTGCCCACCCCGGGTGAGGTCCTCACCCCGGGTACCTATGCTGCGCAGGGTTCGGTGACGATCATCGCCCGAGCAGCTGAGGGGTACGTGCTGGGCGAGGGCGCGACCACGGAGTGGACCTTCGAGTTCAGCGCCGCCGGCGAGCCGGGGGAGGAACCCACCGACCCGGGGGAGGAACCGACCGATCCCGGTGCGGACCCGACAGCCCCTGGCGAGGACCCGAGTGATCCCGGTGCAGGCCCGAGTGAGCCAGGTGAGGCGCCCACTGATGGCTCCGCTGGTGGCGACCTGCCCGAGACGGGAGCCGACGTCGCAATGCTGACCGGCCTGGCCGCACTCCTGCTCCTGGTCGGTACCGGTATCGCCATCAAGGCACGCCGACAGCACACCTAAACCCGCAACCACCAGTGGCCGGACACCCCACCAAGTGCCCGGCCACTGGTGCGTTCCGTTGACGGCGCGAACGTCCTTGTGAGCCCCTCCCCGGGCCCGGGTCAGTCAACTGCCGACTGCTAGGTTCGCGTGATGCACCCTGAGCTGCTCACCGCCGGCCCGCGCGGGCGGCGGCTGTGCCTGAATCTCGCCACCGCGCTCGACGACCTGCTCTCCCGCGCGGTGTTCGACCGAAGCTATGACCTGGACCCAGGCAAGGGAACCTCGGTGAAGCGTCTGATGGCGTTCGCGCCGGGCACGACGCAGGCGGAGATGGACGCCGCCCGCGCGGCCGAAGAAGCCCGCCCGGTTCCGACCGTCGCCGACGTCGCCCGGTTGTTGGTGCAGGTCGACCTCCCCGCTGCCGGGCCGGCACCGGCCCAGATCACCCCGGCGCTGGCCGAGTCCGTGTCCACCGCGATGTACTGGCAGCCGCCGCACGGCGAGGACGTGCTCGCCGGGCACCGTGAGCTCGACGACGGCCTGGCCCGGGTCGCCACGTGGCTGGCGCCGCAGATCCCCGACTGGTGGACCACGCCGATGGCACCGGAGCAGTGGGTGGTCGCCTGGTGGGGCCACGACCCGCGTAAGCGGAAGGCGCCTGCCCTCACCAAGTGGCGGAAGCAGACGCTCGCCGAGGAACACCGGGCGGCCACCCTGCGCCGCAAGAACCGGGTCGAGTACCCGAAGGAGGGCTGGTCCCCGACCCCTGGGCTGCGCCCAGCGGACGTGACTGCGTCGATCTCCGGCACCTGGTGGTCCTTCCCGGACGGTGTGGCCACCACCCGCGCGGTTGACGGCGTGCCCGCCGGGCTGGATCTCACCGAGGATGCCGGTGACGACCAGGCGCGCGCCTTCGAGGTGCGGGTGCCCACAGACGCCCGCGTGCTGGAGATCGACCACCCGCAGGTCTGGATCGACCTGTGCCGAGCGCACTCCCTCGAGGTGACCAGCTCGCGGCGGCACGACTGGTACCGGGTCACCGGCCGCGACGGCGACTGGGTGATCCCGGACTGGGCCGCCGTCGCCGAGAGCTATGACGCCGTGCACCTGACCACTGCCGCCTACCTGGCCGGCGCCACCCGTGCGCTGGAGGTGAACGAGCGGCTGGCCACCATGATCGCCGGCTGGGGGCCCGATGCGACCGTGTGGCTCACGCCGGTCCGGGCCGGCACACCGCATGTCTGGTCCTTCGACGGCGAGGCCGATCGGTGGAGCGTCTCCTGATCGAGGCGGCTTCCATAGCCCGGACTTCCTCAGCCGTCCTTGGGCGGATCTTGTTCGATCAGCGTGGTCAGCATGCCGACGATCTGCTGCTGACCGGCGGTCGCTGTGGCGAACCCGGCGCGCATCTCAGTGTGCAGGCTGTCGATCGTGACCTCATGGTCGGCAAACCCGGCGCGCATCTCGGCGCGGAGTTCGCCGAACTCCGCTCGCAGGTCGTTGAAGTCGGCGCGCATCGCGGTGACGTTCGCCTCGGTCTCGTGCCGGAACGCGCGAAGCTCAGTGCGTAAGGCAGCGATACCCGTGTGGCGGACAGCCACCAGGTGGCGGGCTGTAGCCGCATCCTCCCGGGTCGCCTGCACCTCCGCCGGCAACCCGGTCTCGGCGTCGAGCTGCGATTCGAGCCGCTCGACCCGACGCTCCAGGTTCTCGTCCACCATTCTCCGAGTCTACGGCGGTCCCGCTGCGCTGGCAGAGTGCTGTGGATACCGCGTGAGTGGGCCGGTTGCCGCTGAGCGGTGGACACCGGCACCCGGTGTCGGCACCAGCACGTAGGCTCGTGTCCGCCATGACCTCACTGTTCGATGATCTGCCGATGTTCGCCGGCGCACCCCCGCTCGGCTCCGACTCCCACCTGCCCACCGCACCCGCAGCCGAGGAGAGCGGCGGGGAGACCGATGCTCCGCCGTCATTGGCTGCTGAGGCCCTCCTGGAGGGCCTGAACCCGCAACAGCGGGCGGCGGTGGAGCACACCGGCGGGCAGCTGTTGATCATCGCCGGCGCCGGCTCGGGCAAGACCCGGGTGCTCACCCACCGGATCGCCTACCTGCTCGCCACCGGTCGCGCCCGGCCGGGCCAGATCCTCGCGATCACGTTCACCAACAAGGCCGCCGCGGAGATGCGCGAACGGGTCGCCGAACTGGTGGGGGACCGAGCCCGCAGCATGTGGGTGTCCACGTTCCACTCCGCGTGCGTGCGGATCCTGCG
>DXBY01000119.1 GCA_019116305.1 Candidatus Ruania gallistercoris | reverse complement strand
CGGCCGGCGAACCACGGGTACTTGGTGGCGGCGTCGAGGCTGGCGCGGGTGAGGTTCAGCCCCACGCCGACCCCGTCGGGAGTGAAGGTCTTCGGTTCCAGCCGGGTGAGCAACCGCAGAGTCTGGGCGTTGCCCTCGAACCCGCCGATGCCGGCGGCTACCTGGTGCAGGGCGGTCTCCCCGTTGTGGCCGAACGGCGGGTGGCCCAGGTCGTGGGCGAGGCAGGCGGTGTCCACCACGTCCGGATCACAGCCGAGGGACTTGCCCAGCTCGCGGCCCACCTGCGCCACCTCCAGGGAGTGGGTCAGGCGGGTGCGGGCGAAGTCGTCGGTTCCCGGCCCGAGTACCTGCGTCTTGGCACCGAGGCGGCGCAGCGCGGAGGAGTGCACAATGCGTGCCCGGTCGCGCTCGAAGGGCGTGCGGTGCGCCGTCTTCGGCGGCTCGCCGTACCACCGCTCGGTATCCAGGGGCCCGTAGCCGCGGACCGTCATCTGCTCCTGCACCACGTCACCAGCCTAGACGGTGGGCCACATTGATGTTCTGCCAGCAAATGACCACAATGGCGCGGTGACTGCTTCCGCATCTGTGCCTCTCGGCACCCTCGACGAGACCACGAGCACCCTGATCCACAGCCCGGCGGGACCGGATCCCGAATGGTGGCGTACCGCGGTGATCTACCAGATCTACCCCCGCTCCTTCGCCGATGCGAACGGCGACGGGATCGGCGACCTGCCGGGAATCACCGCCCAACTGCACCACCTGAGCGAACTCGGCGTGGACGCGATCTGGCTGTCCCCTTTCTACACCTCCCCCCAGCACGACGCCGGCTACGACGTGGCCGACTACCGCCAGGTCGACCCCCGGTTCGGCGACCTGGCCGACGCCGCCGCCCTCCTCGCCCGTGCCCACGAGCTCGGGTTGCGGGTGATCGTGGACCTGGTGCCCAACCACACCTCCGACGACCACGAGTGGTTCCAGGCTGCCCTGACCGCTGCCCCGGGCTCGGCAGAGCGGAACCGGTACATCTTCCGCGACGGGCGCGGCGAGGCCGGTCAGGAGCCGCCCACCAACTGGGAAAGCGTGTTCGGCGGCCGCGCCTGGACCCGGATCACCGAACCGGACGGCACCCCCGGGCAGTGGTACCTGCACCTGTTCGACACCCACCAGCCCGACCTGAACTGGGAGAACGAGGAGGTCCGCGCCGAGTTCGACGACGTGCTCCGATTCTGGCTGGACCGCGGCGTGGACGGTTTCCGCGTGGACGTGGCGCATGGGCTGATCAAGGACCAGGAGTTTCCCGACTGGGGTGGGCACACCACGATGGTCGGTGGCCAGGACGATGACACGGTCGCAGGCGACGACCGCCCGCAGGCCCCGATGTGGGACCAGCCCGGTGTGCACGAGGTGTACCGCCGCTGGCACCGGGTGCTCGCCGACTACCAGGGCGACCGTGCCCTAGTGGCCGAGGCGTGGACGGAGACCCCGGAGGCGCTCGCCCGGTACGTCCGCCCGGACGAGATGCACCAGGCGTTCAACTTCGACTTCCTGTGCACCCGGTGGGACGCCGCCGAGCTGCGGGCGTCCATCACCGAGGGGCTGACCACCAGTGATGCCGTCGGTGCGCCAACCACCTGGGTGATGTCCAACCACGACGTGGTCCGGGCGTCTTCCCGGCTCGGGCTGGCCGAGACCGGCAAGGGCCCGAACGGGATCGGCGCCCAGGACACCCAGCCAGATGCCGCCCTCGGGCTGCGCCGGGCCTCTGCTGCCGCCCTGCTGATGCTCGCGTTGCCCGGGTCAGCCTACCTGTACCAGGGTGAAGAGCTCGGCCTGCCGGAACACACGGCGCTGCCGGACGAGCTCCGCCAGGATCCGGCGTTCTTCCGCACCCAGGGCGAGGAGAAGGGACGCGACGGCTGCCGGGTGCCGCTGCCCTGGGAGGCCGGCGCCGCCGGGTTCGGGTTCTCCCCTACCGGCGCCACCTGGCTGCCGCAACCACAGGACTGGGCCGCCTTCGCCCGCGACGCCCAGCAGGGCCGACCCGGTTCGACGCTCGAGCTGTACCGCACTGCTCTGCGACTCCGGAAAGACCTGGACCTGGGTGCGGGCTCGCTCGCTTGGGTGGACGGGCTTCCCGGTGCCACCCGCGACTCGGTGCTTGCGTTCCAGAACGGCCCGGTGCTCGTGCTGGTAAATCTCGGCGAGCAGGACGTGCCCCTCCCGCAGGATGCGCGGGTGCTGCTGGCCAGTTCAGAGCTCACCGAGGCCGCCGACGGCGGAGTTCTCCTCTCCCCGGACGTCACCACCTGGGTGCAGCTCCCCCAGGCGTAGACGCCACTCACTGAGGCACTCCTGTCACATGGAGGTGTAGTTTTCGCGCCTCCGTGTCACAGGAGTGCCTCGGTCGTCGACCGGGCGGCGGGTGCCTACTCGATGGTCGGGCTCCGCCGCCGGGCGAAGACCACTACTGCGGTGCCGAGGATGATCGCCAGCACCGACCAGGCGACGAGACCCGACAGCCGCACTCCGGTCTCGGAGAGCTCGCCGCCGGCACCTGTGACACCCTTGTCCGAGCCAGCACCGGCCCCCGGGTCGGTCGGCTCGTGGGTCGGTGCCCCCGTCTCTCCCGGACCGGTCGGCTCCTCCGTCGGGTCAGGCACCTCGGTGGGTTCCTCCGTCGGCTCCTCGGTCGGACCCGGTTCGTCGGCCTCCTGGTGGTCCACCAGCACCGCCACGGTCCGACTGGGTACCGTCACGGTGCCGGTGTCCGCGTCCCAGACGGTGCTGCGCACCACCTCGTCCACACCGTCCTGCTGCACCGCGGAGAGGGTGAAGTCCCGCCCGGCAAAACCGTTCACCTGTTCGGTGATCGGCTCCGGTGAGGCGTTGAACACCGCCAGCACCCCGTCCAGCTCCGGGTCCACGTCCCGGTCCCCGGCCAGGTCGTCGATCGCCATCACGATCAGCCCGGGTGTGGCCTGCGGGCCGGACTGCGGGAAGCTGACCTTCGCCTCGATCGCCTCGGCCGAACCGAGCCGGAACAGCTCAGTGGAGAACCGCAGCCGGAGCAGGTCCTGCGCCATCTGACTGGAGAGCTCGATGTCGGCCGGCTCGGGCAGCAACACCGGGTCGGCCAGCAGCGGGCCCATGATGTCCCAGCTGTCCTCGTTGTCTGCCGCTGGCGGCAGCCCCACACCGAAGTTGTTCGACTGGCCGCTCCAGTCCAGCTCGTTGAAGTGGTCGCCGGAGTTGTAGCTGTTCCGGTCCAGGGACTTCGACCGGAGCAGGTCCGTGCCGGCGTGCCAGAACGACGGCGTCTGCGCCAGGGCGGTGGTAGCCAGGGACAGGGTGTTCATCCGCACCCGGTCGGTCATCGAGGTGTCCGTCGGCAGCTTGAACGCCAGGTTGTCGTAGAGCGTCTCGTTGTCGTGGGCGTCCACATAGCTGATCACCTCCGCAGGCTGCTCGGCGTACCCGGCCGGTTGGCCGTTGTAGTCGATCTCGGCGCCGGTGAGCACCTCCCCGGAGGCGGTCCGCAGCGAGTAGTCCGCCAGGTTCCCGGCCAGACCGAGCCGCACCAGGTCGCTCTGCTGCGCCAACCGCGCCGCCTGCTCCTCCGGCGATCCCGCCGCCACCGCGTTCGGGTCGGTGAACGAACCGGAGCCGAAACCCTGGATGCTGCGCTGGTCCTCGTCGAACGGGCCACCACCGCGCACGGTGTCGCGCAGCCGGTCGGAGAAGGTGCCGATCCCGGTGCCGCCGAGCTGGCCCTGGATCGCCTGGGTGAACCGGGCGTTACCGGTCACCTCGCCGAAGTCCCAGCCCTCGCCGTAGAGGTACACCGACTCACCGTCCACCCCATCCTCGGCGAGGGTGAGCTCGTCCAGTGCGTCCCGAACCGCCTGCATGTTCGCCACCGAGTGGTGGCCCATCAGGTCGAACCGGAAACCGTCCACGTGGTAGTCGGCGGCCCAGGTGACCACCGAGTCCACCATCAGCTTCTGCGCCATCTGGTGCTCGGTGGCCACGTTCTGGCAGCAGGTGGAGGTCTCCACCTGACCGGTGGTGTCCAACCGGTGGTAGTAGCCGGGCACGATCCGGTCCAGCACCGAAGGCGCTTCCTGACCGGAGTAGGTGGTGTGGTTGTACACCTGGTCGAGCACCACCTGCAGATCCAGTCCGTGCAGGGCGCCGACCATGGTGCGGAACGCGGCCACCCGGTCACCACCATGCTGCTGCCCCTCTGCGGCGTAGGAGCCTTCCGGACTCTGGTAGTGCAGCGGGTCGTAGCCCCAGTTGAAACCGTCCTGGTCCGCCACGGCAGCCACCGCGGCCTGCTGCTCCGGGGAGTCCGGGCCGGCGTCCGGGATGTCCGGGTCCAGCTGGGCCGAGCGGTCCTCCTCGATCGTGGCCAGGTCGAACGTGGGCAGCAGGTGCACCGTGTTCATCCCGGCCTCGGCCAGCTCGCGCAGGTGGTTCACCCCGTCGCTGTCGGGCAGGGCGAACGCGCCATAGGTGCCGCGCAGCTCGGCCGGCACAGTCTCGTCGCTGATGGAGAAGTCCCGCACGTGCAGCTCGTAGATGGTGCGGTCCACCGGGTCCTCGATCACCGGTGCTGGCACCTGTGCCCACTGCTCCGGTGCCCAGCGCTCGTCGTCCAGGTCCACCAGCACCGAGTGGGTGGAGTTCACCGACAGCCCTATCGAGTACGGGTCGGTCACCGAACTGGTCAGCACCTCCCCTTCGGAGTCGGCATAGACCTGCACCTGGTACCGGTAGGACATCCCGGCCCAGTCGGGGTCACCGTCCACCGTCCAGGAACCGTCCTCCTGACGCGTCATCGGCACCAGCTCGGCTGCCGCGCGGGACCGCTCAGTGCCCGGCTGCCAGAGCTGGAGGTCCACCTGTCGGGCAGTCGGAGCCCACACCGCCAGGCTCGGCTCTCCATCGGCGGACCACTGCACGCCGAGGGTGCGCTGGTTCGCGCCAACCGCATACAGGTCGTCCAGCACCCCGGGGGTCTGCACCCCGGTGGAGGCCACCAGGTCCCCCGCGTGCTCGGCCGAGACCTGGATCTGCCCCTTCAGCACCTCGGCAACCTCCGCCGTCGAGAGCCCCTGCGCCGCCAGCGGGAGGTAGTCCGCCAGGTGCGGGAACGCCTCACCGAGGTCCGCCGGGAGCTGCTCACCGACCCGGTCCAGCACAACCGATCCGTCCGCCCCGGTGACCTCGCCGGAATCCACCGACATCCCGCCATCGGCGGCATAGTGCAGCGAGAAGCTGAGGTCCGACAGAGCGGTCCCGTCGCGCAGCAAGGAGCGTGGCCAGGCGATCGTATCCTCGTCCAGCCAGTGGGCGGACTGCTCTCCGCTGCCGGCGAGTGGTGGGTTTTCGGTGGTCACCGTGAGCACGTGGCTGGCGGAGTCGTAGGAGAAGGAGACCACGTCTGAGGCGGAGGCGCTGAAGGTGATGTTGTCCCCGTCCGGGACGCCGTCGGCGCCGTAGTTCTCGTCCCAGCTGCGCCCGTGGGCGACCTTCACCTGGTAGCTGCCGGTGGCCAGGGCGTCCGTGGACCACTCATAAGTCCCGTCGCCGTCGAGGTCGTGCATCCAGGTAGCCATGCACCCGGGCTGCCAGTCCTCGGGGCACCCCACCTGGCTCTGGAAGTCGCCGGGCAGGGTGATGATCTCCCCCTGGGCGGTGTTGGTGAAGTGGTGCGTGACCGGGTTGTAGAAGAACGTGACCGGCCCGCCGTCGTGCTCGTAAGCGACGTCATCCCCGCCCGGCACACCGCCGGCACCGTAACTCTCGTCCCAGCTGCCGCCGACGGCCACCTTGTACTCATAGTCCCCGGCGGGCAGGTCGAAGGTGGCCGAGTAGATGCCGTCCTCGCCGAGTGTCAGGGCGGCGGCCTCGCACCCGGGCTGCCAGTTGTCGGCGCACCCCATCGCGACGTTGTGGCTGCCTGGTACGGTGACCAGCTCCTCGGTCGGTTCCCCGGTCGCACTGCCGTCCATCGCCTGCCCGACCACGCCTGTCGTCGAGGCGGCGGTGCGGTGCCCGGCAGCGTCCTCGGAGACGGCCCGGTACTCCACCATGGTGCCGGTCGGCAGCCCGGTGACGTCATGGAACACCCGGGGCACGTCGCCGGTGGCGGTACCCAGCGGCGTCCAGTCGCTCTCGCCGAGCAGCCGGTAGGCGAAGGAGGTCTGGGCCCAGGTGTGCTCGGCGACCTGGGCCGCCACCGGGGCAAGGCCTTCGAGTGCGCCACCCTGTCCTGGGGTGAGGGTGATGTTCCCGGCCTCCGCGGGGGCGCCCACGGTGCGGTCGGCCACCAGCACGACGGCGGTCAGTGGCGGGATATCGAGCCGCACCTGCCCCTGGGCGTCCGCTGTGACTGGGGCGTGGTCGCCGTGCAGAGTGGTGTACTCCGCTCCCGGGGTGAGGGTGGTCACGGTGGTCTGCGCCGGCTCGGTGCCGTTGTTCAGGGCGACCAGGTGCTCCACCTGCTCATCGGGGTCCACCCGGGCGAAGGCGTACAGGGGCCCGTCGGCAGCCAGCTCGATCTGGGCACCGCTGCGCAGGGCTGCATGCTGCTGGCGCAGGTCGGCCAACTCGGCGATGTGGGTGTACAGCGCCGAATCGGTGTCGTAATGGTCGCGGGTGCCGATCTCGTCCCCGCCCAGTTGTACGTCCTGCTGGTACTGGGGCACCTGGCTGGCGAACAGGTCCTGGCGTGCATCCTTGTCCCCGCCCTGGCCGACAAAACCCTGCTCGTCACCGTAGTAGACCACCGGCTGACCGCGGGTGAGGTACATCAACGAGTGCGCCAGCTCCGACCGCGGCAGCTCCTGACCGGCGCCCTGCAGGAAGTACCCGACCCGGCCCATGTCGTGGTTGCCGAGGAAGGTGGGCAGCGCCCCGGCATCGGAGCTGGGGGTGGTGTAGTAGTCGTCCGCGGCGAACAGTCCCGACAGGCCCTCAGCGCTGCCACCGCGGGCGTAGGCGACCGCCGAGGACTGGAACGCGAAGTCCAGCACCGAACTCATGTCGGTGCTGCGCACGTACGGGGCGAGCAGCCGGGCGTCGGCATCGTAGACCTCGCCGAACATGAAGAAGTCGTCCTTGCCGGCGGAGTGAGCGTAGTCGAGCACTTCGGTGGTCCACTGCTGCCAGAACTCGAAGTTCACGTGCTTGACGGTGTCGATACGGAACCCGTCGATGCCGAGGTCGATCCAGTCGGAGTAGACGTCCACAAACCCCTGCACCACGTCCGGGTGCTCGGTCATCAGGTCGTCCAGCCCGTCGAAGTCGCCGTAGGTGACCGACTCCCCCTCCCACGTGGAGTTGCCCCGGTTGTGGTAGAGGGTGACGTCGTTCAGCCAGTCCGGCACCAGGGTCACCTCCTCCTCGCGTACCGGGGTGTAGGGGAAGGAGGTCTGCGGGTCCAGGTCCGGGAAACTGCCGGTGCCGGCGTAGTCGGCCGGGTCGAACGGGGTGCCCGAGGCCTCGGTGTAGGGGGCGGTGTCCTGGTCCACGTAGGAGTAGGTCTCCTCGGCGTAGTCGATCACGTCCGCTGTGTGGTTGGTGATGATGTCGAAGTAAACCTTGATACCGCGGGAGTGCGCGTCGGCTATCAGCTCCTCGAGCTCGGCATTGGTGCCCAAGTGCGGGTCGATCCGGGTGAAGTCGGTGACCCAGTAGCCGTGGTAGCCGGCGGAAGCGTCCGCACCGGTGCCCTGGACCGGGCGGTTGGCGAAGGAGGGGGTGAGCCAGATCGCGGTGGTACCCAGGCCTTCGATGTAGTCGAGCCGCTGGTGCAGGCCGGCCAGGTCGCCGCCGTGGTAGAAGCCCTTGTCGGTGGGGTCAAACCCGGTCTCCAGCCGGTCACCGTCGAGGCCGCCGGTGTCGTTGCCAGGATCACCGTTGGCGAACCGGTCGGTCATCACGAAGTAGAACTGCTCGTCCGAGCCGGCCTGGTGCACCGGGTCGGCCACCAGGGCATCGTCGGCTGCGGTGTAGCCCTGGTCCAGGTCGGGTGCGGTGACGCTGAGCAGGGTGGTGGTCTCGTCGAAGGTGAGCTGCAGCGTGGTGGCTCCGGCCAGCCGCAGCTGGTAGTTCTCCGCGCCGCCGCCTACGCCGTAGGAGGTGTCCCAGTCCTCGTCCAGGACGACCTTGAGCTCGTGGTCGCCGGCGGGCAGCTCGAGGGCGGCAGCATAGGTCCCGGCAGTCTCGGTGGGAGCCAGCGCGGTCGCGGTGCAGTCTGCCTGCCAGTCCTCGGCGCAACCGAGCTCGTCCTGGAACGTGCCGGCCAGCACCACGGAGTGCGTGGCGGCCGACGCCTGCGGCGCGAACGCTGTCCCAGTGGCCACCAGCCCGGTGCCGAGCAGACTGAGTGCGCCGCCGAGAGCGAGCCATGCGCGGGCTGAACGGGTGCGGGCGCGCGGAGGGCGGGTGGGCGTGTGGTGGGTACGGGGCAGCATCGGACTCCTTCGTCAGGGCGCAACGGTCCACCGCGCGGCACGGCCTGCCGCGGGCTGAGGTGGAAGGGTGTGGTTCGGGCGTTACCGGTCTCGGGTGGGCGCCATCACCCCTTGACCGAACCGCTGGTCAGGCCGCCGACGATGTAGCGCTGCAGGAACAGGAACAGCAGCAGCACCGGGATGGCGCTGATCACCGCGCCGGCGGCGAAGATGCCCCAGCGAGCGTCGAACTGACCGGAGATGAACTGGTACAGGCCGACCGCCACGGTCAGTCGGTCCTGGCTCTGCAGGACGATGCCGGCGATGATGTAGTCGGAGAACGTTGCCACGAAGGACAGCAGCCCCACCACCGCCAGGATCGGGGCGGCCAGGCGCAGGATGATGGTGAAGAACACCCGGGCGTGACCGGCGCCGTCGATCTTGGCTGCCTCGTCCAGCTCCTTGGGCACCGAGTTGAAGAACCCGTACATCAGGAACGTGTTCGTGCCCAGTGCGCCACCGAGGTAGACGGCGATCAGGCCCAGCTGGGAGTTCAGGCCGAGCACGGGGATCACGTCGCGCAGACTGAGCAGCAGCAGGAAGATCGCCACGAACGCCAGCATCTGCGGGAACATCTGCACCAGCAGCAGCCCGGTGAGCCACTGTCGGCGGCCGGCGAAACGGAACCTGGAGAAGGCGTACGCCGCGGCACCGCCCATGAGCACCACACCCACCGCCGTCACGCCCCCGATGAACAGTGTGTTCGCCACCCACTTCGGGAACAGGGTGGCGAAGAGCTGCTCGTACTGGCTGGTGCTGACCTCGGCGAACAACCGGTTGGAGCCGGTGAGGGTGCCCCGGTCGGACAAGGATGCAGACAGGATGTACACGATCGGGAACGCGGCGTAGACGATCGCCACCACGGCCACCGGGTAGCGCCAGCCGATCGCGCGCCACCACAGCTTGCCCCGCGCGGGAGGTGCGGACGTCACCACTGCCATTTCAGAGCACCTCCTCGAGCTTGCGGGTCTGTCTGAAGCCGAGCCAGGAGATCAGCCCGACCATGATGAAGATCAGGATCGACATCGCCGAGGCGAGCCCGTACTGGGTGGAGCCGGACTCGATCGCCACCGCGTAGACCATCGAGATGAGGATGTCGGTGGCGCCCACGGCGATCGGGGAGCCGGGGAAGTTCGGACCGCCTTCGGTGACGAAGTAGATGAGGTTGAAGTTGTTGAAGTTGAACGCGAACGAGGCGATCAGCAACGGCGCCACGGAGATCATCAGCAGCGGCAGGGTGATCGAGCGGAACATCCGCCACACCCGGGCACCGTCCAGCTTCGCCGCCTCGTACATGTCCGACGAGATCGCCTGCAGCGCCCCGGTGGTGATGAGGAACATGTACGGGAAGCCGAGCCAGAGGTTCACCCCGATCACGCTCAGCCGGGCCAGCCAGGCGTCGGTCAGCCACGGGACCTCCGCGCCGCCGAGCAGCACCTGGTTGATGAACCCGAACTTGCGGTTCAGCAGGCCGGCCCAGACCAGCCCGGAGAGGAATCCGGGAAACGCGTAGGGCAGGATCAGCAGCGAGCGGATCACCTTCCGGCCGCGCACCCCCGGGTGGTTGAACACGATCGCGAAGAACAGGCCGAGGAAGAATGTGGTGGCCACGGACAGGAACCCGAAGGCGAAGGTCCACACCAGCACCTGCAAGAACGGGCCGGACAACCGCGCGTCGGTGAACATCCGGGTGAAGTTGTCGAACCCGACGGCCACCCGCCAGCCGACCCGCAGCGTGGAGCCGTCGTCGGCGGCGAACATGCCCTCCCCGTTGTCCCGGTAGACCACGCCCGTGGTGGTGTCGGTCAGGGCACCGGTGGCCTCGTCATAGCTGAGCGAGGGTTGGTAGAGGAACCCGGTGGATCCGGTCTGGGTGCGGATGCTGCCCTGCTCCGCATCGGCGAAGGCGACCCGCAGGGTGGTGATCTCCTCCTGCTGCTGCAGGATCTCGTCGAAGGTGAGCACCTGATACCCGGGGACGGCGGTGATCGACCCGTCGCTCGCCGTCGCCTCCGGGGCGGGCTCGAACGGTGAGTCTGCCGTGCCCACCAGCACGGCGCCATCATCGAGGATGGCAAAGCCCAGCTCGTCATCATCGCTGCTGACCACGGTCAGCGGATAGGCCGGCGACCCCTCCACCCGGTGCTCGTTCTGGGCGAGGTTGGCCTCGATGGCGGCCTCTTTGGTGCCGATGTGGCCGGTGCCGTAGTTGGTGAAGGCCACATACCCGGTGTAGGCCATCGTGAACAGCTGGTAGGCGCACAGGAACACCAGCCCGGGCACCAGGAACTTCGCGGCGATCATCCGCTTGGAGAAGTAGGCCCAGTTGACCACCACGAGCAGGACCACCATCGCGGCGAGCATCCCCCAGTGGCCCACCTGCCAGGAGGAGTAGAGCACGAACAGACCGAAGGCGTTCACCAGCGCCATCAGCACGAGCTTGACGAAGAAGAACTTGTTCATCTCCCGCGCGTGGGACGTGGTGCCGCGGACGTCGAGCGTGGACGTGGGCTTGTTCTCGGTGCGTAGGGACACGTTTCCTCCGGGACCAGGTGCGCCGCGATGCGCCAGGCCGCATTCCATGCGGCCCGTTGCCGGCGAGGGACGGACAGCACCCCGGCTCGGGAGGGGCGCTCCGAGGTCCCTCCCGAGCGGGCGATCAGGCGGCGTCGATGGCGCCCTGGATGTTCTCCACCATGGTGTTCCAGGCCGCTGCCGGGTCACTGGCAGCACCGGAGACGATGTCCGCCTGCGTGGTGCCCCAGAACGTCCAGACCGCGTCCATCTCCGGCAGCGCCGGCATCGGAACACCGACCTCACCGGCCTCGGCGAAGCCGGCCACGATCGGGTCGTCAGCGAGGGCATCGGCCGCTGCGGTCAGGGCAGGGATCCGGCCGCCGGTCTCGTACAGTGCGATCTGCACGTCCTCGGTGGCCACGTAGTTCACCAGGAACTCGTTCGCGAGCACCGCGTTCTCGGAGTAGGAGGAGACGTAGAAGCCCTGCACGCCCACGAACGGCGCGGCTGGCTCCGAACCCGCGCTGGGGATCGGCAGCACGGAGACGTCCAGCCCGGCGTCGGTGAACGCGGAGATGTTCCACGGCCCGGTGATGATGTAGGGCGACTCGCCGTTGGCGAAGGCTTCCTTGGCGATGTCGCCGGTGATCGCGGTGTCCAGCACGCCCGAACCGGCCTGGCCGATGGAACTGAGGTACTCCGCGAACTCCTCACCGTTCTCCCCGCCGAGGGCGAGCTCGGGGACGTAGGACCCGGACTCGTCGGTCTCGAACACCGGGGCACCGAAGGAGGTCTGCAGCGGGTACATGTGGTAGGCATCGCCCTCCTCGCCGACCTGGATCAGCACCGGATACTCCGCGTCGGAGTCCTCACCCTGGGCGATCAGGTCGTCGAAGGTGTCCGGGGTCTCGCTGGCCAGGTCGTTGTTGCGGACCAGGGCGATGTTCTCGATGCCGTAGGGGACGCCGTAGACCTGGCTTTCGTAGGTGAAGGCCGTCACGGCCACCTCAGAGAACTCCTCAGCAGTGGCGCCGAGCTCGACCGGGCTGACCACACCATTGGTGACCAGCTCGCCGGCCCAGTCGTGGGCGCCGACGATCACGTCCGGTCCCTCGCCGGTGGGCGCCTGAGCGAGGAACTCCTCGCGGATGTCGTCGAAGTTCTTCTCCACGACCTCGACGTCGACACCCTTGTCCTCCTCGAACTGGGCGACAATGTCGGTGATCGCGTCCGCACGCAGCTCGTCGGCCCAGACCGTCAGCGAACCAGAGGCTTGCTCCTGGCCGCCCTCGGTCTGGTCCTCACCGGCGCCGCTGCCGGGTTCCTCGGGTGCCTCCGCCGTGCCGCCCGAGCACGCGGTGAGGACCAGCGTGAGGCCGGCCGCCGCAGTGATCAACATGCTCCGTCGCATCCGCTCTTCTCCTGATGTGGGACTGGTGGAAGGCCGCTGGCGTTGTTGCAAGCTACGGCCCGGACATCCTGAAGATAGACCTCGGTACTGGAAGTTTGCAAGAGCTTGCTGTAACTTTCAGATCACGCTTTCACGACGAAGCGCACCGTCAGCGGCGCGCCACCAGACGAGGAGGTCGACGTGTCCTCACGCACCCGGCTCACCGATCTTGCCGAGCACGCCGGGGTGAGCACTGCCACGGTCTCCCGGGTACTCAACGGCAAGCCCGGTGTCTCGGCCGAGGCCAGGCAGGCGGTGCTGGCCGCGCTGGACATGCTCGGCTACGAGCGGCCGGAGAAGCTCCGGGGAAAGTCTGCCGGCCTGATCGGACTGGTGGTGCCGGAGTTGAGTAACCCGGTGTTCCCGAACTTCGCGCAGAAGATCGAGTCGGCCCTCACCCACTCCGGCTACACCCCGCTGTTGTGCACGCAGGCACCCGGGGGCACCACCGAGGACGAGTACGTGCAGATCCTCCTCGATCACAGCGTGGCCGGGATCCTCTTCGTCTCCGGCCTGCACGCCGACTCCGAGGCCAGCACGGAGCGCTACCAGCGCCTGCACAGCCGCGGGATGCCGATGGTGCTCATCAACGGCTTCTCCGAGAGCGTGGACGCCCCGTTCATCTCCTCCGACGACGCCGGCTCCATGGATCTGGCCGTGCGCCACCTGGTGGCCCAGGGGCACACTCGGATCGGGCTGGCGATCGGCCCGCAGCGGTTCGTTCCGGCCGCCCGGAAGGTGGCCGGGTTCACCGCCGCGCTGCGCGACCGGCTCGGCGTGAGCGACCCGGGCGAGCACGTGGCTACCAGCCTGTTCACCGTGGAGGGTGGGCAGGCAGCAGCCAACGAGCTCCTCGGCTCCGGGCATACGGCGATCGTCTGCGGCTCCGACATCATGGCGCTCGGGGCGATCCGGGCGGCGCGGTCACGCGGTTTGACGGTGCCGGCCGATGTGTCGGTGGTGGGCTATGACGACTCCCCGCTGATCGCGTTCACCGATCCCCCGCTGACCACCATCCGGCAGAGCGTGGACGCGATGAGCACCGCCGCGGTGAGCACGATCCTCGCCGAGATCGACGGCACTGGCGCACCGCACACGGAGATGCTGTTCACCCCGGAGCTGATCGTGCGCGACTCGACGGCGGCCGCCCCACGCTCCTGACGCTACCGCCAGCGGTCGCTCCGCGTCGTCAGCCGCCGGAGATGGACAGCTCGGCCTCGGCGAGCTGGGCCCGCCAGGCCTCGTCCATCGCTCGTGAGTCCAACCACCCCTCCGGCACGTGCGGCTGCTTCGGGCTGCCGGCTCGCCCGCGCGGCCCTTCCGCAGCCTCGCCCGGATAAGGCTGGGTAAGGTCGAGCGCTTCGAGCCGCTCGTCCAGCTCGGCCAGGGTGCTGACCAGCCCGAGCTGGCGGCGTGCCTCACCCCCGACCACGTAGCCCTTCAGGTACCAGGACATGTGCTTGCGCAGCTCGCGCAGCGCCTTCAGCTCGGTGCCGAAGTGCTCCACCAGCAGCTCGGCGTGCCGGCGGATCACCTCGGCCACCTCCGCCAATCCGGGCCGGACCCGCAGGTCCGAGCCGGCGAAGGCAGCGACCAGGTCGGTGAACAGCCACGGCCGGCCCTGGCACCCGCGCCCGACGACCACCCCGTCACAGCCGGTGTAGGCGACCATCGCCTGGGCGTCCTCGGCAGACCAGATGTCCCCGTTACCGAGGACCGGCACCTCGGTGATCGCCTGGTTCAGGGTGGCGATCGCGTCCCAGTGGGCGGTGCCGGAGTAGTAGTCGGCGGCGGTCCGTGCGTGCAGGGCGATCGCGGCTACGCCGGCGTCCCGGGCCCGTTGGGCGGCGTCCAGATAGGTGAGGTGATCGGCGTCGATGCCCATCCGCATCTTGATCGTCAGCGGCACGTCGCTGCCGCGGGTCTCCTCGGCAGCGGCGGTCACGATCGCGCCGAACAGATCGGACTTCCAGGGCAGCACTGCTCCCCCGCCCTTGCGAGTGACCTTAGGCACCGGGCAGCCGAAGTTCAGGTCGATGTGGTCGGCCCGACCCTCGGTGACCAGCATCCGCACCGCTGCACGGACGGTGGCCGGATCCACGCCGTAGAGCTGGACGGACCGCACGCTCTCGCCGGCGTCATGGGAGATGATCCGCATCGACTCCGGGGTACGCTCCACCAGCGCCCGGGAGGTGACCATCTCGGCGACGTACAAGCCGGCCGGCGCCGGTCCGGCGGTGAGCTCCGGACGGTCGGTGGGCAGCCCGGCAGCACCGGCCTCCCGGCACAGCCGCCGGAACGGTGCGTTGGTCACGCCGGCCATCGGCGCCAGCACCACGGGGGTGCCGACGGCGATAGGTCCGATCTGCAGTCCGCTCACCGTGCCATTCTCTCAGGTGGGCACAGGCGGCCGTCACCGGGCTCGGTCGGTCCGCAGCATCCATTGGACGGTTCGCCCGCGCGGGACCGCCCCATGGTACGCCGCAATCGAGTGCGAGTCCCAGGTGTTGATGTCCGTCTCGGTCACCACGTGCATCACGCCGCGTTCTCTCAACGTCCTGGCGACAGCAGCGAGCAGGGCCGGTCCGAGCCGGGTCCGCCGCCATCCCGGCCGCACACCGATGCAACCCAGTCGCGGGTACGGCATCTCCCACAGCTGTTCGGTCCGCGACGCCGCGCGGCTGCTGCTCCGACTCTGACCCGAATCAGCGCGACCTCAGGCGAGCAGCCTGTGGTAGGACGCCAGCGTGCGCCGGGCCATCCGGTCCCAGGTGTGCTGCCTGGCGTGCTCCAGACCGCCCGCGCCGAGGCGGCGTGCCTCGGCCGGGTCGCGGAGCAGACCCGTGACCGCGTCGGCCCAGGCCTGCGGGTC
>DXBY01000017.1 GCA_019116305.1 Candidatus Ruania gallistercoris | reverse complement strand
CAAGCCGTCATCGCCCTCGCCCGCCGCCGTGTCGACGTCCTGTGGGCACTCCTGCGCGACGGCCGCCTCTTCACCACCGACAGCCCCACGAAGACCGCGATCGCGGCTTGACAACGTCATTGAGACTCCTCAGTTCTCGATTGTGCGGCCGGTGAGCGCGACGAACGCGTCATCCAGCGAGGTGTGGTCGACCCGGAGGTCGGCTGCGGTGATCTGGCGCCGGGCGAGCATCGTGGTCACGGCGATCAGCAGGTCGCTGCCGCCGGTCACCACCAGCTGTCCGTCGGACTGCTCCGCGCTGGTGACCTCGGCCAGCGCGGTCAATTCGGCAGGGTCCAGCGGTACCGAGGGCCGGAACGTCATCCGCTGCTGATCACCGGAGCGGGCGACCAGGCCGGCGGGGGTGTCGATGGCTACCACCCGGCCGGAGTCGATCAGCGCCAGCCGGTCACAGAGCCGTTCGGCCTCCTCCATGAAGTGGGTGACCAGCAGGATGGTCACGCCGCGGCCGCGGACCTTCTCGATCAGGTCCCAGGTGTCCCGCCGGGCCTGCGGGTCCAGGCCGGTGGTGAGCTCGTCCAGCACCACCACCTGCGGGCTGCCGACCATCGCCAGCGCGATGGACAGCCGCTGCTTCTGCCCGCCGGACAGGTGCCGGAACTGGGTGCCGAGCTTCTCGCCGAGGTCCAGCGCCTCGATCAGCTCCCGCCAGTCGGCCGGGTCGCGGTAGAAGGAGCTGTACAGACGCATGATCTCGCCGACGCGCAGCTTGTCCGGCAGCTCGCTCTCCTGCAGCTGGACCCCGAGCAGCTGAGGGAGCTCACGCCCGTGGTCCTGGGGATCGTGGCCCAGCACTCGGATCGTGCCGCCGTCGCGGGTGCGCAGGCCCTCGATGCACTCCACAGTGGTGGTCTTCCCGGCGCCGTTCGGCCCGAGGATGCCGAAGATCTCACCGCGTTCGACGGCGAAGCTCACCTTGTTCACGGCGGTGTGGCTGCCGTAGCTCTTGACCAGGTCCTGAACCTCGATGATTGCCATGGCTCCAGCCTGTCGACGGGGCCGGGGTGGCGGATCGACCGGCCGGTCATGCTGAGGTGGAGCGCCGGTGGAGGCCGGCATCCACTGATCGGTGGATGGCACCGTGGCACGCCGAGTGGTCAGCTCTGCAGGGTGGTGTGGACGGTGGGCATTTCCTTCGGGCCTCGCGACCTCTACGCTGAGCCCGTACACGAGATCCTCCGGCCACTGCTGATCCGAGGCACCCATGGCACACACAGGTCTGGCTCGATGGTTCCCGGTCTCCCGCTCGGCACGGTCGCCGGTGGACGATCGAATCTGGTTCGGCGGAGCATCGGCACCGTCGCGGATGCGCGAGGTGCGTGCCGCGGTGCTCCGGCACACCGTGGGCAGTCGGCTCGGTCTCGGCCTGGTCCGTGCAGCGATGGCCGACCCCCATGTACGGGCCGAGCTGCTGCTGTCGATCTCGGACCGGCAGGCACGCACCGCAGACTTCGACAAGGCGCTGCGGGAGCCCAACGTCGGCACGGTCATCGACGGGTTCGACGATCTTGCGTGGCTGTTCTCCTCGAACTGGCTGAACCACCGGTTCACCCGGCTCGACCTCGACGAGGCGGTCTACCTCTACCGGCTGCTGCGGTCCATCGACCACCCACGGGTCGCCGAGCTGGGTCGGTTCCGCGGCGGGTCCACAGTGTTCTTCGCCGCCTGCGGAGCGCAGGTGACCTCAGTGGACGGCAACCCGCGGCAGGCGCAGTGGGAGCCACCGCTGCGCCGCACCCTCGACCACTTCGACCTCGGCGGCAAGGTCGAGCTGGTGGACGGTGACACCCGCACGCACGCGATCACCGAGGAATACGACCTGGTGTTCTTCGACGCCTCGGTGAGCCGGGAAGGGGTGGCTGCGGAGATCGCGCACTGGTGGCCGGCGATCAGAGCCGGCGGCCATGCCATCTTCCGGGACGGGCGCCCGCAACTGCCACACCTGACCGCCGTGGCCGAGGCGGTCGACGCTTTCGCAACCGTGGCGGCCGCTCGGCGCATCCCGGACGCGTCTGTTCCGGGTTGCCTGGTGCACCTCGTCAAGGCCGGCAGCCGATAGCCGTCCTGCGGTCTCGGCCCCCGGCGGGTGCTAGCGGCGGTGCATGGTGACGTGGTAGCGGTATCGGGCGTTCGCCGACGCGGTGGTGGCAGTGTCGTCGATCCGGCACTCCAGTCCGTGCCGGTCGGCGATCGAGGTGAACAGCTCCCGCGGCAGGAACAGTTGTTCCAGCCCGGAGTAGTCCAGGCCTCGCTCCCGCTGCGCGGCGCGCCGCACCTCGAGCGCCTCCTCGCGTCGGTCCGCATCGTTGACGTCGAAGATCCCGATCGCCCGGGTCGCCTTGGTGATCATCCGCTCGGTCACCCGACGGGCGTACTCCGCCGAGGCGAAGTAGAGGAACACCCCGTTGCTCAGCACCACGTCGTAGCGCGGGGTGGTCTCGATCCGGTCCGCATCGGCGTGCACCAGATCGTCCGCGGCTGGTAGCGCTGCGCGGGCATGCTGGACCAGGGGTTCGGCGAAGTCGGCACCACCGACCTGCCGGCAGTGCGTGTGTAGCCAATACAGGAGTGCACCCGCCCCGCAGCCAACCTCGTACACCGAGTCGCCGGTACCGATCGAGAGGCTCTCACGGACGTACCGGAAGTGGCGCTCGTAGGCGCTCAGCGCACCGGCGGCGGTGGGTGAGGTGTATCCGCCCAGGTCCATGAGCCGTTCGAGCGTGCCGGAGTCCGGGGCGTGTTGGGGTGCCACAGCGGCGCCTTTGGCGCTCCAGATCTGCTGCCACGTTTGGCTCACACGACCGCTCCCCGCAGTGGGTGTCGTGCCCCACGCTACCCCGGACCGTCGGTGGCTGGACAATCAACCATGCTGAGCTAGTAGTCGTGCGGGGTGGTGCAGCCCGGCGCCCTGCACGATTGACCACTCGCCGAGCAGGTGGAGCCGTTCCGGGAGGTTGTCAGCGCCGGGACTGGGTGAGCAGATCGGCGATGGTGGCCGGGATCGCCGCAAC
>DXBY01000118.1 GCA_019116305.1 Candidatus Ruania gallistercoris | reverse complement strand
CGGACCTGACACCGTCGGACCTCACCGCGGCTGCCGACGCGGTCGGCGACGCCGTGGCAACAGTAGCCACCCTCTGACCACCCTCGCTTTGCCGCATATCGTCGCCTACCGGGCATAGCGGGCGACGATATGCGGCAAAGCGGTACCTCCGGAACACCGCCGGACGGTGCCACGTTGTCCACAGGCCCCGGTCCGCCCGGTCCCACAGCGGGCCCATCTGGCTCAGGCTCTGGCCATGACGCGTCCTCAGCCCCTCCCCTCAAGACTCCTGCACACCCCATTCACGGTGACCGATGCGACCGCGGCCGGCGTGCATCCGGAGCGTCTGAGACGCAGCGACCTGGCGGCCCCTTTCCACGGGCTACGGGTGCCTGCTGACGCTGACCTGGATCTGTGGCGACGGTGCTTCGCCTATCAGGTCCTGCGCCCGGACAGTTTCGTCTCCCACCTCACTGCGGCCAGGATTCGAGGCCTGCCTGTTCCCTACGACCCGGACGCTCCGTTGGACATGGCGGTATTCGTCCCCGCGCGCGCACCACGGGGCGCCACCATCCGGGGCCACCGCCTCAGCGCCACGCGCACGCAGGCACGGGAGTTCCGTGGGCTCATGGTCGCGACACCACGAAGCATCTGGTGCCAGATCGCCCAACGTCTGACTGTCGACGACCTGATCGTCCTAGGGGACGCCCTGGTTCGGCGTTCGACACCGCCGACCACACTCGAGGATCTGGCTGCGGCGACACGCGGGCACCAGGGCCAACCCGGCTATCGCAAGCTCCTCGAGACCATGCAGTCGGTCCGCCCCGGGACGGACTCACCGCGTGAGACCCGGTTGCGGCTGACCCTGATCGCTGCGGGTCTTCCCGAGCCTGAGGTAAACGCGGAGATCATCGACCACGATGGCCGGTTCCTAGCCCGTGGCGATCTGGTGTACCGGGAGCAACGCGTGATCGTGGAGTACGACGGCGATCATCACCGAACCAGCCGCCGTCAGTACGAGCGCGACATCGACCGTCGGAATGATCTCGCGGAGGCCGGATGGATCGTGATCACCATCAACCGCTCCCACCGCCACATCCGTCTCGAGACGATCATCGACCAGGTGCGCCGGACCTTGCTCTCCCGCGGCTGGCGGCCAGGAGCACCGACCGTTTTGCCGCGTTCTGTCGCCTGATCGTTATCCCGGGCGACAGATCGCGGCAAACCGGGAGCGGTGGTTTGCTGAGGCCCCTGTAAACATCCGTTGACACGATGTAAACAACGGTTTACTCTCGAGAGGTGAGCACTACTCGAGACCGCATCCTCGCCGCCGCCGTCACCTGCTTCGCCCGGGACGGGTTCGACGTCGGCCTGCGCGAGATCGGTGCCGAGGCCGGCTTCAGCGCCGCGCTGGTGGTGCGTCACTTCGGCTCCAAGGACGGCCTGCGACAAGCCTGCGATGATCACGTCGCCGGCGTCATCCGCCAGGTCAAGCAGCAGTCGGCAGCCTCCTCGGACATGCGGTACGTGCTCACCCAGCTGGCCCAGATCGACACCTACGCCGATATCCTCACCTACACCGTGCGGAGTTTGATGACCGGCGGTGAGCTGGCGCACCAGTTCGTGGAACAGATGATCGCCGACGCGATCGACTACCTCGCCGAGGGAGAACGCTCCGGGCTGATCCGGCCCAGCGCCGACCCCGAGGGCCGGGCCCGATACATCACCTACTCCGCCCTCGGCGCAGTGCTCGTCCAGATCCGGAACGAATACACCGACGGCGACGATCTGTCCACGCTCTTCCAGGACGTGCTCGACCGCCAGCTGATGCCGTCGGTCGAGCTCTACACGCACGGCGTCTTCACCGACACCCGGGTGGAGGACTCCCTGCGCAGCGCCGGTTACGGCTCGGCAGACCCCACCGACCCACCAGACCCCGACATCCCACCCACCGATGAGGGAGCCCAGCAATGACCGCCGTCATTCATATCGAGAACCTGGTCAAAAACTACGGCAAGGTCCGCGCACTGGGCGGGCTGGACCTCAGCGTCGCACCGGGCGAGGTGCACGGTTTCCTCGGCCCGAACGGCGCCGGGAAGACCACCACGATCCGCATCCTGCTCGGCCTGCTCCGCCCCACCTCCGGCCATGCCCGGGTGTTCGGGCAGGATCCCGCCGCGAACGCCGTCGACCTGCACCGCCGGCTCGCCTACGTTCCCGGTGACGTGGAGCTCTGGCCGAACTTGACCGGCGGTGAGGCGATCGACATCTTCTCCCGGCTGCGCGGGGACGCCGACCGGAACCTGGTGGAATCGCTCGCCGACCGGTTCGACCTGGACCTGGCCAAGAAGGGCCGCACCTACTCCAAGGGCAACCGGCAGAAGGTCGCCCTGGTGGCAGCCCTGGCCAGCCGCGTGGACCTGCTCATCCTGGACGAGCCGACCGCAGGGCTGGACCCCCTGATGGAGGCCGTGTTCCAGGAGTGCATCCGGGAGGCTAAGGACGCCGGCACCTCGGTGCTGCTCTCCAGCCACATCCTCGCCCAGGTCGAGGCCCTGGCCGACCGGATCTCGATCGTGCGGGCCGGGCAGGTGATCGAGTCCGGCACCCTCGCCGAGCTGCGGCACCTGACCCGGACCTCGGTGACCGTGGCCGCCTCCGGCGACCTGGCACCCCTGGCAGCTCTGCCCGGGGTGAACACCTTCACCTGGGTCGACCAGCAGGCCCGGTTCGAGGTGGACGGCGAGCACCTGCCCGCTGTAGTGGACGCCCTCGGCGGCCTCGAGGTCACCTCGCTGGTCGCGCACCCACCCACACTGGAACAGCTCCTACTCCGGCACTACGGCACCGGGGACCCGGACGAGGCCGTCGCCGTGGAGAAAGCCGCGGAGGCCGCCGAGCAGGCCCGAGCCGGAGCTGCTGGGGGCACGCAATGAGCGCCGCCACCCTCTCCCCCACTGCTCACCAGGGCGCCGCCCCACGCGGCCGGGAGTCGCTGACCGGCACCGCCACCCTGCTGCGGTTCATGCTCCGCCGGGACCGGATCCGCCTGCCGGTGTGGCTGATCGGGATCAGCATCTTCGTGCCGTACCTGTTCGCCACCTATCAGGAGCTGTTCCCCACCCAGGCCGACCTGACGGAGATGTCGGCCTTCATGAGTGGGCCGATGGTCGGGTTGCTCGGCGGCCCGGGGTACGGGCTCGGCCCGGACGAGCTGAGCTACGTCACCGTCTTCAACGCCCTCTATGTGCTCTACCTGCTGCTCGCCGCGGCGCTGCTGAACATCCTGCTCGTCTCCCGGCACACCCGGGTGGAGGAGCAGACCGGTCGGGCCGAGCTGATCCGGGCCAACGTGGTGGGCCGGCACGCTCCGCTGGCGGCCACCACCATCCTGGCTGTCGCAGCGAACGTGGTGCTGGCCGTGCTGGTGCTGACCGGGCTGCGCGCCTTCGATGCACCGATGACCGGAGCGGCCCTGGTGGCGGCGGGGATCGGGCTGTTCGGACTGGTGTTCGCCGGCGTCAGCATCACCGCCGTGCAGATCAGCGAGTACTCCCGGGTGGCCAGCGGCATCGCCGGCGGAGTTCTCGGTGGTGCGTTCGTGCTGCGCGCCGCCGGGGACATGGCCGGTGAGCACGGGAGCGCCCTGTCCTGGATCACTCCGTTCGCCTGGTCCCAGCAGACCCGGGCGTTCACCGACGAGCGCTGGTGGCCGCTGGGCATCTCAGCGGTCGTGGCGGTGGCGCTGATCGTCACCGGATTCGTGCTGTCCACCCGCCGCGACCTGGGTGCCGGGCTACGGGCGACCCGGCGTGGACGCTCCGCTGCCGGTGCGTGGCTGTCCTCCCCGTTGGCGCTGGCCTGGCGGCTGCACCGCGGGTCGGTACGGGGCTGGGCGCTCGGACTGGTGACCGCCGGCCTGGTGTACGGCTCCACAGCCCAACCGGTGGCCGACTCCTTCACCGACATCTCCGGCGCGTTCGCCGACATGCTCACCGGCGGCGCGACCGACCTGCTCGGCGGCTTCCTGAACATGATGGTGCTGATGATGGTGATCACGGTCGCAGTGTTCGTGGTGCTGGCCGTGGGCAAGGTGCGGGCCGAGGAGACCGAGGGGCGGGCGGAGCCGGTGCTGGCCACTGCGGTCAGCCGGCCGATCTGGCTCGCCGGGCACCTGCTGGTGACGGCGGTCGCCGCCGTGCTGCTGCTGGTCGCCTCCTGCGCGGCGATCGGGCTGCTGGCGGCCGCGGGCACCGGCGACTGGGCGATGTTCGGAGAGCTGGTGCTGGCCGGGCTGGTCTACTCCCCCGCGCTGCTGGTCGTCCTCGGGCTGGCCGGCGCACTGTACGGGCTGCACCCACGGCTGCTGGGCATCGCGGCCGCACTGGTGGGCTTCGGTGCCCTGGCTGCGCTGTTCGGAGACCTGCTGGAGCTGCCGCAGTGGCTCACGGCGATCTCCCCGTGGCAGCACACCCCGGGGTACCCGGTGGCCGAGGTGACCG
Organism: Candidatus Ruania gallistercoris; assembly: GCA_019116305.1. Taxonomy (GTDB): domain Bacteria; phylum Actinomycetota; class Actinomycetes; order Actinomycetales; family Beutenbergiaceae; genus Ruania; species Ruania gallistercoris. Next base: position 2,107 of record DXBY01000118.1, on the reverse strand, counting down.
CCCTGCCCCTGCTCATCCAGTCGGTGGTGTTCCTGGTGCTCGCGCTGGTGGGCGTGGCGGCGATCGGCCGCCGGGACCTGCGCTCGGTCTGACCCGGTGGAGGTGCCACCTTCTGTCGCTCAGCCAGCCAGGGTCAGTCGCCGGCGGCCACACTGGCCGCCGCGGCCACCGACGTCTGCGGCGCGAGCACAGCGTCGATCAGCTGGCTGACCCAGTCGAGCAGCGCCTCGTCCCGCAGCGGTCTGCCGCCCACGCGGGAGGTGGTCGGCGCCGGCACCAGAACCGTGCGGATCGCCGGTTTGTGCACGGTGCCCGGGTACAGCCGCTTCAGCCGCAGCTGCGCGGACTCGGCCAGCTCCACCGGCGCGAACCGGATGTACTTGCCCTGTCCGGTGATGTCCACCAACCCGGCGGCCCGCGCCCTGATCCGCAGGCTGGCCACCGCGAACAGCCGCTCCACCTGCTCCGGTACCGGCCCGTACCGGTCCACCAGCTCCTCGCGGACCTGATCCAGCGCCTCCTGCGAGGTGACGTGGGAGAGCTTGGTGTAGGCCTCCAGCCGGAGCCGCTCGTGGGAGATGTAGTCGTGCGGAATGTGCGCATCGATCGGCAGCTCGAGCTTGAGCTCGGCCAGCTCTTCGGTGTCTTCCCCCTTGGCCTTGGCCACCGCTTCGGAGACCATCCGCACATACAGGTCGAACCCCACCCCGGCGATGTGCCCGGACTGCTCCCCGCCGAGCAGGTTCCCGGCCCCGCGGATCTCCAGGTCCTTCATCGCCACCTGCATCCCGGCGCCGAGGTCGGTGTGTGCGGCGATGGTCTGCAGCCGTTCGTGCGCGGTCTCGGTGAGCGGCTTCTCCGGCGGGTAGAGGAAGTAGGCGTAGGCCCGCTCCCGCCCGCGCCCCACCCGGCCGCGCAGTTGGTGCAGCTGGGAGAGTCCGAACACATCGGAGCGCTCCACGATCAGCGTGTTCGCGTTCGAGATGTCCAGTCCGGTCTCCACGATCGTGGTGCACACCAGCACATCGAATCGCTTCTCCCAGAAGTCCACGATCACCCGTTCGAGCTGGTGCTCGTTCATCTTCCCGTGCGCGACGGCGATGCGTGCGTCGGGCACGAGCTCGGCCAGTTTCGCTGCGGTCTTCTCGATCGACTCCACCCGGTTGTGCACGTAGAAGACCTGCCCCTCGCGGAGCAGCTCCCGGCGGATCGCGGCGGCGATCTGCTTCTGCTGGTACGGGCCGACGAAGGTGAGCACCGGGTGACGTTCCTCCGGTGGGGTGGCCAGGGTGGACATCTCCCGGATCCCGGTCACCGCCATCTCCAGGGTGCGCGGAATCGGGGTCGCGGACATCGCCAGCACGTCCACATTGGTGCGCAGCTGCTTGAGGGTCTCCTTGTGCTCCACCCCGAAGCGCTGCTCCTCGTCGATCACCACCAGGCCCAGGTCCTTGAACCGCACGTCCCCGGTGATCAGCCGGTGGGTGCCGATCACCACGTCCACTGTGCCGGAGCGCACGCCGTCGCGGACCGCCTCGGCCTCGGTGGCGGTCTGGAACCGGGACAGTGCCTTGACCACCACCGGGAACCCGGCGTACCGCTCGGTGAAGGTGTCCAGGTGCTGCTGCACCAGCAGCGTGGTGGGCACCAGTACCGCCACCTGCTTCCCGTCCTGCACCGCTTCGAAAGCGGCGCGGATGGCGATCTCGGTCTTGCCGTAGCCGACGTCCCCGGAGATCAGCCGGTCCATCGGCATCGACTTCTCCATGTCCGCCTTCACCTCGTCGATCGAGGAGAGCTGGTCCGGAGTCTCCACATAGGCGAAGGCATCCTCCAGCTCGCGCTGCCACGGGGTGTCCGGGGCGAACTGGTGCCCACTGGTGGCCATCCGTGCCGCGTAGAGCCGGATCAGCTCGTTCGCGATCTCCTTGATCGCCCGCCGGGCGCGGGACTTGGTCTTCGCCCAGTCGGAGCCGCCGAGCTTGTTCACGCTCGGCGCCTCGCCGCCGGTGTACTTGGTCACCTGGTCCAGGGAGTCGGTGGGCACATACAGCCGGTCCCCGGGGTGCCCGCGCTTGGACGGGGCGTACTCGATCACCAGGTACTC
>DXBY01000117.1 GCA_019116305.1 Candidatus Ruania gallistercoris | reverse complement strand
ACCTGGGCTGATGGGCGCCGGGATCGCCGTGCCGGCACCCGGTCAGTAGGTGCTCAGCCGCACCGGCACGCTCTGGTCCCGGTCGGCATCCGGGGTGAGCGGCAGCACGCCCACCAGGTCGCCGTCCCCGGCGTCAGCGGACATCGTCAGGCTGGCCAGCACCGGACCGCCGGTGATCTCCACGGCGCTCGCCTCGCCCAGGGCCAGCTCCTCGTCGTTGCCCACGGCCACTGTCGCGCCGGCGGGGACGTCCACTTCGGTGGCCTCACCGCGTTCGCCGTCAGGTCCCACCGGGCGCACGTTCACCTGCACCGGACCGTCACCAGGGTTGCTCACCGCCACTGCCGCGCGGTCCACCATCGACCCCAGGCCGACCAGGGGCAGCAGGCCGTGCTCGGCGGGCACGGTCGCCGGGACCCAGGCGCGGTCAACCACTGGCTGGTCCGGGTCCAGCTCGCCCGGCTCACCGGTGCGGGAGACCTGCACTGCTCCGGTCACCGGCTGATCGGAGCGCACCCCGATGCTCACGTACCCGGGGTCGATCCCGTCCAGCGCCACCTCGGTGACCGTGTGCGGATCGACCTGCAGGTCCTGGGCTCCGGGCAGCTCGGTGCTGCCGTCGGCGCCGAGCACGTCCACGGCCACGGTGGCCACCTCGTCCCCGGGGTTCACCAGGCGCAGGCTGCCGCCCCCGTTGGCGTTGATCGGCACCGGACCGATCTGCAGCTCCGGCGCCGGCGGCGCGGTGGCAGTGACCGTCGCGGTGCCGGCGGCCACCAGACCGTTCAGCACCGTGTCCTGGATGCTGGCGGCCACGGCGCCGCCGTCCACGTTCAGGTGCACTGCCAGGCGGGGCTCCATCGAGACCGACTCGAGCAGCACCTGGCGCACGTCGTGGGCCGGGATGGTCACGGTGACCGGATCCTCCAGGGCGCCGGTCGCGCCCCAGATCTGGGCAGTGACGTTCACCGGGGTCTCGCCGGGGTTGGCCAGCGTGAGCCGGGCACTGGACCCGGCCTCGGTCTGTCCGCCCACCAACCAGGTTGACGGCGCCGGCTGGCTGCAGGTCCCGGCGGTCAGGCCGCGGAGGTCTCCGGAGTCGCTGCGAGCCAGCGCTGCACCGGTGCCCAGCGCGGTGGTGTCGGCCGAGGGGGCGGCGAGCAGCCCGACCGAGGCGCCCTCGGTGCTCTCGTACGCGCGCAGGTCGCCGGTGGCGGAGAGTTCCTCCGGGTCACCGGCCCCCACCGCTCCAGCGGTGGCTGCCTCTGGCGCCCCGTCCCGCCCGAGCACCACCAGCCGGCTGAGCACGTCAGCCTCGGCTCCCCCGGTGCCGAACTCCTCGTCGTAGTCGATGTCGCCACCGTCGCCGGTGGGTACCACCGGTGCGGGCGGGCAGACCAGGGACAGCGACGCGGCACCCACGTCCACCTCGGGCGCTGGCACCGGCTCCGGTCCGGGCGCCTCGGCGAGCATGCCGCCCGCTACTCCGGCAGCGGCGAGGGCCACCACACCGGCGCCGGTCACGGCACCGCCGAGCACCCGCAGCGTGCGGTGCAGCCTTCCCTCTGCCATCAGTCGGTCTCCCCTCGTCGCCGCCTGGTCGGCAGCGCCAGCAGTATGGTCAGCACACCGATCACCACGGCTACCACCCGCCAGGGGCCGTACCAGAGCGGCCGGTGGTGCAGGACCAGGTCGCCGGTGGCGCCGTCGGGCACCAGGAACGTCTGCCGCCACTCGTCCTCGCCAGCGCGCAGCGGGCTGCCGCCGAGCCAGGCCCGCCAGGCCGGGTCGGCCCGCTCGGCCAGCACCACGCTGCGATCACGGCCCTCGGCGGTGATCGGTCCGCCCAGGTGGGCATCGGTGGTCGGCACGTTCTGGATCAGGTTGCCCTCGCCGTCGCGCAGCTGCAGGCGTGCGATCGCGGAGTCGGAGCTGCCCTCCCCCAGGCTCAGCCGCCAGATCACCCCGGCGCTGTTCTCGGTCACCCGGTCCAGTCCGGGCACGGCATCCAGCTCGGAGATGATCGCGGCGCGGCCGGAGCCGTCCACCGCCGCGGTACCGGTCATCGCCGTCTGCTCCGGTGGCACGATCACGACGGCGATCGCGTGCCGGGCCAGGGCCGCGGCGGCGTCCTCGGTGGTTCCGCTGACCAGGTCGGCCACCAGGTCGGTGAGGCTGGCATCAGCCGGGTCGGCGGCTCCGCCGGTGGCGTCGGCCCAGCGCTGCACCTGCACGGTGGCGGCGGTCTCGGTGAGCTGGGGTCCGTTACCGCGCCAGAGCTGGGCCTCCACCCCGGCGGAGGTGGAGGTGAGCATCAGCACGCGGGACTGCTGCTGCGAGCTCTGCAGCTCCAGACCGAGCGCGGGCACCGGGCTGATCCCTCGGGGGCCGATCAGCATCAGCTCGTTCTCGTTCTCGCCGGAACGTTCGGCCACCACCTGGGTGGTGTAGCCGACGGCGGTCGCACCCAGGGTGAGCAGCACCACCACTGTGGCCGCGGCGGCACTGACCTGGCGCCAGCCGAAGTTCGCGTGGCTGAGCGTTCCGCGCAGCCCGTCGGCAGCACTGAGCATGGCCAGCAACAGGCCGGCGAGCAGCAGCGAGGTACCCGGGCCGGCCCAGCCGTGCACCACCTGGTCGAGGCCGTCGCCGTCCCGTCCGATACCGACGGCGACTCGCGTGCTCACCAGTGCTGCCACCAGCCCGGCGAGCGCCACCAGCCAGCCGATCCGCACGCTGCGGGCCCGGCCGGCACCCCGGAAGAGCGCAGCGAGGGATCCGAGGAGGATCACCGCTGTGCCGGCCAGCGGCACCCAGCCGGCGATCCCGTCGGGTAGGAAGGTCAGGTCCAGTGGCTGCTGCGGCCAGCCCAGCAACTGCAACCAGGCCGGTCCTGGATCGCTCGGCAGCGGCACACCCGGGTCGGCGAACAACACCCGCCATCCCTGGGGCGTCCCGGCAGCGTGCAGGAGCAGCGGGATCAGCGCGACCACCGGGGGCAGCAGCACCAGCACCAGTCGACCGCGCCCGGTCGGCAGGTACCGGCGCCGGCCCAATGCGAGGGCGAGGGCGAGAGTGCCGAGGAGAGCCGCACCGAGCAGCACCGGCGCACCGCTGACCGCCACGGTGAGCGCGAGACCGGCGGCACCGGCGGCACCGAGGGAGCCGGCGCGGGAGACACGGGAGATGACGCTCGCGCGCGGCTGGTCCTCATCGGCCTGGTACGGAGTGGCGGTGTTCGAGGGGATCGGGTTCAGGCCGGTCCAGTCCACTCCGGAGGACCTGGTCTGGGGTGTCGGTGCTGGGTTGGTCTCCCCCACGGTGTCCGAGCGGTTGGCCTCACCTGTCGTGGCAGCATCGCCGGTCGTGGCAGCATCGCCGGTCGTGGCAGCATCACCCGTAGTGTCGTCGCCTGTCGTAGCAGCCGCGCTGGACTCGCTGTCTGCACCGGACTCCTGACCGTCGTCATCCCTCTCCGGGACTGCGTCCGTCTCGCCGTCCTCGCCCGCGTCGACATCGGGCGCCGCAGTGGTCTCGCTCGCTTTCGCAGCCGC
>DXBY01000116.1 GCA_019116305.1 Candidatus Ruania gallistercoris | reverse complement strand
CCGACGATGAACACGATCCGGAAGGGTCCACGATCGCCTTCGAACGGTCCCAGGCCAGCTCCATGCTGACTGCCGCTGAACAACGCCTGGCCGAGCTTGACCAGGCGCTCACCCGCCTGGCGGAGGGCAGCTACGGCCATTGCGAGCGCTGCGGGGAGCCGATCCCCTACGAGCGCCTGCTCGCACGGCCTGCCGCCCGCACCTGCGTGCCCTGCGCCAGTCGGCGCTGAACCTCCGCGCCCCCTGCGCAGTAGGCCAGGATGGGTGCATGGTCAGTCTGAACCAGCTCGAGGTGCTGGTCGCCGTGGTGGAGGCCGGAGGCTTCTCCGGCGCCGCCCGGAACCTCTACATGAGTCAGCCCTCGGTCTCCAACCATGTGCGCAACCTGGAGGGCTCGCTCGGGGTCCCGCTGGTGGAGCGGACCACGCACGGTGCGCGGACTACCCCGGCCGGGGACGTCGTCGTCGATCATGCCCGGCAGGTCTTCGACCTGCTTGACTCCCTCGAGCACGCCGTGGCCCGGTTCCAGGGGTTGGAGGCGGGTCGGTTGGTGGTGGCCGGGACGACGACGATCGGCACCTACCTGCTGCCCCGTCTGGTGGCGGAGTTCACCGAGCGTGCGCCGAACGTGGAGTGCCAGATCCGAGTGGGGAACCAGGCCGCCGTGGAGCAGTGGCTGATGCGCGGTGAGGTGGCGCTCGGGTTGTGCATCGACCAGCCACAGGAACCGCTGGAGACCGAACCGCTGTTCCAGGAGAAGATGGTGCTGGTCGCGGCGGCCGGCTCCGAACTGGTCGGGGCACCACGCTCCCCCGCCGATCTGGCCGGTCAGCGGTTCCTGCTCCGGGAGAAGGGGTCGGCCACGCGCCGCCTGCAGGAGGACATCCTGCGATCCTGGCACCTGGAGTCCGCGGACCGGTGGGAGCTGTGGGGGCCGGAGACGCTGAAGGAGGCCGCCGTCGAGGGTCTGGGGGTGGCGCTGCTCTCGGAGCACATCGTGCGCCGGGAACAGGACGCCGGCCTGTTGGCCAGCGTCGAGGTGGACCCGCCGCTGCCCGGGCGGTCGATCTCGCTGGTCCGCCGAGCCGACCACAAGCTCACTCCCCCGGAGGAGGCGTTCGTCGCTCAGCTGGGGGCGATGCGGTCCTGGCCGGCCTGAGCGCGGGTGCCCTCTGCTGCACCGGCCCACTCAGTACCGGATGCACGCCGAACGCAGATCGGTGTAGAAGTTCCACACCTCCGGTGAGCACTCCGGGGCACCGAGCTGGGAGGCCTTGGCGCCCATGTGCGGCAGGTGCGAGTACGCCCCCACCCCTGGCCGGTTCACGTGCAGCATCCCGGCTTCGAAGTCCTGCAGCGCCTGGAACATCAAGGACGGGTCCTGGGTGAAGATCGTGCCGGACATGCCGTACTTCACCGAGTTGGAGATCCGCATCGCGTCCTCGTACCCGTCGCAGGTGATCACCGAGAGCACCGGCCCGAACACCTCCTCCTGGGCCAGCTCGGAGTCCCAGGCGACGTCGTCCAGCAGCGTCGCCCGGATGTAATAGCCCGGCTGGTCCAGCTCAACGGCGCCACCGCCGGCAGCCACAGTGGCTCCCGCGGCGACCGCCCCCTCGATCGCGTCCAGGCAGGCGCGATGGCGCTCGTCGTTGACCACCGGTCCGATGTCCGCATCCGGCTGGCTCCCCGGCCCGATCACCATCGACTCCACCCGCGGGATGAGCCGAGCCATCAGCTCCTCGTGCACGGCCCGGTCCACGATCACCCGGCTGGTGGCCGAGCAGCGCTGACCGGACTGCCCGTAGGCACCATGGACGATCGCCTCCACGGCGGCGTCGAGGTCGGCGTCGGCGAGCACGATCAGCGCATTCTTACCGCCCAGCTCCAGCTGGGTGCGCATCAGCCGGCCGGCACCGGCCCGGTTGATCGCCGTGCCCACCGGCAGCGACCCGGTGAACGAGATCCCGGCCACCCGCGGATCGGCCACCAACGCCTCACCGGCTTCCCGGTCTCCCTGGACGAGGTTCAGCACACCGCTGGGCACACCGGCGTCGACGAACGCCTGCACCAGGAGCGCGGAGGTCAGCGGGGTCAGCGGGGAAGGTTTGAGCACGGCGGTGCAGCCGGACAGCAGTGCGGGGGCGACCTTCCAGATCGGGATGGTGAACGGGAAGTTCCACGGCGTGATCAGACCGACCACCCCGATCGGCCGGCGGAACGTGAGCACCATCGTCCGCGGTTCCTCGGCGGCAGTGGTCTCCCCGTTCATCCGCCGGGCCTCACCGATGTGGAACTCCAAGATCGCCAGCCCGCGCTTCACCTCACCGCGGGCCTCGGCGAGGCGTTTGCCCTGCTCGCGGGTGATCGCTGCGGCGAACGCCTCGATCCGCTCCTCGATCAGCCGGGCGGCGCGGGTGAGCACGGTGCCGCGCTCGATCGGGCCGAGCCGATCCCAGTCGGCCTGAGCGGCCTGGGCGGCATCGACGGCGGCCTGCACATCGGCCGCGCCGGACTCGGTGAACTCCCCGATCACGTCCCGGGTATCGGCGGGGTTGACGTTCGACCGGGTCTTCCCGGTGCTGCTCGGCGTCCACCGGCCGGCCACGTAGTTGAGCAGGTGGTCGTTCTCGACGGCGAAGTCCAGGGGGGTGGTGACGTCCAGTGGGGTCACGGGGTTCTCCTCGGGGTTTCAGGGCGAGTCAGTTCGGGTGCAGCGCGACCCGCGGGGCGGCACCAGTGTTGGCAGCCTCGACCGCGGTCTCGATCTCGGCCAGCGGATAGGGCGCGGAGACCAGCTCGGCCAGGGTCGCCTGGGCGGGCGTGCGCTCCAGGAAGGCGACCGCCTCCACCAGGTCATCGACCCGGTAGTTGTGGCTGCCCACGACAGTGGTCAGATTCTTCACGTAACCGCTGGGCTCGAAGGTGATTTCCGGCGCAGGCGAGACCGAACCCACCAGCGCGATCCGGCCACCGAGGTCGATCACCTCGAAGGCGGACTGCACGGCTCGGCTGTTGCCGGAGAGCTCAAGGATCACATCGGCGCCGTGAGCAGCGGTAGTGGCCGCGAGCTCGTCCGGGGTGATGGTGTGCGTGGCCCCGACTGTGCGAGCCAGCTGCAGCCGGTCGGGGTCGACATCGGAGGCGATCACGGTCTCGCACCCGGCATCCTTCGCGTAGGCGATCGCAGTCAGGCCGAGCATGCCGCAGCCGAGCACGACGACGACACCCTCGCTGCCCAGTCCGACTCGCCGTGCCGCGCAGGTCACCGTGGCGGTGGCGCAGTTCGCCGGCGTCGCCACCGCGGCGGGTAGCTCCGCAGGCAGGTGCACCAGACCGGTGCCGGCGATCAGGTGCACGTGGTCAGCAAAGCCGCCGTTGAAGCGCCAGTGGTCATCGATCGCCTCGTGCCCGTACTTGCGTACCCGCTGACACTTCTGCGCGAGCCCGCGCCGGCAGCGGCGGCACTGCCCGCAGGCGGTGCCGATGGTCCAGGTGATCCGGTCCCCGGTGCGGACCGGGCGTCCGTCGGCGGCGGCCACGTCTGCGCCGGTGGCCACCACGTGCCCGATCGCCTCGTGGCCGAGCACTGTGGGCAGCGGGGTGTCCCGGTCGCCGTTGATGGTGTGCAGGTCGCTGCCGCAGATGGTGGCGAGCTCGGTGCGCACCAGCACCTCGCCGGAAGCGAGCTCGGGGAGCGGTAGCGGCTCGATCCGGAACCGGTCCGTGGTACCGGACCAGATCGCGGCCGTGCCCGGCGCGGTGGCGCCCGCTGACGTCGCGGTGGAACTCTCGGTCGGCTCTGTCATGGCAGTCCTTTGCTCGGTCAGCGTCGGATCAGCGAGGCCCTCAGTGCACTGGCGACGCAGGCGCCGGCAACGATCGGGAACACCACGCCAGTATTGCCGGTGCGGTCGGCGCTGCGCGCCGGGCCGGGCCTCACACGGCTGATGCCGTCGAGTGCTGGGTGAGAAGGGAAGTCGCGACCCAGAACGCGTCGTAGTTGTGCACCTGCGCCGGTCGGCCGAACGATTTGTTCAGCGGCTCCGGTGCAGGAAGTCGGCGATTGATGAGGAACGGGATCTGCAGCTCGCCGAGCCCGCCGTGCGAGCGCAGCGGGGCGTCCAGACCGGACAAGTCGTGCCAGTCGGCATACCGGCCGACGGCGGTTCCTTCGGTGCCGAGCACCACGATGTCCCCGATCCGGTCGCCGGGTAGGGCGAACGTCTCCGCAGCTTCCTCCCGGGAGAGGGCGCTCTCCACCCCGGGGATCTGCCGCAGTGCGGCGATCGTGTGCTCGCGGTCCGCGCCGCCCGGCAGGTAGACGCTGGCGAATGAGCCGAGCGCGCCGTGGTGCACGGTGTAGGGGTCGGTGATCGGCAGGATCACCCGCAGGCCGTCGGTGCCCGGTTCCACCTCGGTGCTGCCGAGGATGCGACGGACCTCGTCCTCGACGAAGAGCACGTTCGGGGACCCGGACTCGTCGGTCTTGGCGCTCATCCCATGGTCGGCGGTGAGCACCACCACCGCACCGAGGGCGTCCAGGGCGGCCGCGTACCGATCGATCTCGGCGTACAGATCGTTGGCCGCCTCGGTGCCGGGAGCGTGCTTGTGCTGGATGTAGTCGGTCAGGGACAGGTACATCAGGTCCGCGCCCCGGGTCTTGAGGATCTCCACCCCGGCGGCCAGCGCGAACACGCTCAGGTCCGCGGAGTACACGCTCGGCAGCGGTCGTCCGACCAGGTCGAGCACGTTCTCGATGCCGTTCTCGGCCAGCGTGGCCTGGTCGGCCTTCTCCGCGGAGAAACAGACACCGGTGCGACGAGGGGGGACGAACTCCCCCGTGCCCGTCAGGCTCGGACCGGGCTCGACCACTCCGGCTCCGAGCAGCCTGCGCAACTTGTCCTTGGCGGTCACCACGACCACGTCCAGACCGGCGTCGGTGGCTGCCCCGAAGATCGTCGGCACGCGCAGGAAATGCTTGTCGTTCATCAGCACCTCCGCACCAGTCTCGGTATCGAAGATGTAGTTGCCGCTGATGCCGTGCACTGCCGGTGGGTGACCGGTGGCAATGGAGACGTTGTTCGGGTTCGTCAGTGCCGGCATGGCGCAGTGTGCCTCCCACGAGGAGCCGGAGCTCTCCAGCGTCTGCGCGAGCCACGGCATCCGGCCGGCCTTGAGGGCCTCGAGGTGGTAGTCCGGTTCGCTGCCGTCGATGCAGATCACCACCACCGGGGTGTCCGGCATGGTGTAGGTACGCTCGTTGACGCTGAACGTCCGCTCGCTCACGTGGTGCTCCTGACTGGCTGGCCTGCTGATCACTTGACACTCTGGCTGAGCACGCGACCGACGGGAACCCCCGATCGTTCTATCGCGGCTATAACCTGACCGGGGATCGACGCGGGTGGCACGATCCACACCATCGTGGGCTGCTCTCAGGTCACCTCGATCTTCTCGATCGAGTCATCCTCCCGGACCCGGTCCGTGATCGCCTGGAGGTCAGCGGTCAGCTCGGCCACGGACTTCTGTCCGGACAGGAAGGTGTTCCAGATCGGCAGCTGCTCCTCGTTCATCCCGTAGAAGTTGACGAACTTGATGGAGAAGACGTCCTCACCCGCGGCCTCCAGCAGGGAGACCTGCGAGGCCAGTGCGGACGAGCCGAAGCCGTCCTCAGGCACCAGATCCTTCACGATCGTCGGTGCCAGGTTCGTCTCCACGAAGTTGGCGGCGGCCTCTTCGGAGAGCATCACCCGGAGCAGTTCCTTCCCGGCCGCGGTGTTCCCCTCGGAGGGAACGAGGTAGGGCGTCGCGGCACTGGCGTGCAGCGCGGTGACGGGCATCGTCGCGTCCTCGTCCACGGCGAAAGCAGCGACTCCGGCCATCTGGAAGTCATCGGCGGTCTGGTCCTGCATCTCGGTCTCGATCCAACCACCGGAGGGATAGAGCAGGACTTCCTGGGCGTTGCTCCACCGCGCCTGGGCCGCCGTGAACTGGGTGCCGGCGCCACCGGGCAAGAAGTACCCGGCGTCGATGCACTCCTTCAGCTCGGCGAACACGGCTTGGACCGCGTCCTGGGACCAGCAGTCGGGTTGCAGGTTCTCCAACGCCAGCCGCACCTCGTCCCCACCCTGCTTGAAGGCGCACTCCATCGCGAACGTCTGGTAGTAGGTGGCCGCTTCAGTGCCCCAGCAGAACAGATACAGGCCTTCCTCCTTCGCGGCGGCGCCGAGCTGCTTGGCCTCGGCCCAGGTCGTCGGCGGGGTCCAGCCGTGCTCGTCGAACAGGCTCTGGGAGTACCACACGGCGTAGACGGTGAGCACGTAGTTCATCGCCGCGAACTTGTCGCCGAACGTTCCCGGTGCGAGCACGCCGCCATAGAGCGTGTCCCGGATCGGGATGCCCTCCAGGTTGGGCGCATCGATCACATCGGTCAGGTCCTCGAGCTGGCCCAGGATCGTGTTGATCGCCATCGCACCCGCGCCGGAGTTGTTCACCAGGTCGGGCGGATCGCCTGCGACGAACCGGGGCTGCAACTGTTGGGCGACCTGCGTGGTAGGGGTCACCTCCACTGTGGAGCCGTCATGCTGCTCGGCAAAGATCTCGCTGGCGAACTCCACGAACGCCACCCCGTAGCCACCATCGACGATCACCGCATCGACGGTCACCTCCGGCTCCATCCCGAACGGGTTGTCCGGATCCATCTCACCGGCCGGCTCGCCGTCACCGGCGGCCTCGTCCGGGGCGCTGCCGCCGGTGGCGCAGGAGGCGAGGGTGACGCCCAGCGGAAGGGCGGCTGCCGTGTACAGCCCGCTGCGAAGCACCGTGCGGCGGTCCACAGTGGAGGTCAGGGAATCGGTCATCGGCCTTCGCACCCCTTGTGATTGTGGTCGGCAGTGTCGCTGGGGTGTCAGGCAGTGATCGGCCCGGCGGCCCCATCGGCCGACACCGGACAGCACACCGGCGGTCTCGACGTGCATCGCCGGCGGGCGCCAGATGCCAGGCCGCGCCGCCACTCTCCCGGTCCCCGGTGCCGACCGGAACCCCCGATCTGGCTATAGCAGTGATAGCCGGACCCGCGCAGCGGACAGTTCCTGCCCGCACGCGCTCACGCGGCGCGCTCCAGGTCGAGCAGCGCGGTCTTCGCCGCGAGGCCGCCGATGTAGCCACCGAGGCTGCCGTCGCTGCGCAGCACCCGGTGGCAGGGCACCACCACCGGAAGCGGGTTGGTGGCACAGGCACTCCCGACGGCGCGCACCGCCTTCGGGTTGCCGACCCGCGCAGCAATCTGTTGGTAGCTCTGGGTGTGGCCGTACTCGATCTCCGGCAGGTGGCTCTGGACGAGCCGCCGAAACCCACTGGACAACACATGGTCCAAAGCCAGATCGAAGGTTCGCCGGGTCCCGGCGAAGTACTCCGCCAGCTCGGTGGCGACCCGATCGAGCCGGGCCGGCGACTCCACCACCCGGGGGCTGATCGTGGCTGCCAACCCGTCCAGCACAGTGTCGAACCCTTCGCGTTCATAGGCGATCCGGACCAGCCCGTTCGGGGTAGCTGCCAGCAGCAGCGGCCCGACCGGGGAGTCGATCGTGCAGTAGGCGACGTCGAGCAGCGCCTCGTCCTGCGCTCTCTCGGCGAGCCGGGCGTGCAACCGGGCGAGGTCGGTTTCGGCCGCCGGGAACAGAGCAGCCGCGTCTACTCGGCCGACGCCGTACGCGCTAGTCCGGCCGTCGGCAGTCTTCTCAGTCATCTGCCGCTCCTTTCTCCGATGGGTCGAAGGACGAATGTCGCCGCAAGGCCTTGATGCCGTCAGCGGCGGCGCGGCGCACCGCCGCAGCAGTGCCGCCGATCAGTTCCGCGGTCTCCGTGTGCGCAAGTCCGCCGAGGTAGTGGTAGGCGAGGGCAAGACGTTGGCGTTCAGGCAGCGCCGCGACAGCCTGCCAGAGACCAGGATCGCCTTCTCCGGGAATGCCGGTCCGGGATCGCTGCTCGGGTAGCTCACCGGTGGGGATTGCCCCTCGGGCGCGGGTACGGGTGATGTCCACGGCCTTTCGCTGAGCCACCCGCACCAGCCACGCCTCGACGTTGGTGTCCTCGTCCAGCTCGGGCCAGCTCCGCAGGGCAGCGAGAAAGGTCTCCGACCAGGCGTCGTCGGCATCGGGGCCGGCGCCGAGCACAGTGCGGCAGATCCGCAGCACTGTGGCACCGTGTGCCTGCACGGCGGTCTCGAACGGCTCTTTCATCGTCATCACACCGTAGACGTGCGAACCGGTCGGAGTGTGAGGTGCGGGTCAGGAGGCCACGTCGTCGAGGATGCGCCCGGCGGCCAACCAGGCCAGCGCCATGACGGGTCCGTTCAGGTT
>DXBY01000016.1 GCA_019116305.1 Candidatus Ruania gallistercoris | reverse complement strand
CAGGGTCATCCGGCCGAGCAGGAGTGGGAGACGTATCGGCAGGCCGGCCGGCTGCTGGCGACGTTGCACGGTCAGCTCGCTGTGCTGGACACCGAGTTCCACGCTCAGCAGAACGCCCGGGCGCTCGCCTGGTTGAACGGCGAGCACCGGATCGACGCGGAGACGGCAGCCGAGCTCCGCACGCTGATCGAGTCCTGGCCGACACCTCCGGCCACCGTGGTGCCCACGCATGGCGACTGGCAGGCACGGAACTGGCTGATCGAGGGTGATCAGGTGCGGGTGATCGACTTCGGCCGGGCGGCGCTGCGTCCGGCGGCCACGGACTTCGCCCGGATGGCGGCGCGAGATTTCCGTGGCCGAGCGGACCTGGAGGAGGCGTTCCTGGCCGGCTACGGCACGGACCCGCGCGAGCCGGAGGAGTGGGCCCGCACGCAGCTGCGGGAGGCGATAGGCACCGCCGCCTGGGCCTACCTGGTGGGCGACGAGGCGTTCGAGGCGCAGGGCCACCGGATGCTGGCCGAGGCGCTGACGGCGTTCTGAACCCGGCGGTGGCACCGCTGCTGCGTGTGCCCGGGCGGTCAGGGCGAGCGGGGCGGTCCCGCGAGCGGTACGTACCTCGCGTCACCGGTGCGAGCCACCGCGTCCAAGAATGCGCCCGCGAGGGTGAGCTTTCGAGCGACAGCCGGGTTTCCCTGACGACGGCTCAGCGCGGGCCCGAGGGCGCGGGTCAGTGCCGTAAGAGCCGGCAGCGGACGTCCAGCCATGGTGATCCGGCTGATAGCGCCGTCCTGGTCCAGCTCGAGATGCTGGACCTCGTGGAGCTCGACGCCACGCACCTGCGCTCGCACCGTCAGGAAGGCCTCCCGGTCACCGCGCAGATCGCGTTCGTACCGGTAGTCGGAGACGACCTCGAAGACGGCCTCCAGGAGCTGGCTGATCTCACCTCGGCCGCGGAAGGTGAACTGGGCAGTCAACGGGGAGATCAGCTCGGCGTCCGCTGCGAGAGCGGCGACCGCGCTCGCGACATCACCTGCTGCGCCAGCAGCCTTCCACGCGTCGATCGCGGTCACCATGAGCACCTTTCCCGTTGGCCGGCGCGCGTGCAGCGAGCATCCGTGAGCCGGGCGGGCACAAGTCTATGGACAGTCGGGCCGCACGACTCGGGACTGCCACCAGTACGCGTGCGCCACCGGGCCCACGGTCAGCTCCGGGCGGCAGTGCGCTCCCGAAGCAGGGCTGCCAGCTCACGGTCGCGGTCGGTCTCCGCCGGGAGCGCCGCCGTCAACGCCAGCGCCCGCTGGTCCAGCAGCGGGGCGAGGTACCGGTCGGTCATCACGTACAGCTCCTCCGCCCGGACTGCGGCGAGCACCTGTTCGCCGACCGTGTCGGGATCCAGACCGTAGCGCTGCAGCAGGGCGTGACCGGCCTCGACACCGGCACTGGAGCGTTCGCCAGCCGTGGCGCTGTTCCGGATGACGTCTGTGCGCACCAGACCGGGGCACACCACTGTGGTGCCGATTCCCGCCGCGACAAGTTCCGGTTGCAGGCGCAAGGACTCGGAGAGCCCGACCACGCCAAATTTCGACGTCACGTAGGTGAGCTGCCCGGCGGTGGCGCTCAGACCTGCCCCTGATGCGGTATTCACGATGTGCCCGCCTGCCCCGCGCGCGAGCATCCGCGGCAGCACGGTCTGGATCCCGTTAACCACTCCGCCGAGATTGACGCCGAGGACGAGGTCCCACTGGTCGTAGCGCAGATCCCGCACGGGTGTCACAGTGCCGACCCCGGCGTTGTTGCACAGGATGTCGACCGGACCGAAGCGATCCTGGACAGCGTCGACGACCCGTGCGAACTCCGCCCGGTCCCGCACATCGAGCCGGTAGGCAGCCACCTCCGCCCCCTCGGCATCTGCCAGCTCACGTTCAGCCACCCTGAGCCGGTCCTGGTCCAGGTCAGCCACAGCGACCTGGGCGCCCGCCCGGATGAACGCCCGTGCCATACCGAGACCGATGCCTTGAGCTCCGCCGGTGATCAGCACCGTGCGCCCGGTCACGTCCTTCATGATTCCTCCTCAAAGTATGAGTGCAGTTACTGCACTATTGCAGATACTGTATTAGTAGAGCAACTGCATTGCTACGGAAAGTGCAGTACCGTGGAAGCGATGGACGCGAACCGGCGGGAACGAAAGAAGCGGGCAACACGCCAGGCCCTGGTCGCCGCAGCAGTCGAGCTCTTCGAGGAGCAGGGCTACGACCGCACGACGATCTCGCAGATCGCGGAGGCCGCCGACGTGAGCGAGCGGACCTTCTACCTGCACTTCCCGACCAAAGAGGACGTTCTCGTCGGTGACGCCGAGGAGTGGCTCGAACCCGGACTACGTGCTCTTGCCGATCGGCATCGGGACGAGTCGATCCGCGATGTCCTCTCCCGCGTCCTCGATGCCATGATCGAGACGAGCTGGTCGTCCGGCACCACGGACGGGCGGGCCGCCGACCGGGCGCGGCATGCCCTGAGCACCCCGGCCGTGCACGCTCGAGTTCTCGAGAGTCGCTTCCGGGCACACAGCCGCCTGGTCGAGGCAGTGCACGCAGCTTTCCCTGATGAGCTCGACGAGGTACAGGCAGCAGCCGTGATCGGCTCGCTCACCGGTGCGGTCTACGCCGCCTCCATGGCCAGCCTGTCCCAGGGCCACTCGCCACCGGCCATGCTCGCCGCCATGCGCGACGCCGCAGCGATGGCACTGGCAACACCAGCACTGACACCGCAGACCCGGACCAGCGCGACCGAGTCCGGCCGCTGATCGGCGACGTCCGGTCGGCGTCAGGCGAACCGGCGGACCTGGTCGCGGCGGTAGCCCCAGAACGTCAGCGCCGCGAAGATCACGACCCAGACCGCGAGCATCACCAGGGACAGCGGATCGACCGACTCACCGGTCAGCGCAACGAGAACGAGATCGGTCGCGCCGCGGGTGGGCACGAACGGGGCAATCGCCTCGATGAACGCCGGTATCGTGCTCTCGTCGAAGAACATCCCCCCGGCCACTGCCAGTGGGAGGAATCCGATGCTGTTGGCGATCACGGCCGCCCGCATGGACATCAGGTAACCCATCGCCGTGCCGAGCAGGGTGAAGCTGACCACGGCGATCAGCAGCGCCCCGGCAGCCAGCAGCACCCGCCACGCGGGCGCCGTCGCAGCGGTGAAGAATCCGGCGACCACCAGGATCGGGATGATCGCCGCGGCGACGACCACCAACCCGACCAGCAGCTGGGCGACCACCTGCGGCCGGAACCCACCCGGGAGGGTGCGCAGATAGTGGCCCCAGGTGGATTCGCGCTGTGCCGCGATCACGATGCTGAAGTGGCCGATGCACGCCATCAGGACACCGAACACCACCAGGGTGGCGGTGGAGGAGGTGATCGCCGCCACGTCCTGCCCGATGAAGGGCACAACGAAGAACACCATCACGGCAACCGGGACCAGCGCCACGGTGAGGAACATCGTGGGGGTGCGGATGGTCTCGGCGAGGTTCCGCCGGGTGTAGGTCATAGTCAAGGAGGACATGGATTCGCCTTTCGCCTCAGCTGGCCCGCTGCTCGCCGGTCATCGCCAGGAAGGCATCCTCCAGCGAGGCGGATTCGATCTCGATGTCGGCGAAGGACGCGCGGGAGGTCACCAGTTCCCGGACCAGCGCGGTGGCATCGTTGGTGAGCAGGTGCACACGGTCGGCGTCTCGCTCGATCGAGGTGACGCCGACCAGCTCCGGGAGCACCGGGTCGGTCAGCGTGACTCGTTTGAGCCGGACCCGACCACGGATCTCCGCGACCGGGCCATCGGCGATCACCCGGCCCTGGTCCATCACCACCACCCGGTCCGCCAGCGCCTCCACCTCGTCGATGTAGTGACTGGTCAGCAGGACGGCGCCGCCGTCGGCATGGAAGGAGCGGATGCCCTCCCACAGCGCCCGCCGGGCGCCGGTGTCGAGACCAGTGGTGGGCTCGTCGAGGAACACCAGCCTGGGCCGCCCGGCGAAGGCCAGGGCGACCGCTACCCGCCGCTGCTGACCACCGGAGAGACCACCGGCCTGCCGGTCGGCCAGGGTGGAGAGGTCGAACCGGTCGAGCAGTTCCTCTCTGGGCACTGGTTCGGGGAAGTGTGCGGAGACGAAGTCCACCAGTTCGGCGACCCGCCAGGTCTCCGGCAGCCCGGTCTCCTGCGGCGTCACACCGATCACACGACGCGTCGCCTCGTCGCGCGGGTCACCTCCGCACAGTTCGACGCTGCCGGAGCTGGGCCGCAGCAGGCCGGTCATCACCTTGATCAGCGTGGACTTCCCGGCACCGTTCGGCCCCAGCAGTCCCAGCACCTGCCCCGCCGGGATCTCCAGGGAGACGTCCGCGAGCGCCGTGGTGTCGTTGTACCGGCGCGTCAGGTCGTGCGTGCGGGCGAGAATCGTCATCAGGTGGCCTCCGGGACATGTCGGGTCGGGTCGGCCATGATCGACGGCAGCTCGGGGAAGGCCACCGGGCCGGGCTCACCGTGTGCCACAACCGGCCATGCCTGTCCGGTCCCGCCGCTGGTCAGCACCAGCTCGGCGACCTCGGCGGCCCGTTCGGGCGTCAGCACCGCGACGCCCAGCTCTGTGATGTACGGGACGGCCTCCCCGAGGATCGGGGTGTCGATGAAGGTGGGGCACAACGCGTTCACGGTGACACCGCGCTCGGCCACGATCGGCGCCACTGAGCGGACCAACCCGATCACACCGTGCTTGGTCGCCGCGTAGAGCGGATTGATCGGGCTCTCGCTCAGTCCGGCCAGACTGGAGGTCGCCAGGATGGCGCCTCCCTGTTCGCCGAAGGCCTCCAGGGCGGCGTGCAGCCCGTAGACCACCCCGTCGAGGTTGACCGAGACCAGGTCCCGGTAGTGCTCCGGTCGGAAGTCGTCGACGAAGCCGCCCTGCTCACCGATTCCGGCGTTCAGCACGACGATGTCGAGACCGCCGAAGCGCTCGGTGGCCGTGCGGACGGCGGCGAGGTTGTCGGCCCGCTGGGCGACGTTGGTGCGGATGAACGCACCGGCGATCTCCTCGGCCACTGCCTCTCCGGCCGGATCGAGGTCGGCGATCAGCACGCGGGCGCCGGCGGCGGCGAACCGGCGGGCGATTGCCGCTCCGATTCCACTCGCTCCGCCGGTGACGAGTGCGACTTTGCCGTCGACGCTGTTCATGTTTCCTCCGTAGCAACGGGCCGGGTGGCGTGGTGGATGGCAGTGGTGATCTCCCGCACGTGCCGGTCGAGATCGAGGTCAGGGTTGCGGGACAGGGCGGTGGGGACGGCGTCGATCGCGCCGCGCACGATCCGAGCCATGATCGTGGCGTCGAACTCGCGGAAGTCACCGCTGGCCTGTCCGGCTGCGAAAAGCTGCTCCAGCGGCATCAGCATCTGTCGGTCGACCTCAGCCGAATCGGCGCCGGGAAGATCGGCGAGGCCACCACTGGTCACGACCTCGACGATCGCGATCATCCGCGCCGGGTAGGCGCGCATGTACTCCAGGTTTGAGCTGATGTAGGCCCGCAGCTGGCCGGCGGGCGTCGTCTCGGCATCGATCTTCGGCCCCATGAACGCGGCCGCATCGCTGTAGACAGTGGTGACCACCTGGTCGATCAGCTCCGCCTTGCCGGCGAAGTGGTAGGAGATCAGCCCCCGACTGATCCCGGCCCGGGCTCCGATCTTTCCCATCGACGCACGGTGATAGCCGCCCTCGGCGATCGTCTCGATAGCGGCGGCCACGATCTGCGCCCGCCGCGCCTCCTCGATAAACGACCGCGACTGGCCGCTCTGTTCAGACTTTGGCACCATGGCCAAAATTTAGCACAGAAGGCCAGTCAGGTGGAAGAGCAGTAGCTGAGCAGTGGCCCGAACCACACCGTCGGTTGGACGCTCCGGCCGCGTGCTTCACGGCCGAGCACCGCGTGATCGGGCCACCCGGGCTACACCGCGCCGGTGAGCACCTCCGCCTTCCCGTCCACGATCTCCACCACCTCGTCGGTCTGGGTCAGCTGCTCGTGATCGTGGGTGACCATCACCGTGGCGACGTCCCGTTCCAGGGTGAGTCGGCGAAGCAGCCCGAGGACGGCGGCACCCCGTTCGGAGTCCAGGGCGCTGGTGGGTTCGTCCACCAGCAGCAGACTGGGGGAGTTCATCAACCCGCGGGCGATCGTCACCCGCTGCCGCTGACCACCGGAGAGCTGGTGCGGGCGCCGGCCGGCGACCTCGGCCAGGCCCACCGCATCGAGCAGCTCCATCGCCTGCTCCTCGGCCTTCACAACCGAGTGACCACCCAGGTGCGCCATCACGGTCAGCTGCTCGAGCGCCGTCAACGAGGCGAGCAGGTTGGAGGTCTGGAACACGATGCCGATCTCCTCCCGCCGCACGCGCGCCCGCTCGCTACTGCTCAGCGCCGTCAGCTCGACGCCGTCCAGCAGCACCTGTCCTTCATCGGGGGTGATCAGCGTGGCGGCCACGGCCAGCAGGCTGGACTTGCCCGAACCGGACGGTCCGACGACGGCGGTCACGCGGCCCTTCTCGGCGCGCATGGTCACGTGGTCCAGCGCAGTGAGGCGAGAATCGCCGTCGGGGTAGGTGAGGGTGATGTCGGTCAGCTGCAGGGTCATCGGACTCTCCTTCAGAGCAGTAGGAATCGGGGTGGGAGGGGCAGTCGGACGGCGCAGTCGCGGTCAGCGAGCGCTGCCGAGAGCAGTCAACGGGTCGACCGAAACGATCTGGCGCAGGGACACCGCTGCACCGAGCAGGCCGAGTACGATCAGCAGCCCCATCGGCACCAGCACTGTGGCCGCGTCCAGTACGAACGGCACCACCCCGGCGGCGAGCACGCCCAGACCGGTGGCGACACCGGCACCGAGCACGGTCCCGAGCAGGAGCAGCACGAGCGCCTGCCCGACGGCATCCTTCACCAGGTACCGGGTCGAGGCACCGACGGCCTTGAGCACGGCGATCTCCGGAGTGCGCTGCACGGTCCACAC
>DXBY01000015.1 GCA_019116305.1 Candidatus Ruania gallistercoris | reverse complement strand
GCCGCTGGCCCTGGACCGGGCGAGCGGCCGGGCACTGCTGCAGGCCGCCGAGACCGCCGGCGTGCGGGTCGCCTGCGCTCCGGACACGATGCTCGGCGCCTCGTTCCAGACCGCGCTACGCACTGCGAGCTCCGGTCGGATCGGGGACGTGCTGAACGCCCTGGTGCTGCTGCAGAGCCCCGGGCCGGAGTCCTGGCACCCCAGCCCGGAGTTCCTCTTCGACGTCGGTGCCGGGCCGCTGTTCGACATCGGCCCGTACTACCTGACGGCGTTGGTACACCTGCTCGGCCCGGTGGCCCGGGTGAGCGCCACATCCTCGATCGCGCGGCCCACCCGGGTGATCGGGTCGGGGCCGAAGGCCGGTACCGAGTTCGACGTGAACGTGCCCACCCACCACGCGGCGCTGATCGAGTTCGCCGGCGGCGGGGCGGCGCAGGCGGTGTTCAGCTTCGAGTCCTCGATCCGGCGCACTCTGCTGGAGCTGACCGGTACCTCCGGGTCGATGGTGGTGCCGGACCCGAACGGCTTCGACAAGCCGACCGACGTCTGGGAGCTCGGCGCCGCCGAGGCCGAGGTGATCGAGGCTGTGGGGTCCCGTGCGACCCGCGGGATCGGCGTGGTCGAGCTCGCCCGCGCGATCCGTGCCGGAGTGCCGGAGCGCGCCTCCGGAGAACTCGCCTACCACGTGCTGGACGTGATGATCTCGATCGCCGAGGCCGCCGAGACCCGCCAAGCGGTGGAGCTGGCGAGTACGGCGGTGGTACCACCGCTGCTGCCGGAGGGCTGGGACCCGGCCGCTGCCACCCTCTGAGCCGGCAGCCGCAGCCCAGCAGCCCGCGAGGGTAGCTTCGATGTCGATTTCTGGTCGCAGAACGACATCGAAGCCACCCTCGCGGTAGGCGGCGGCCCGTCCAGCATGTGGACGATTGCTAGAGGGGTCTGCGCGGGCCCGGGCGGGCGTTCGATGATGAGCGCTGCCCAGGGCCGCCGTCCGTTCGGTGGCCTCCTCGCGTGAGAAAGGTCCACCGTGTCCACCGACACGTCCACCAAGCGCAAGCTGCGCTTCCCCTCCTTCAGCATCCAGATTCTCCTCGGCCTGGTCCTGGGGATCGCCCTCGGCTACCTGGCGCTGCGCCTGGGCCCGGTCGACGAGGAGACGGAGAACTGGCTCACCGTCACCCTGGACACCATCGGGTCCTCGTTCGTCGGCCTGCTCCGTGCGATCGTGCCGCCGCTGGTGTTCACCGCGATCGTCGCCTCGATCGCGAACCTGCGCAAGGTCACCAATGCGGCCCGGCTGGCCGGTCAGACCCTGCTCTGGTTCGCCATCACCGCCGGGATCGCCGTGGCGATCGGGATGGCGCTGGGCCTGATCACCCGCCCCGGGGAGAACACCTCCATCGGTGCCGAGCACGCCGAGGCGCCGGGCCGCACCGGTAGCTGGGTGGACTTCCTCACCGGACTGCTGCCCTCGAACTTCCTCGGTATCGAGGCCTCCGCACGTGGCGACAGCGTCTCCCTGGGCTTCAACGTGCTGCAGATCGTGGTGATCTCCCTGGTGATCGGGATCGCTGCGCTGCGGTCCGGACGTAAGGCGGAACCGTTCCTCAGCTTCAACGCCTCGGCGCTGTCGATCATCCAGAAGGTGCTCTGGTGGGTCATCCGGCTGGCTCCGATCGGCACCCTCGGCCTGATCGGCAACGCGGTGGCCACCTACGGCTCCGACCTGTTCGGGCCCCTGGCGACCTACACCGTCGCCATCTACGCCGGTCTGGTTTTGGTGCTGTTCGTGGTCTACCCCTTGCTGCTGCGCAGTCACGGACTGTCCATCCTGCAGTACTTCCGCGGAGCGTGGCCGGCCATCCAGCTCGCGTTCGTCTCCCGGTCCTCGATCGGCACGCTGCCGGTCACCGAGCGGGTCACCGAGCGCAACCTGGGCGTGCCACGCGCCTACGCCTCCTTCGCCGTACCGCTGGGCGCCACCACCAAGATGGACGGCTGCGCCGCGATCTACCCGGCGATCTCCGCGATCTTCGTGGCGCAGTTCTACGGCATCGACCTGCAGATCACCGACTACCTGCTGATCGCGTTCGTCTCGGTGGTCGGTTCGGCCGCCACTGCCGGGATGACCGGTGCCGTGGTGATGCTCACCCTCACCCTGTCCACTCTCGGGCTGCCGCTGGAGGGAGTGGGCCTGCTGCTGGCCGTCGACCCGATCCTGGACATGGGCCGCACTGCGGTGAACGTCGCCGGGCAGGCACTGGTGCCCACGATCGTGTCCAAGCGTGAGGGCATCCTCGATCGCGAGCGCTACGACGCCGGGAACGCCGAGCACCTGTTCGACGAGGACGAGGCGGACGCAGTGGACGACACCGACGCAGCAGCCGATACGGATGCGGCGGGCGACCCGGATGAAGCGGGCGATACGGATGCCGCGGGCGACGGCGACGCACAGGCCGCTTCCGACCAGAACGAGCCGGCTGCCGCACGCTGAACTGGAGCGCCGCTGACCTGTGGCCGCGCCGGCGGTCGGGATCGATCCCAGCGAACGATCCCGACCGCCGGCGCATCTGCGCACTTGCCGCGGCGATGGTGTGAAGATCGCGAAACGGCCGCCACGAGGGGAACTAAATCCGCGGCGCCGGCGTTGGACAGGGTGTGAGCATGATCGACGAGGACCTGGCCCGAGCGACCGCGCTGATTCCAGGCACGACGCACGAGATCGGCCCGAGCAGGGTGCGCGAGGCCGTACCCACCACCGCTGTCGGAGAGATCCTTGGGCTCGCGGACGAGCTCACCCGCATCGGCTCCGCCGGTACCCAGCTCGCCCGCCGGATCGAGTCCGTGACCGGACTGCGTGGCGGTGAGGTGCAGGTGCTTGCCGCCGTCGACGCCGGGTCGGTGCACCCACGTGGGATTGCCGAGGTGATCGGTCAGGTGGTCGAGGCTGCCGAGGCGACGGTGAACGCGCTGGTGGAGCGCGGACTGCTCGGCCGGCACGCACACACCTCCGACCCTGCCGGTGAGTTGGCTCTGGTGCACCTGACCCCGCCCGGGCGGGCCGTGCTCGAGCAGGTGGAGGCCGTGCAGATCCGGTTGGCCGACGCACTGGCCAGCACCCTGGGCGCCGAACAGACCCGGACCCTGCGCAGCACGCTGGGCACAGTGGCCGACGTGCTCGACCGGCCCGCGCTGCCCGCTGACTGAGGCTGCTGGCTCACCGCCACGAGGACGTCAGGTCCACCCGTTCGTCCTGTCACCCGCGCGCGATAGCGCACCCCTGACAGGACCACCCGGTGGGGTGGGGCCTCAGGACTGGGCGGCCAGCCAGCCGAGCAGGCGGTCCGGGCGGTCGGTGATGATGCCATCGACGCCGGCGGCCACGAGTGCGGCCCAGTCGGCGGGCTCGTTCGCGGTCCACGGGTAAGTCTTCAGGCCCGCCTCGTGCATCCGCTGCACCGATGCCGGGTCCTCGAGCACGCTGCGCAGGTGCGGGTTGCAGGCCACCAGGCCCAGGTCGCGGCAGATCGCGATGGTCTCCGCATCGCCGGCCCGGGCCAGGCCACCGCACGGGATGCTGGGTGCAAGCTCGCGCAGCACCCGCACCGTGTCCAGGTCGAAGCTCTGCACGATGGTGCGGTCGGCCACCGAAGAAGCGGTCAACGCGGCGAGCAGGTCACCGGCCGGCCCGGGCGCCCAGGTGCCCTTGAACTCCAGCAGCAGCCCCATCTCCGGGAACCGGCCGAGCAGCTCGAGCACCTGCGCGAACATCGGCACCACAGCACCGGAGTAGGCCGGGTCCAGCCACGCGCCAGCCTCCAGCCGCGCCACTTCGGCGGTGTCCAGGGTGTTGACCGGCCCGGCGGCGTCCGTGGTGCGGTCCACGGAGTCGTCGTGGATCACCACCCCGGCACCGTCGCCACCCACCTGGACGTCGATCTCGATCATGTCGGCACCGGCGAAGCCGGCGGCAGCGAACGCGGGCAGGGTGTTCTCCGGGGCCACCGAGGAGTTCCCGCGGTGGGCGATCACGAGCGTCATAGGTGAGGCATTCCTCCAGGTTGAGTGCTGTACCCAGGTTAGCCGCCGCGTGAGGGGCGCCAGCGGCTGCGGTCCCGATGCCGGCAAAGGTTCAGCCACAGTTCACCCGGGATGCGGCGGTTGGCCACAAGTGCACAGTTGCGGCGGCGTGCACCCTGCGCACGTGGCCACTCGCAAGGAGGAAGCTGCGGAGGACGTGGCGGCTGCCGGGCGCGGCTCACTTCTTCCTCCGCCGGGGCAGGATCCGCCGGAACGAGGGTCGTGGCGGCCGCCAGCCGGTCCCCGCCGGCAGCACCCAACCCCGATACCGGGCGAGCAGACACAGCCCGGCACCCACCGCCGTCGCCACGAAGCTGGCGAGCGTGGTCTGGCCGAGCTCAGTGAACAGTACGGCTGTGCCCGCCGCGGCCAGGGCGCAGGTGGCGTAGAGCGTGCTGCCGCCGAGGATGGTGGGGATGCGGCGCAGCACCATGTCCCGCACGAACCCGCCACCGACGGCGGTCACCATGCCCAGGATGATCGCCGCCAGCGGCCCCAGTCCCACCGCCAGAGTCTTCTGCGCGCCTACCACCGCCCAGACCCCGAGCGCCAGGGCGTCGATCGGCGGGAACGCCCGGTCCCAGGCCCGCCCCTCGAGCCGGATGACGAACGCGATCGCCGCCCCGGCCAACGCGGTGAACACGTAGGCGTTGTCGGTGAACGCCACCGGTGGTCCGGCCTGCAGCAGCGTGTCCCGGATGATGCCGCCGCCCAGACCGGAGAGCACTGCGAGCACGGCGAAGCCGATCGGGTCCAGCCGGTGCTCCCGGGCCACCACCCCACCGAGGATCGCGTTGAAGAACACGCCAGACAGGTCCAGCCAGCGGATCACCGCCTCCGGGTCGAGCACTCGGCACCTCCTCTCCGACTGGCCGCCGCAGCCGCGTCAAGCGTGCCAGACCAGGGCACCCGGCGCCGTCGGAACTCCAGCAACCCTTGGCAACGGTGCTCCGGCGGGGCAGGCTAAGCCGGGTGAGCAGCCCCGCGGAGGAGACCCGGTACGCGACCGTGCCCGCGAACGAGGCGCCCTGGGCGGATCTGCAGACGGTCTTCGGCACCCGCGGGAACGCGGCACGCTGCCAGTGCCAGCGGTACAAGCTGGCCCGCGGGGAGTCCTTCGCCCGGCTCGGCAGCGAGGAGCTCGGCCACCGGCTGCGCACCGAGACCGACCCCGGGCAGCCCGAAGCCGAGGGCACCACCGGTCTGCTCGCCTATGCCGGCGCCGAGCCGGTGGGCTGGTGTGCCGTCCAGCCGCGCCCCGCCTACCCAGGGCTGCTGCGGGTGGCGAAGGTGCCGTGGCAGGGGCGCACCGAGGTCAAGGCCGACGGCGGGGTGTGGGCGGTGACCTGTTTCGTCACCCGGGCAGGGTTCCGCCGCCGCGGGGTTGCCGGGGCCCTGCTCCGAGCTGCGGTGGAGTATTCCGCCGAGCGCGGGGCACATGCACTCGAGGGGTACCCGATGCTGACCGCCGCGGCAATCACCGAGGAACTGCACGTGGGACTGGTGGGGATGTTCGAGGACGCCGGTTTCCTGCCGGTGAGCACACCCTCACCGCGCCGGGTGGTGATGCGGATCGACTTCTGAGCTCAGTTTCCGGCGGCGCGGTACTGTTCGACCACCCGGTCCGGGATGCGGCCACGAGCGGGTACCTCGATGTCGTTCACCCGGGCCCATTCCCGCACTGCGCGGGCATCGACGGGGGTCGCCGCACCGGTGGCTCCGGTACCTGCCGCATTCACCCGGCGACCAGCAGCGGCGAATGGCGCCATCGCGGCCACCAGCTTGTCCCGGTTGGCCGAGTTCAGGTCGATCTCGTAGACGGAGTCCTCGAGCGCGAACCGCACGGTGTGCTGCGCGGGAGTTCCGTCGAGGTCGTCACTGAGATCGACGACGGTCTTGGTTGCCAAAGGGGGCTCCCTCACTGTTGTTCGATTCCCCTATTCTATGCAGCGGTCAGCAGAATCCGGGCCCGTGCTCGGTACGCTGCTCGCACGACGACGTTC
The DNA here is from genome assembly GCA_019116305.1 of Candidatus Ruania gallistercoris. Classification (GTDB taxonomy): domain Bacteria; phylum Actinomycetota; class Actinomycetes; order Actinomycetales; family Beutenbergiaceae; genus Ruania; species Ruania gallistercoris. The sequence goes on along the minus strand of DXBY01000015.1, from coordinate 30,073 downwards.
TGCCCCGGAGAGGCCCGTGACCCGCGAGCTTGATGCACCACCCACGTGGTGGTCTGCAGTACGCAGGACCGGTCGTGCTCTGGTGCGCACCTGGCCACGCCGGATCGTGCTCGGCGTCGTGGTGCTGGTGCCCGCACTGGTCGCCGCTCTGGGCGGGTTTCGTACGGTCGAGCTGCCTCCGCCGCCGCAGATCGCAGCCGGTGAGACGTTCGACCTCGGGCCGGCCGTGGTCCGCGCCGAATCGTTCTTCGTCTCCGACCAGGTGCTCACCAGCTTCCTGCCGGACGACGCGCAGGCCTGGGTCGGGGTGATCGTGGACCTGGAGCTGAGCATCGACGACGAGTGGTTCCTTCCCGGGGAGGTGTTCACCGTGACCGGAGTGGCCGAGGAGGGTTTCGAGCACGCGGTGATCACCTCGGACGACTCCTTGCTGTCCGCTCTGAAACCGGGGGTGCCGCAGCAGGCGGCCATTCTGTTCCCCGTCACTGACGCCGACGCGGTCGGGGACACCCTGGAGTTCGGCCTGACCTCCCTGTACGAGATGCGGTCCTTCTTCGAGCGCACGATGCGCTGGTGGACCGAGGAGGAGGTGTCCGCCTACGTGGAGCTGCCACGTGAGGATGAGGTACCGCCCGCTCTGGTGGATGAGGAGTGATGGCGCGCAGTCCGGTGCGGTACCCCGACCCGCACGAGAGGTATGTCCCCGATGTTCCGGCCGATGTGGTCGCCGGCGGGTCGGACGGCGCCGGGCGACCGACACCGGTGGCGATGGTGCAGCGCCGGCGCGTGCGCCGAGGGGCATGGCTGACTGCTGCCGTGCTCGTGGTGCTGCTCGCGGTCGGGGTAGTGGTCGATGACATCACCGAGGAGAGCAATCCCCACCCCGGCCACGGGGTGACCTTCGCGATCGGGGAGGACGTGACCCTGCGCAACTTCCAGGTCCATGTGCACGATGCGCGGCTGGGGACGGAGCTGGTCGAGGACGACACTGTGCTGGTCACCGAGGGGATGTGGGTGGTGCTCGAGCTCTCCTATGCCACGGTCGACGAACCGGAAACGCTGGGCGACCTGGGCCTGCGCGATTCAGAGGGACGCACCTACACCCTCAGCACCCGACACAGTGCCGACCCCTGGGAGGCGAGCCCAGACACCTGGATCCGCGGTGAGGTGGTCTTCGAGGTAGCACGGGACTCCGCGGACTCCGGCGAGCTCACCCTCTTCGTCTGGCCGGACGGGCGCAGCAACGCCGAGACCTACCCGATGTCCTACGGGGTTACCCAGCTTGAGCTCTACCCCGAGGCAGCAGCGACGGAGCCGATCGAGGTGGCCGAGTCCGAGCTGCTACCGGCAGGTGAGCGATGACCCCACCGGACCGCTCGCGCACACCGGAGGCTGCGCCGTCGCCCTATCCCTCACCGGAAGCCGAACGCCAGCCTGCGCTCCTGCTGCCGGAGCCGCGACCCCAGCAGGCGCCCGTGGACCCGGCGACCCTGCCGCCACCTCGCGCTGAGCATCGCGTGGCGGCCCCGCCGCCCGCCGGCCAGCTACCGCCACGCAGCAGGCTGCGGACGGTGGCCCTGGTGCTGGCAGGAGTCCTGGTCACCGGCGCCCTCGGCTGGCACGCCTCAACGGACGCCCGGGAGAACTGGTGGCCCGACCAACCACACGAGGCGGTCGGCCTGGGCGAGGAGTTGCGGGGGATCACCATCACCGCCGCGGAGGTGAACGCCTTGGACGGTGTGGAGTCCTATGACGAGCCGTGGCCGGTCCCGCACGGGTTTCAGCTCTGGGAGATCGGCCTTTCCGTGCAGACCAACCAGCAGGAGATCACCTCCGCCACCGTGTACCTGGAGGATGCCGACGGGCGGCGCTTCGCTGCCGGTTCCCACGTCCCCTGGGGGGTGGAGGGGTACGAGAGCTACCTCACCGTGGACGAACCCGAGGCCGATGACGACCCGCTGCCGGAGGTGCAGCGGATGCTGGTGCTCACTCCGGCGGACGCGGAACCGGCGGCGGTCCGGGTGGAGGGGAACTACGAGCTGAATCCGCAGTACTTCCGGTTGCCGGTGCAGAGCTGATCGCGCCCGACGCTTCTGCTGACGGGGCACCCGGGTTGTTCGCTGGTTCGGTGGTGGCCGGTGCGCCGGCGGGGGCCTGAGTGGCAGCGGGAGTCCGGCGAGCGGGCTGAGCCTTCCGACGGCGCCGCTGAATCAGACGCAACCCGGTCGGAGCGCCGAAACGGTGCAGCAGCCGGTCGGAGGTGGCAGCGAGCAGCGCAGCGCTGAGCACCATCGTGAGCACCTCGGCCGTCGAGGCGATGGTGACCTCCCAGGCTCGCCAGCCGGTCATATCCATACCCGGCAGCAGGGCACGTGCCACTCCCCACACCAGGAAGGGCACCAGGGAGATCAGCACGTAGAGCAGGCAGTACACGCTGATCAGCGCCCACCCCGCCCGGGAGATCATCCCGATCGCGCCCACCAGCATCCCGAACCGGCCCTTCGGTTCGGTGATCCGCTGCCAGGAGCGCAGCACCCGCGGGTCCTGCACGGTGGCCGCCACCCGCGACATCAACAGCCGATCCCGACCGGGCAGACCATCCAGAGTGACGACGTCGCGGGCCCGGATCCCGTAGATCAACACACCCACCAGCAGCCAAGCCAGCGGCACGACCAGCACTGTGCCGGCAGCGCCGATCACCGCGTCGATGCCGGAGACGAGCGCCCCGACGCTGTCCGCCAGCGTCGGCAGGCGCTCGGACACCCCCTGCCACCAGGTGTCCACCCCGTGCACCACCGCCCTGGTCCGCCACCAGCCGGCGAGCCCGCTCACCAGGTAGGTCACGACGAACGCGCCGAGTACGATCCAGACCAGCTCGCAGTAGCCGGCGACCACCTGCAGCGTCATCCGGCGCGGATCTTCCTGATCCCGCCAGAGTGAGTCCCGCTCCACCAGCCGCTCGGCGATCACCCGCACGGTCAGTGCGACCGCCACGATCCCGAGCACCACCACCGAGGTCGCTTCCGGGATCCGCGGTGTGCCGGTCAGGTTCTCGATGCCGAGCCGGTTCACGTCGTCCCAGAACCCGGCCAGCATGTAGGAGCGCATATCCTCGGTGAGCCCGCCACCCCGGCCGCTCTGGTAGACCACCAGAAACGGCAGCAGCACCCCGCCGAGAGCAGCGATCAGATCCCTGCCGACCGTGCGCGAGGCCACCCGCCGTCGGAGCACCAGCAACATCCCGATCAGGGTGAGCAGAGTGGAGAACGGCACCAGCGCGAGCGCGAGGAGGCCGGGCACTGCACCGAACCGGCCGAGCACGATCGCGAGCTGGCCCAGGTACGCATGGGCCGCCACCCCGGCGATCGCGATCACCAGCAGCGCCAACCACTGCATCCGCAGCAGCCGGAGCACCGAGCCGATCAGCGCCCGGGACTCAGCCCAGAGGGTCACCGCACTGAGCGGTTCCGGGCGCGCAGATGGCTGCTGCCCCGCGCCGAGTGTGCTCATGTCGCCCCAGGATAGTGACGCGGAACGCCGTCGTGGGTCAGTCGCCCGGCAGGCGGCGCGCCAACCAACCGAACACAGCCTCTTCGTAGGCGCGCCGAGCGGGTGGTGTGGACAGCGCCAGATCGTGCCGACCGCCGTCGATCGTGGCCAGGTGGACGTCCGGACCCAACCTGCGTCCGCGCGTGTGCATGTGTGCCACGTCCAGCACACAGTCCGCTCCGGCGAGGTCGGCCGCACTGGGCCGGGTGCGGTGCCCGGACCGGCCCGAGGTGCACACCAGCACCGGCAGGTCCAGGTCCAGGCCGCGGCCGATCTGCGCGTGCCCGCGGCGAATCGCGCGCAACCACGCGGCATACACCGGCACGTCGAGCATCGGTTTCCAGTCCAGGTCGTAGTCCCAGTCACCGCCGGTGGATGTGTGCAGCGAGCGCCCGTAGGCCTCACCCAGGGTGCTGACCCGCAGCCGCGGAACCCGCATCGCGACGGCGTCGAGCACCCGGGTGAGCACCACGCGGCTGAGCCAGCCGGCGTTCAGGTCCAGCCAGGGGCTGTTCAGCACCAGCGCATCGACGGCGCCCGGGTGCCGGTCGAGGTACAGGGCCGTGATCAGGCCACCGGTGGAGTGCCCGAGGACGACCACCTGGTGGTAGCCGTGCTCGCGCATTGCGGCCAGGGCGGCGTCCAGCTCCTCGTCGTAGGTGGTCAGGTCGGTCACCCAGCCGGGGGTGCGGCCGGGCCGGATGGAGCGGCCGTAGTCGCGCAGGTCGACGGCGTAGAAGTCGTAGCCGCGAGCCGTCCAGGCGTCCGCGTGGTCGGCCTGGAAGAAGTAGTCGGTGAACCCGTGCACGTACAGCACGGCGCGCTCGCGGTGGCCGGCATCCTCACGGTGCACCAGAGTGGCCACCGGGTCCGGGCCGGCATCGGTACGGCGGGCGTGTGCGCGGCCGATACCGTCGGGCGCCAGCGGCAGCGTCCGGGCCACCCAGCCCGGGCCCAGCACATCCTCGGTCATGGACCGCACCTTAGTCGCGGGTCACCGCGAGGCGCCGCTCAGTGCTGCGCGAGGGTGGGCTCGATGTTGAGATCTTGCGATTCTTCGACATCGAGCCCACCCTCATCGAGCCCCCCCTCATCGAGCCCACCCTCGCGGGCCGGTGGTCGAGTCAGTGCGCCAGGGCGGAGTCGGTATCGGCCGGTTCCTCCGCCGGGGTGCACCCGCCGCCGGCGGCTGCGGTGGCCAGTACCGACGGCGCGCCCAGGTCCGCGTGCAGGTCCTGCAGCAGTGCGATCGCCTCCGGCAGCTCGCGCTGGTCGTCGGCCGGCTGCCACCGGCCGGTGACCACCTCGTAGCGACCGCGCGGGCCCACCTCCAGATAGTCCCGCAGGCCGCGGAGCAACCGGTCGATGTGCTCGGCAGTGCTGCCCAGGCCGATGCTGGCCCGCAGTCCGGCGCTCACCCCTCGCCCAGCGAGCAGCGGGTGCGCGCAGAACCGGCCGTCCCGCACCCCGATACCGTGCTCGGCGGACAGGTAGGCGGCGACCAGCCCTGCATCGTGACCGGGGAGCGTGAAGGAGACGACGGCCACCGGCTCGCCGGCATCGGGCCACAGGTGCAGCACGTCGACGCCGTCGATCGCCTCGAGGCCGGTCAGCAGGCGGTCTCGCAGCGCGGTGTCGTGCGCGGCGAGCTGCTGGCTGACCTGCGCCAGCTGGGTACAGGCCACGCCGAGGGCGAGGGCACCGATCACGTTCGGACTGCCCGCCTCGTGCCGCTGCGGGGCCGGCTCCCAGGTGGTGCGGCGCACCTGGACGTCGGTCACCGCGCCACCGCCGGCCAGGTACGGGGTGCCTTCGTCCAGCCAGTCCCGCCGGCCCACCAGGGCACCGGCACCGTATGGAGCGTAGAGCTTGTGCCCGGACAGGGCGACGTAGTCGGCACCGGTCTCGGTCAGGGAGAACGGCCGGTGCGGAGCCAGCTGGGCGGCGTCGACCACCACCCGGGTACCCGCCGCGTGCGCCACTCGGACGACTTCGGCCACCGGCAGGGCCTCACCGGTGACGTTCGAGGCACCGGTGATCGCGAGCAGCCGGTAGTTCTGGGTCGCCAGCGCACTGGCCACGGCGTTCAGCGTCTCGGTGACCGTGGCCCGGGCGGTGAGCACATCCGCACCGTGGCGCTGCCAGGGCAGCAGGTTCGCGTGGTGCTCGATGTCCAGCACCAGCACCCGGGCACCGTCCGGCACGCAGCCGGCGAGCAGGTTGAGGGAGTCGGTGGTGTTCCGGGTGATCACCACCGCGTCGTCGCTGCGGGCTCCGGTGAAAGCCCCCACCGCGGCGCGCGCCTGTTCGTACAGGGCCGTGGACACCTGGGACAGGTACCCGGCACCACGGTGCACGCTGGCATACAGCGGAAGGGCCCGGTCCACCGCATCGGCGACCGCGGCCAGGGCCGGAGCCGAGGCGGCGTAGTCGAGGTTGGCGTACGGAACGGATGTGGCGCCGTCGAGCGGGTGGGTGAGCGGAACCTCGGTGCCCTCACCGAGAAGCGGGAGAAGTGACATGGTGATCCTCCGGTGGTCCGACGGACCCGAGGGTCCGCGCTTGCCGCACGCCACCTCGACGCCGGCCAGGTCGTCACCCGGGGCACCCCACCGCGGTTGGAGGGTTGCCGGCCAGCGAGCCGGGGCTTGGCGCTGGCGCTCATGACCTTGAGCACCAGGATGCCATAGACCGGTCGCAATACTCACCCACGGAAAGCGCAGTGCCCACGATGTGAACAGCCCGGGTGCGGTGCGCAGTGAACGCGGATGGGCCCTTCTGCCCATTTTGCTCACCGCAGGGGCGGACCTACGCTCTGGGTGGGGCCGCGGTAGCTCTTCGATCCCGAAATGGGGGGATGTGGGGCGCCGCCAGAGGGAAGGAGCGCTCCATGACGAGCACAAGGATGACTGCTGCCCGCAGAACGGTGGCCGTTGCTGCCGCCGCGTTACTGTTTGCGGCCGGCTGCGATGACGGTGCGCAGGAGTCTGCACCGCCGGAGGCGCCGGCTGATCAGGGAGCGGAGGGCGCCGGTGAGGAGTCCGCAGGAGAGGAATCGGATCCCACGGGCGGCGACGCAGCTGCGGACGCAGAGCAGGAGCAGGACGGGGCCGAGGTCGATTCCGAGGAGGGGCAGAACGAGGAGGGTGGCGAGGAGTCCGGTGAGATCGATGCGATCTCCGAGACACCGTGCGCCGACCTCACTGCCGAAGACGTCGGCGCCGTCGTCGGTAACGAGGTCGGCGACCGCGAGGAAGCCAGCGATGACGAGGCGCCAGCAGTATCGGATGGCGCGAACTTGATCTCCTGTAGGTATCAGGCTGACGCTGAATCCACGTCGGGCTCGCTGTTCTGGATCCCGCCGAGCGACGATCTCCCGGAGGACATGCCCGAGGAGGCTCGAGAGCAGCACGCCGAGAGCCGGGCGCGTCAGCTCCTCGGCGACGGCGAGGAGATCGAAGTGGCGGGAGCCTCGGCGGCCACTGTGGAGATCACCACGGAGTTAGGCGTCACCCAGGTGACCATCAAGGCGGCCGTTGGTGGCGCTGTGCTCAACAGTAGCCTGGTGGCTGTCGAGGGCAGCCTGGACGAGAGTGACATCCCCACCGCGGTCGAGCTCGCTGAGCTCGCTATCTCCGTGGCCTGAGGACGCAGACTCCCCGACCTGCGGACTCCGACCGTGAGACCCGGAGCGCTCACCTGCTCAGGGCCGTAGATGTGCGTGTCAACGGTGGTCGCGATGGGCAGATCAGCCCATCGCGACCACCCGCCTGTATTGGATAAAGTTCAGGTGGGCCGCACGGGCGGCCGGGTTCCGAATACTCGGCTGATCGATGCTCGGTGCGCGCAGGGAGACTAGGGAGACAAACAGAGTGAAGACTTCGACAGTGCGTGGGCTGCGCGGAGCGGTTGCTGCCAGCGGTGTGGCGATGCTGATGTTCGTGGCCGGTTGTGGTGGCTCGGACGACGCGGGCGACACCAATGCCGATGAGTCCGCTGAGGGCGCTGCGGATGGCGAAGCGGCGGCCGCTGAGGATGACTCGGCGGCGGAGGAGGAGCCGGTTGAGGACGGCGCTGACGCGGAGGAGGAGCCGGTTGAGGACGGCGCTGACGCGGAGGAAGAGCCCGCTGACGACGGAGCCGACGCGGCTGCCGGCGATGTGGTCTCGCCCGGTGAGGACTTCGACCCGTGCACTGTGGTCGACGCTGCTGCCGTCTCCGACACGGTCGGGTTCGACGTGGAGGACGGAGCATCCGACGAGCTGATGGGCGGCATGAACTGCACGTTCGTCGGCTCGGGCGGGGAGGCCGCGAGTGTCCTGGTGCAGTGGATCCCGATCGAGAACGACCTGGACACCATGATCGACAGCGTGTCCTCCACCTACGAGAACATGAGCGACCCGGAGGAGCTGTCCATCCCGGGTGCCGCCGACGCCCGCGGCTTCACCGCTGAGGTGATGTCCCAGGCCGCTGCGGTGGTCTTCGCCGGTGTGGACGGCGGTATGTTCCAGGTGATGGTGATGTCCGCCGACGGCACCGTCGAGTCCGCCCAGGCGCTGACCGAGCTGACCCTGTCCAGCATCTGACAGACACGTTCGACCGGTTGAGGGGTCGTCGCCGGGAACACCGGCGGCGGCCCCTTTCGCCTGTCCGCAGCGCGTGCCGCACCACCTGCCTTACCCGCGCGAGGGTGTGCGCGGACACACTCCTTACCCCTGCCCTGGTGAGGCCTCAGCGGACGGGGAGTCCCGCCGTCGGGATCCGGCGCGATCTGCCGATGGTCTCGGCGCGCTCCTCAGCGCCAGTGTGGCAGCACCACCACCGAGGAGCACCCCATGGACACCTACGCGGACACCTACACCAGCTACCGGGCGGATCTGGACTACCGGCGCGAACAGCTCGTGACCGGTCTGGCCGCCGCCCGCCGCCCGCGCCGCGCCCCGCGCAGGGAGCGCATCCCGGCCGCCGCGCCCCGGTCGGCTTCGGCGAGCTGCCCGCCGGCCCACCCCGGTTTCGCGCGCGGCGCCTGAGCGCGCGGCGTCTGAGCGCGCGGCGTCTGAGCGCGCGGCGTCTGAACCTGCGCGGTCCGGGATCCACCACCTCGACGCTCGTCGATCTGGACGCCCACCGCGCCCCGATCGACGAGCAGCGTCGAGGTGGCGGACCGGAGCAACCAGCGGTGACCGAAGTGTTATCGAAAACGCATGGGGCGGTGTCGGTCCCCCGTGACAAGATGCCGCCTGTGGCACAGGTTGGCTCGCAGATTGCGCTGGTGGCGCGCACCGAGGAGCTCGCGCGCCTCCGTGAGCTGTGGCACGGGTGCCGAAGCGGGTCGGCCGCGGCTGTGCTCGTGCCCGGGGAGGCCGGGGTGGGCAAGACCCGCCTGGTCAGTGAGCTGGCCGCGCTCGCCGACGCGGACGGCGGGCTGGTGCTCACCGGGCACTGCGTGGGTCTGGGGGAGGCCGCTCCGCCGTATCTTCCGGTGGTCGAGGTGCTGGAGCAGGTGCGCGAGGTCGACGCCGACCTGGTGGCCGATTTTCCGGTGCTGACCAATCTCGTCTCGCGGTCCGGGAGCGAGCGGGACGCCAGCCAACTCCAGCTCTTCGACGCGTTCCTGACCTTGCTCACCGAGCTTGCACGGGAACAGCCGGTGCTGCTGGTGATCGAGGATCTGCACTGGGCTGATGCCTCCACCCGCGATCTGCTCACCTTCCTGCTCGCCCGGATGTCGGATGAGGCCATGACCGTGGTGCTCACCTACCGCTCCGACGAGCTGCACCGGCGGCATCCGCTGCGCCCCCTGGTCAGTGAGCTGGGCCGGATGCGGCGGGTGGAGCGGTTGACGCTGGAACCGTTCGAGCCGCAGGCCGCGCGGCACTTCATCGCGGCGCTTGCCGAGCTGGAAGGGACGGCGGTCACCGACTCGCTGGTGGCCGAGATCGCGGAGCGCTCCGAGGGGAACGCGTTCTTCGCCGAAGAGCTGCTTGCCGGTGGCGACGGCGATACGGCCGTGGCAGGTCCGCTCGCCGATGTGCTCCTCGGCCGGATCGAACGGCTCGGCGGAGACGCCCAACGGGTGGTGCGGGTCGCCTCGGTCGCCGGGCAGAGTCGCATCCGGCACGCGACCATGCTCGCCGTCACCGGGCTCGCGGAGGATGCCCTCGAGGCGGCGCTGCGTGAGTGCGTGCACCACTACGTGCTGGTGGTGGCCCCGGACGAGACCTATGTGTTCCGGCACTCGCTGCTGCGCGAGGCGGTCTATGCCGATCTGTTGCCGGGGGAGCGGCGGCGGGTGCACGCAGCGTTCGTCGATCTCCTCGGCAGGGCCCAGAACTCCGGCTGGCGTGGCGCGCAGGCGCACCACGCCACCGAGGCCGGCGACCTGCCGACCGCGCTCCAGGCCCGGGTCGGTGCCGCCGCCGATGCGCAGCAGGTCGGGGCGACGGCGGATGTGCTGCACCACCTGGAAGAGGCCCTCGCCCTCTGGGAAGCCGTGCCGAGTCCCGCAGAGCTGACCGGAACCGAGGAGCTGGCGTTGATGGTCCGCGCCGCGGACGCTGCGGTAGCCGTGGGGCGGACCGAACGCGCGGCAGCGTTCCTGCGCTCCGCGCTGGCGCTGGCCGATGCCGGAACCGATGTGGTCGCCGCGGCGGGCGTGCGCCGCCGGATGGCGAAGGTGGCCTATGCCGAGGATGACTGGGCCGGGGGCCGGGAGCTGATCACCGCGGCCTGGGAGCTGATCCGCGACACCCCACCCGGTTCGGAACGTGCCTGGGTGCTGGCCACCCGCGCACTGGGCGTGGGCAATGAGGGGCAGGAGTCGCACCAGGACCACCGGGATGTTACCGAGGCTGCGATCGCCGACGCCCGCGCGGCCGATGACGGCGGCGCCGAGGCCGATGCGCTGATCTCGCTGTCCTTCCTGCTGCTGCGTGAGGGTGACCATGACGCAGCGATGGCGGTGCTGGACCAGGCGCGGACGCGCGCAGCCGCAGTGGGCGCGTTCGAGGTAGAACTGCGCGCCTACTTCAACGTGACCATCGGGGAGTTCGAGGCCGGCCGGGTGACGGAGGCCGCGGAGCATGTCCGCCGCGGCCTGGAACGAGCCCGGGAAGAAGGACTGGTCTGGGCGATCTACGGCCGAGAGCTGGCCTGGATCGCCGTGCAGGTGTTGTACGCCCAGGGCTCGTGGGACGAGGTGGCTGAGCTTGCCTCACCACCCGGGGAGCAGGCACCGGACTGGCTCTCGATCGTGCTGCACGCCTCGGCGGCGATGCTGGCCGCCAGCCGGGGGCAGTGGGAGCGGGCGCAGCTGAGGCTGGACTCGGAGGTACTGCGCCGTCACGACGGTGAGCCGGTCAAGGTGCTGGCGTACGCGATCGCCGAGGTGGCCACCTGGCAGCACCGCGGCCGGGACGCTACCGATCAGCTGGAACAGATGGTCGCCGAGGTGCGGGCCAGCGAGGAGACCGTGCCGATGTCCCTGTTGCGGATCGGGGCGCTGGGCATCTCCCTCGCCGCCGATACCGCGATACGTGCTCGCCAGGTGGGGCAGGCTGAGGCGGCCCAGGACGCGCTGGCGGCGGCGGAGCGGTTCGCCGCGTGCGTGGCAGATGCGCGTGAGCACAGTACGACTCGGGCAAGGGACTGGGGCCCGGAGGCGCACGCTTGGCTCGCCCGCGCCGATGCCGAGCTGACCCGCGTGCACGGTGACCTGGATGTGTCGGCCTGGACCGCCGTCGTCGAGGCCTTCGACTATGGCGACGTGTACCAGCAGGCGATCGCGCGGTGGCGTCTGGCCGAGGCACTGCTGGCCGCCGGTCGGATCGACGACGGCGATGCCGCCCTGGTGGCGGCCCTGGCCACTGCGCGGGACCTGGGGGCGGCACCGCTGGCCGGTGCGCTGGAGTCGGTGGCGCGCCGGTACCGCCGCCCGGTGGCCGGAATTCGCATGGTCTCCACTGACCTGCTCACCCCGCGGGAGCGGTCGGTGCTGGAGCTGGTGGCTCGCGGCCTGACCAACCGGGCCGTCGGGTCCGAGCTGTTCATCAGCGAGAAGACGGTCAGCGTGCACCTGAGCCGGGCGATGGCCAAGCTCGGCGCGCACTCCCGCACCGAGGCTGTGGCGCTGGCCCTGCGGGACGGGCTGATCGACGGCTGAGGTGGAGCGCCGCGCCCCGTCTCGCAGTCCAGACCAGGTCCGCAGCACCTGTCCACACCCCGTACGATGGCGTGGACCCATCCAGAGCAGCTGAGAGATCTGGCTCGTTGACGCTGCAGCAACCTCGCCCGGCGAAGGTGCTACCGCCAGAACCGATGGAGGAGCGATGACTTCCGCTGATTCATCCCCTGGCCCTGCCGGGCCCCGCTACCGGCAGCCGGCCGGAAGTGCCGACGCCACCTGCTGGAGGCGGGTGGGCGAGTTCCGGCCGCACCCGGCCACCAGCGCATCCCCCGCAGAGAACGGAGCCGACCGATGACCTACGCCGGAGACCTCACCCCCACCCAGGCCTGGGACATGCTCCAGGAGAGTCCTCGTGCTGTGCTGGTGGATGTCCGCACCCAGGCCGAGTGGTCCTTCGTCGGTGTGCCGGACACGTCCGGGATCGGCCGAACCACCGCGTTCGTGGAGTGGAACACGTTCCCCGAGGGCACCCGCAACGAGCAGTTCCTGGACCAGCTCGCCGAGGCCGGGGTCACCGGCGAGGAACCGGTGGTGTTCCTCTGCCGCAGCGGGGCGCGCTCGATCGCCGCTGCCGAGGCCGCCACCGCCGCCGGGTTCGGCCCGGCCTACAACGTGCTCGACGGGTTCGAGGGCGCCACCAACACCGACGGGCACCGCGGGGACGCCGGCTGGCGCGCCGAGGGCCTGCCGTGGAAGCAGTCATGAGCGACCCGCGGCCGATCTCCAGCCTGCCCGAAGGACTCGGCGCGGACACCCTCGCGATCCGTGGGGGTCAGCAGCGCACGGCGTTCGGGGAGACCGCCGAGCCGATCTTCCTCACCCAGGGCTACGTCTACGAACATGCGGCCGATGCCGAAGCCGCGTTCGCCGGTGAGGCAGACCGGTTCATCTACTCCCGGTACGGCAACCCCACCGTGTCCGCATTCGAGGAGCGGATGCGGCTGATCGAGGGCGCCGAGGCGTGCTATGCGACCGCCACCGGGATGTCCGCCGTGTTCACCTCACTCGCGGCCCTGGTGAAGTCCGGGAGCCGGATCGTGGCCGGCAACGCGCTGTTCGGCGCCACGTTCACCGTGCTGAACCAGATCCTCGGCAAGTGGGGCGTGCAGACCGACTACGTCCGCGCGCACGTGCTCTCCGACTGGGAGGAGGCACTGGCGACCCCGGCGGATGTGGTGCTGTTCGAGACCCCGTCCAACCCGATGCAGGATGTGGTGGACGTGGCCACGGTGAGCGAGCTGGCCCACCGGGCGGGCGCCGTCGTCATCCTGGACAACGTGTTCGCCACCCCGGTGCTGCAGAAGCCGCTCGAGCTCGGCGTGGACGTGGTGGTCTACTCCGCGACCAAGCACATCGACGGTCAGGGCCGGGTGCTCGGCGGTGCGATCCTCGGCACTCGGGACTACATCGAGGGTCCGGTCAAACAGCTGATCCGAGCGACCGGCCCCACGCTCAGCCCGTTCAACGCCTGGGTGCTGCTCAAGGGTCTGGAGACGCTGTCGCTGCGGGTCCGGGCGCAGAGTTCGGCTGCGCTGGACCTGGCCCAGTGGCTGGAGGAGCAGCCGCAGGTGCGCGGGGTGCGCTACCCGTTCCTGGACTCCCACCCGCAGGCCGGGCTCGCCCGGGAGCAGATGAGCGGAGGGGGCACGGTGGTCACCCTGGCTCTCGATCTCGACGGCGATCCCTCCTCGGTCAAGGAACGCACCTTCGCGTTCCTCGACTCGCTGCACCTGGTGGACGTCTCGAACAATCTGGGTGACCTGAAGTCGCTGGTCACTCACCCGGCGACCACCACGCACTCCAAGATCGCCCGGGAGGACCGGCTGGCGGTCGGGATCACCGACTCCACAGTGCGGCTCTCGGTGGGTCTGGAGGATCCGGCGGATCTGCGTGCGGACCTGACCCAGGCGCTGCGCGCCCTCTGATCGGCAGGCACCCGCGAACCCGTGCCACCGCCCGCCTGGGCCCGGTCAGTCGACCACACCGTAGAGCCGGTCACCGGCGTCGCCCAGACCCGGGATGATGTACCCCTTCTCGTTGAGACGCTCGTCCAGGGCTGCGGTGACGATCTGCACATCGGGCCGGTCGCCGACGGCCTGCTCCACCGTGCGCACCCCTTCCGGCGCGGCCAGCAGGCACACCATGGTGACGTCCTTGGCACCCCGCTCGAACAGATACTCGATCGCCGCCACCAGGGTTCCGCCGGTGGCCAGCATCGGGTCGAGCACGTAGCACTGCCGACCGGCGAGGTTGTCCGGGAGCCGGTTGGCGTAGGTGAACGCCTGCAGGGTCTCCTCATTGCGCTGCAGTCCGAGGAAACCGACCTCCGCGGTGGGCAGCATCCGGGTCATCCCCTCCAGCATGCCCAGGCCGGCGCGCAGGATCGGCACCACGATCGGCCGCGGCTCGGCCAGGGCGACACCGGTGGTGCGGGCGATGGGGGTGTCCAGCTCCACCTGCTCGGTGCGGATGTCCCGGGTGGCCTCGTAGGCGAGCAGGGTGACCAGCTCCTCGGTGAGCTGGCGGAAGATCGGTGACGGGGTGCTCACATCGCGGAGCACAGTGAGCTTGTGGGCGATCAGCGGGTGGTCGGCGACATGCAGGCGCATGGGCACAGTGTAGAAGCACGGTGCGATGGCCTCTGCCGGTACGGTGCCGGACTGGCCTTCTGGGCGGCGTGGTCCCTGGTCGGCGTCCTCGTGGACAGCCACACTCCCTCGGACAATGGAGGAGATGCCGGGTACTGCAGCCAGTGCTCGTGGTGGTTCGGGAGCCGGGCGGGCACACTGGAGCGATGAGCACGGACCAGGACGCGATGGCGTTGGCGCTCGCGCAGGCACGCGAAGCGGGTGCGCGGGGGGACGTGCCGGTGGGAGCGGTGCTGCTCTCCCCGGCCGGCGAACTGCTCGCAGCGGCGGGGAACCGCCGCCAGATCGACGGCGATCCCACCGCTCATGCAGAGATCCTCGCCTTGCGCGCGGCGGGAGTGGCGCCGGGAGACTGGCGGATGTCCGGCTGCACGTTGGTGGTCACCTTGGAGCCGTGCACGATGTGCGCCGGTGCGATCGTGCTGGCCCGGCTGGATCGGTTGGTGCTCGGGGCGTGGGACGAGAAGGCCGGAGCCTGCGGGTCCACCCGCGACGTGGTGCGGGACTCCCGGCTGAACCACCAGGTGCAGGTGACCGGCGGGGTCCGCGCCGAGGAGTCGACGCGGCTGCTCACCGCCTTCTTCACCTCTCGCCGCGGTGCTGCGGGCGAGGAGCCGCCACAGCCGGCGGGATGAGGGGCACGGGTCCCACGGCCGGCGCGGTCAGGGCAGGTCGGGCAGCACCTCGGCCAGGCCAGTGAGGGTGGGGGAGGTGCCCGCGTCCAGACGCAGGTCCGCGAGCTGGTCCCCACGGGTGGCGCCGTGGTTGATGATCGCCACCGGCCGGCCGTTGTGATGGGCGCGGCGGACGAACCGTAGCCCGGACATCACCGCCAGGCTCGATCCCGCGACCAGCAGCGCCTCGCTCTCGTCCACCAGCTCGAAGGCCGCGGCCACGCGTTCCTTGGGCACGTTCTCCCCGAAGTAGACGATGTTCGGCTTGAGGATGCCACCGCAGCGCGGGCACGGCTGCACCTGGAAGCCCTCGGTCGAGGCAATCACGGCGTCCGCATCCGGGGCGATCTCCACATCGGCCACGGCGTCGGTGAAATCCGGGTTGAGCGCGGTGAGCATTCGGTCCAGCTCGCTGCGGGACAGGACCAGGCCGCAGCTCAGGCAGATTACCTCGTTGTAGTGGCCGTGCAGGTCGATCACCCGGGTGGAGCCGGCGGCCTGGTGCAGCAGGTCCACATTCTGGGTGATCACCCCGGTGACCAGTCCGCGCTGCTCCAGCTGAGCGAGCGCGATGTGTCCAGCGTTAGCCTGGGTGGCCCGCATGTGCTGCCAGCCGATGTGGTTGCGGGCCCAGTAGTGCCGCCGAAAGGCCTCGTCGTTGACGAACTGGTCGTAGGTCATCGGCGTGCGCTGAGGCGAGTTCGGACCTCGATAGTCCGGGATCCCGGAGTCGGTGGAGATCCCGGCGCCGGTGAGCACGGCGAACTGTCGGCCGCGCAGCAGGTTCACCAGTGCGGAGAGGTCTGCGGTCACCTCGGCTGGCTCCGTTCGTTCGGGGTCTGTACCGAGCCTACGGCCGACGGCGCAGTTCACCGTGGCCGTGTACCGACTGGTGGCGGTTTTGGTCGGTGGGGCTGCTCCGAGTACTCTGGTCCGGCTAGGTAGCGTGTCCGAGCGGCCGAAGGTGCAGCACTCGAAATGCTGTGTGGTTCATAGCCACCGTGGGTTCAAATCCCACCGCTACCGCCATGTGAGGAGGCTCCGCCCACGGGTTTCGGGCGGGGCCTCCTCACAGTTCTGTTGCGGGATTTGGAGGAGTGAGCGGAGCGAGTGACGGTTCCCACCGCTACCGCCAGATCAGGGCTGGCCGTCCTCCCGCTCGGCGTTGCAGCGTTAGCACGCACCCTGAATTCTCTGGTCGAGACGAGCAGGCCCCGCTAGGCTCCCACGCTGAGAGGGGCAGGCTTCGAACTGGCCGGATGAGGGGTTGACGAGGTGGGGTTGCGTACGCGGCGGGGCGGTGCCCTGGCGGCTGTGGCGATGACGATGGCCCTGGTGGGGGCGTGTACCGGGGAGGCAGTGGACGAGCCGTCACCTGACTCCACCGCCGAGCCCACCGCAGCTCCCGGGGACGGCGGAGCGGAAGAAGGCGCGTCGGAAGTTCCGGCGGATGACGAGCAGGCGCCGGACGAGGAGCCCTCGCTTGCCGACGGCGACTGGCAGACGATCGAGTATGGCGAGAGCTCCTTCGCCGTGCCACAGACGTGGGATGTCGATCGTGAGGAGGTCGACGGGGAAGAGGTTCCTCGCGCCAGCTACGGGAGAGGCTTTTGCCCGGATGCTCCGGACGAAGTTCTCGCTTTCGTGATCAATACCTGGGCCGAGGGAAACTCGGACGCCGGGGATGCGGTAGCGACCGAGGCTGAGCGCCTCGCGGAAACGGCCTTCGGCGATCGGATCGCAGAGCTGCAGCTCGGCGACGTCCAGGAGTCAGGGAGCTGGGCATCCGTCCCGGCAACTCTGCAGCTCACTGCGTCCGATGACCCCTGCGATGGCAGCGAGGCCCTCGTGGTCGTCAAGGGTGCTGCCTATGAGGATGGATCGGGCACCCGGCTGTTCATGGTGGTCGGGGAGTTCGGGCTGCCCGATTCTCCCACTCCGGAAGACCTGGTGGAGATCGCCAACAGCTTCGGCCGAAGCCATTAGATCGGAGCATCGGCGGCATCCGCCGGCTGCCCACACATCGGCCCGCCTCCAGGAACGGAGCCGGGCCGATGCGTGTGCGTGGTGGTGCTCAGCCGATCAGGCCACCCGGATGAAGGTGGGGCTGTCGTTCCAGATCGGGCCCTCCTCGAGGGGGGTACCCGGGTTGCGGGCCGCGATGTGCTGACCGTCGCCCGTGTAG
Source organism: Candidatus Ruania gallistercoris (assembly GCA_019116305.1). Taxonomy (GTDB): domain Bacteria; phylum Actinomycetota; class Actinomycetes; order Actinomycetales; family Beutenbergiaceae; genus Ruania; species Ruania gallistercoris. The sequence goes on along the minus strand of DXBY01000015.1, from coordinate 12,832 downwards.
ATGCCCACGTGCCCGGGCCACCAGACCAGATCGCCCGGCTGCGCTTCGGACGCTGACACCACGGTGCCCGCGCCGTACTGAGCGTCAGTGGTCCGCGGCAGATCGATCCCGACCTGCGCGAAGACGTACTGGGTGAAACCGGAGCAGTCGAACCCGGACGGGCTCGAGCCACCCCAGACGTACGGTGTGCCGATGTACTGGCGCGCGATGTCGAGGATCTCGTTGCTGGCGCCGGAGGAGCTGGAAGACTCCTCCACCTCTCCGCCACCAGAGGTGCCTCCGCCATCGACTGCCGAGGACTCCTCAGTCGAGCCGGAGCCACCGGGGATCGTCAGCTCGTCGCCGACGAAGATCAGCGCCGAGCTGCTGAGGTCGTTGGCGTCGATGATGGCCGAGACGCTGGAGCCGTGCTCCGCGGCGATCTCTCCGACGGTGTCACCGGCACTGACCGTGACGGTCGTGCCGCCCTCGCTCGTGCCACCGCCGGTGGAGGTGCTGCCGGCTGATCCGGCACCGGCCGAGCTGGCGCTCGCCGAGCCGCCACCCTGAGCGCCGCTCAGGTCACCGGCGTTCGCCGACGCTCCGGGCGCGACCAGGCCGAACGCGAGCCCAGCGGTGGCGACACCGAGGGTCCCGCGCAGCGCGAAGGCGGACAGCCGCGAGTTCGTCAGGAACGTGGTGGGTGGCACATCGGCCCGGTGCCGAGCGCGCGCAGTGTTGCGATGGGTCATGCTCTCTCCTGTTGCCTGCGGGGTTAGCTGTCGGATTCGGGTCGGATAACCCGGCTCGGTCGGGAACCGAGCTTCACCCCAAGGGACCGGCGTACCGGACCCGGTATGTGGTTCCCCCGCTCCTGCCTGGTTGTGGGCCGCGGAAAGTGGCAGGGTTCGGCAGCAATCCGCGCGCTCCCGGTCCAATACACCGGGGAGCAGGGCGACGATAACCACGCTGCAGGGTGCATGTCACGTTTCGGTAACGATTGGTCGGGTGGGTAGCGGCTCGCAGGCCTCGGGCGACCGCTAAATGGCCCTGATCTCGGGCAGAATCGTGAAAAATGTCACGGAATGATCTCAAACTGATTGCAGTGCGGTCACGGTGAGATATCGGCGCGATAACGGCGAATCTCCGCTGTGGACCCGGAGATCGGAGATGGGGAGATCTCCCCATCCTGGCCGTCTGGGCGAGTGCTTCCCAGATTTCGGCAGTACTCTCTCCGTTCATGGGCAGGCATGACACCGACCGCGGACGCTCGTACAGCGCCGCCGTCCAGAGCCAGATGTTGACCGCTACGGCGCCGGGAGGGCCCGTGACCGCACCCGGTGCTGCCGACAATGCACGCGATCGGATCCGGGAGGCCGCGATCGAGTCCTTCGCTTACGAAGGGTTCGATGTGGGTATGCGAGCGATCGCGGCCCGCGCCGGCGTGACTGCAGGGTTGATCACCCACTACTACCGTTCGAAGGCCAGGCTGCGGCAGGAGTGCGACGAGTACATGCTGCAGTACTCCTCCTCGCGCCTGCCCAGCAGTCTTGAGCTGGACAGCGTGGAGCAGACGCTGACCGGTGACCTGGACTTCCTCACCCAGGCGGTGCACTACACGATCCGGAGCCTGCGCGAGGGGGGCCTGTTCTGTGACACGTTTTTGACGTTCGTGCTGGAGAACACCCGGGAGCGTATCGGCGCAGGGATCGCCAGTGGCGAGCTGGAGCCCAGTGATGATGAGGATGCGCGGGCGCGCGTGGTGGTTCGGCACTGCCTCGGTGCAGCACTGCTCGACTTCGCCCTCGACGCTCCGCGCAGCGCCGAGGACACCGTGGAGTTCCTCCGGGAGTTCTGGACCCACCTGATGGGCCCGATGCTGCACCTGACGAACGGCCGGTCGTTCCGTGTCGTCCCCGGGCGGGGTGGCTACCTGGAGCTCGCTGGTTTCGGCGCCGCGGGCTGACGTGTGGCGAATCACGGTGACGGTGTGGCACCGCCGGGTAGCGCCGCCGTCACCGTGGCCTGAAGGCTAGGGCAGGTGACGGCGGTGCTCGCCCGGGCGAGCACCGCCGTCAGTCTTGTGCGTACCGGTGCACGAACGCGCGCAACACCCCCGGTGCGTGGGAGACGTCCGCACGGCGGGCAGCGGAGGCGACCGCCTCGGCCTGGTCCGGCGGGAAGTACCCGTGCCGGTCGTACACGGCGATCCGGGTGATCAGGCCATCGGCATCCAGCTCCGGGTGAAACTGCGTGGCGTAGACGTTCTGCCCGATCCGGAACATCTGCACCGGGCACGCCGATGACGTCGCCAGCAGCACCGCGTCCTCGGGAAGCACGCGGCAGGCCTCCTTGTGCCCGACGAATGCGGAGAACGTCTCCGGCAGCTCGGCGAGCAACGGGTCGGCCCGGCCGGCTGCGGTGAGCTCGATCAGCACCGCCCCCACCGGTTCGCCGTAGGTGGTGTCGATGCTGCCGCCGCGGTGGTTGCTCAGCGCCGCGATGCCGTAGCAGGCACCGAGGAACGGGAAGTCATCGTTGGTGATCTCGTCCAGCAGCGCGGTCAGTTCCGCCTCCACCCGGTGTTGGGTCGCAGACTTGAGCTCGTCCGGATCGGTCGAGTTGAATGGGCTGCCGCCCACGATCACCCCGGAGTAGTCGCTGAGCCGGATCGCCGGTAGTGGCGCCGCCTCCATCCGCACCCGGTGCAGCTCCTCGGGAGTCAGGGCGCCGTACCGCAGGAACGCCTCATACTCCGCGTCCGCGGCACGATCCTCCTCGCGACTGGCCAGCAGCAGGAACGGCTTCACGGCGAGGACTCAGGGCAGCAGGAAGACCGCGGCCAGCAGGGCTGACCAGCCGAGCAGCACGAGCGCGCCCAGTGCTACCGCCGCCTCGGCCAGCCCGCGGCCCCGGAGCCGGTCCCGAGCGATCTGGCGCAGAGCGACGATGCCGACGATCACCGCCGCCAGGGACGGGATGAAGGTCACGACGCCGATGAACGCGCAGATGAACGCGATCGTCGCGGCGGCGCTGGACCTCGGCTGCGGAGTGAAGTACCCGGGCCCGGCGAAGGTGACCGCCGGATCGGGCATCGGCAGCGTGTAGGAATTGTCGTAGGGCGACGTGCTCAGACTCATCTCAGCCCTCTGCAGAGTCGCCGGACTCGGTCGGCGTGGCCGTGGACAGCGGGGTGCACTCAGCGGCGGCAGGGATCGGCGCCTCGGGATCGATGGCGATCTCGTCCGAGGCGCGGAGGGCCTCGAACTCCGTGCCGATCACGATGTCGATGGTCTCCCCGCTGCGGGAGTCCACCTCGATCGTCGCGGCGTTGAAGAGTTCGGCTGCTGTGAATGCCGCGGGCAGGCCCTGCGGTCCGGCCGTGATCTGGGCTTCGCCCGTGAACTGGGACTCGGCATTGGCTTCGTTACCGATCGCGATCCCGTGCTCGGCCAGAGCGGCTGAGGTGGTGGAAGCCAGGCCGCGGCGGTCGGTGCCGTTGAGTACGTTCGCGGAGATGTCCGAGAGCGGGACGAACGTGGCGTCCTCCGGGGGGCAGGGTGTGCTGGCACCCGGATCAGTGGGCTCCGGTGAGTTGATGGCAACGCTGACCGGGCTGGGTAGGATGCCCACCCAGATGGCGCCCGCGGCTAACCCGCTGACCAGCATGACGGCGATCAGGGTGCCGAAGATGACGGTCTGCCGTTGCTGCAGGTGCCGACGCCGTGCGGCGCGGGCACGAGCCCGGGACTGCTGCGTGCTCACACGCCGAACCTACACGTGCTGCACGCCGGAGATGGCATGGACACCGGGTTCACAACTCCAGGACACGCGCATGCAGGACGTTTCGCTGATGCAGGGCGGTGCGCAGTGCGCGGTGCAGGCCGTCCTCGAGGTAGAGCTCGCCGCGCCACTGCACCACGTGCGCGAACAAGTCACCGTAGAAGGTGGAGTCCTCGGAGAGGAGGCTGCGCAGGTCGAGAGTGGACTTGGTGGTGATCAGTTCGTCCAGGCGGATCTGGCGCGGCGGCACTTCCGCCCACTCCTTCGGGGTGCGCAGCCCGTGGTCGGGGTAGGGGCGACGGTCGCCCACGGACTTGAAGATCACTTGCCCGATCCTAGGCGAGAACTGCAGGTGGGGCCTCATCCTCTCGGGGGATTCCGAGGGGTTACGGGTAGTCCTGGCGAGGGTGTTGACCCTCAAGGTCCTGTGGATCGGCAGTGTGAGCAGGCGCCCGTGAGGTCGTTAGGCTGAGGTGATGGCAGCGCGACGAGACTCCCAGTCCGGTTCCGCGGTCCAGATCGTGACACCTGCCGCGGTGGGTATCGGGTGCGGTATCGCGATGAGCGAGCTGACCGAGTGGCAGTGGTGGATCCGGTATCCGCTGATCCTGGTGGCCGTGTTCGTCACGGCGCTGGTGGTCCAGGGAATTCGGGAGCGGCGCTCGCGCGCGCAGTCTTGAGCGCGCGGTGGTGAGGGTTGCTCCGCCGGGTGCATGGGCGCTCGCGGGTGGTACTCAGGCCCGGGTCAGCGTGCGGACGAGGGCGTTGCGGGTCCGGGCGCGGCGGCCTGAGGCCAGCGCCACGGTCATCAGGATGCTGGAGCCGGCCCTGATGAGCTGTGGGGCGACCAGGCGGCGCCAGCGGTAGCGGCGCAGTGCATCTGCGGGCGGGTGCTGGTTCAGCAGGGTGCCGAGGGCGACGGCGTCCAGTATCGATTCGCACGCCCCTCGCCCGGCGTTCGGGGCCATCGCATGAGCGGCATCACCGATCAGGACAGCGCGCCCGCGGACAACCGTGGTCAGTGTGGGGGAGATGTGGATCCCGTTGATGAGGGTCTGGTCCGGATCGGCAGCAGCGAGGACGGCTTGCACCGGCGCGGGGAAGTGCTGGCTGGTCTGCCGCAGGTGGTCGAGGCCGTGCTTGATGCTGTCGAAGCGTTGTTCGGTGAATGCGGTGAACCAGTTGGTGCGGTCTGCCGAGACTGGGGTGATGCCAAAGAGCTGACCGTTGCCCCAGTACTCGGTGACCTCACCGCGGGCGAGGTCACCCTCGATCACGCCTCGAATCACGGTGGTGCCGCGTGCCCGAGCGGCAGCCTTCCTGCCCCAGTGGTCGCGGCGCACGATGCTGTGCGCGCCGTCGGCACCGACGATGACATCGCCGGCGAGGGCCCTGCTGTCCGAGATGCATCCGTGGTGTTGCTGCACGGACGCCGGCACTGCCGCATACAGGAGGTGATGCAGCGTGGTGCGGGCGATCATCACCACGTCCTGCTGGGGCGTCGTCATCAGCGCCCGGCCATCGGCGGTCCGGAACATCGCCGTCGAGACCGCTGCACCGTGGTCACGAACCGCTGCGCCGATCCCGATCTGGTCCAGGGCGGCCATCGCTGATGGCCAGAGCCCGAACGCCGTGCCCACCTCGCGCTCCTCGGGACGGTGCCGGTGCTCGTGTACGACGACGTCCCAGTCGGGGCGCTGCAGCGTTGCCGCCAGGGCCAGTCCGGCGATTCCGCCGCCGACGATCTGAATGGTCGACATCCCGCTACGGTACAACATTTGTTGTTAGGCTGGTGAGTATGGGTCGACGCGACGATCTGCTGGCGGCCGCACTGCTGGTTCTGGCCGAGGGCGGGCTGAAAGGGCTGACGCACCGAGCCGTCGATGCGCGCGCGGGCCTACCGAGCGGAAGTGCGGCGAACCTCTTCCGCACCCGGCAGAGTCTGCTGCGGGCCGTGATCGAGGAGATGGAGCGCCAAGACTGGGGTTATGTCACCGCCAGCGGTGACTCGCCTGAGCCGCACGGCCTGGAAGAGCTCGCGCAGGCGTTGGCCGAGTTCACAGTGCGCATGGTCGAACCCGACCAGGCACCGGTGACTCGGGCGCGGCTGGAGCTATCGCTGGCTTTCCCTGACGACGTCCGCGACGCCCACGCCCGGCTCCTCGCCCGCCTGGTGCGGATGTTGGCCTCATCCGGGATCGACGATCCGCACGTGCGTGCGGCGGGAATAGCCGCGCTGCTGGACGGCACGATCCTGCATGCGCTCACCGTCGCGCCCGAACCGGTGGACCCGACGCGTCTTGCCAAGGCGATTCGTGCCCTGCTCTAGTCAGCGGCGGTCGGGTCCGGTCGGACTGTGGCCGTATCGGGACGCGAGATGGTCGCGCCAGGTGCGTACCCCGCGAGGTGTCGCCGAAGTGGTGAGGTGGCCCGCCCGGAACGCCCTTCCCAGCTTTCCCGGAATCCGCACGGGGAGAATGAAACGACGGGTTCCGGTCGCCGTCGACCATTGTTCGGCTGCCGAACGAAGGCTGAGGACCTCCGGTCCGGCGAACTCCTCGGTTCGGTTGCTGGGCCCAGCGCGCACCGCTGCATGAATCCGTTCGGCGACGTCTGCGGTGTCGACCGGCTGGGCGAGAACTCTGCGGTCGCTGACCAGCAGGCCCGTTCGGGCGAGCGAGCGGAACGTCTGGTCGACGAAGTCGTGAAACTGCCCGAGCCGCAGGATGTTCGATGGGACCGGTCCGCCGGCGACCATGCCCTCCGCCTCGGTCTTGGTGCGGAAGTACCCCCACGGGATCCGGTCGCAGCCGATGATCGAGGTATAGATGATGTGCTGGACGTTCGCCGCGGCTGCCTCCTCGAGGAGCCGCTGGGTACCGTGAATCTCCACCTCGCGGGTATAGCCCCGCCGGTAGGGAGCCGAAGCCAGATGGACGATGGCGCCGGCACCGTCGACCGCTTGGCCGATGCCGGCCCCGGTGGTGACGTCGCCAGTGACCCAGCTGACTGCGTCTGTGTGCTGCTTCGGGTGCCGACTCAGTGCACGCACGGGCACGCCTGCGGCGACCAGCCGAGCGATGACTGCTCGGCCGAGCCTGCCGGTGGCACCGGTGACCAGGACTGGTGGCGTCATCGGGCAACCGCGAGCGTAAGCGTGGTGACCGCCAGGGCGAGGAACAGCAGTGGATTGGCCAGGCTGCGGTAGGCGCCCGCGCGGAGGTGGGTGATCACGGCGCCGAGGAAGTACAGAACGAGACCGGTGGTAGCGGCGGGTCCGATGGCGGGTGTGCCGAGCAACCCCAGGAGCAGACCCAGCGCACCGGCCGCCTGGAGGGTGGCCAGCACGGGTAGCCAGCGCGGTCGAATCTTGAGCTCGGTGAAGGTATCCGTGATGAAGCTGGCACCGGCGAAGGACGCAACGGCCCCTGCGGCATTCACGGCAATGGTGACGATGGTGACGATCGTGTAGAAGATGGTCTCGGCCGTTTCTCTCCGGAAATGTCTGTCATGGCGACGCTCTACCGGTCATGACGAGATGGCGCCGGCAAGTGTGACGTCGGCTGGTTGGCGAAACGTCACACTTCCGGCCAGTGGATCGTCATGTGAAGTAGTGGCCCACGGGAGGAGTGGAACGGTGATGGCGGAGGTCTTCGCGGACAAGGCGCTGTTGATGAATGTCGCCTACCGGCTGCTCGGCACAGTCTCCGAGGCTGAGGATGCCGTGCAGGACGCGTTCGTGCGCTGGTACTCGTTGGCGGAGGGGGAGCGAGAACGAGTCTCCTCACCCACCGGATGGCTCGTAACCGTGACGACCAGGATCTGCCTGGACGTGCTCGGATCCGCCCGGGCGCGGCGGGAGCGCTACGTGGGGGAGTGGTTGCCGGAGCCGGTGCCGCAGGCCGCGCGCTGGACGAGCCACAGTGTCACCGATCACGCGACCGACCCCGCCGACAGGGTCTCTCTCGACGAGTCGCTGGGCATGGCGCTGTTGGTGGTGCTGGAATCGATGACACCTGCCGAGCGGGTCTCGTTCACGTTGCACGACGTGTTCGGGTATCCGTTCGCGGAGATCGGGGCGATGGTCGGTCGCTCGGAACAGGCCTGCCGGCGGCTCGCCTCCTCGGCGCGAGGCCGTGTGCGACAGGCGCGCCGTGCTCGAGCCAGCGCTAGCGAGCACGCCCTCGTGGTCTCGCGGTTCAAGGACGCTCTGGTGACCGGCGATCTCGAGGCACTGCTGGCCGCCCTCGATCCGGAAGCCAGAGTGGTTCCCGATGGCGGTGGCATCGTCGCGGCTGCCATCGAGCCTGTCGTAGGGGCGGAGCGTATTGCGACCTACCTTCTGGCCATCCGCGAGCAGGTGCCCGAGATGAGCCTCACCGTCACGGCCGTGAACGGGCGTGCCGGACTGGTCAGTCGGGACGGGACGGGGCACCCGCTGGCCGTGATGGCGGTGGACGTAGCGGATGGCCGGATCGTGCGCCTCTGGGCAATCCGGAACCCGGAGAAGCTCAGCGCCTACGCCACGGACGCCCTGACCCAGGCGGGCGAACCGCCGTCGTGCTGTTCCCGACCGACCGGAGCGACCCGAGGAGGCCAACACATGGACAGAGACTTCTGATGCGCATCACCATCATCACGATCGGGTCGACCGGTGATGTCCTGCCCTACACCGGCCTGGCGGCCAGGCTGCAGACCGACGGCCACGAGGTAGCGATCGCGACCCATGCGCCGTTCGAGGAGCTCGTGCGGTCCCGAGGCGCCGACTTCCGGCCGCTGCCGATGAACATGCAGGCCGAGCTGGGCTCGCAGCGCGGACAGCGCGCGCTGCGCACCTCGGCGGCCGGATCGACCGGGAGCATCGCCCTCTACGTCCGGCACTGGCGGGAGATGGGCGAGGCAATCGTCGAGGCGGCGACCGGTGCGGACCTCCTGCTGGTCTCCACCCTGGCCTGGCAGGGGATCCATGTGGCCGAAGGTCTGAACATCCCGAGCATGGGCGTCTACCTGCAGCCGGTGGACCCGACCGGAGCCTTCCCGCCCTGGATGCTCACTCAGCGCTCGCTCGGGCGGTGGGGCAACCGGGTGGCCGCTCGTACCGTGCGGAACCTGGGCCAGCTGCCGTTCCGCTCAGCCACGCGTGAGCTGCGCCGCAAGCTCGGGCTGGCACCGGTGGGGATCCGGGAGCACTTCGCCCAGCTGGAAGCGCAGCGATGGCCGGCGGTCTATGGGTACAGCCCCGCGGTGCTGCCGGCACCGGCCGACTGGCCGGCGTGGCGCCCGGTGGCCGGTTTCTGGTGGCCGGTCAGCGACCTGGACTGGGAGCCGTCCGCGGAGCTGACCGAGTTCCTTGCCGCGGGAGAGCCGCCGGTGCTGGTGACGTTGGGGAGCATGACCCCGGCGGACTCCGAGGCAAGTGCTGCCACGATCCAGCAGGCGCTCGCGGCCACCGGTCAGCGGGCGATCGTGCAGTCCGGCTGGGCGGCCCTGGGGGTGGAGGCTGGTGAACGTCTGCTGGTCGTGGGCGCTGTACCGCACGACTGGCTCTTTCCGCAGGTCGCGGCGGTGGTGCACCACTCCGGCGCTGGCACGACTGCGGCCGGACTGCGGGCGGGGCTGCCGACGATCCCGCTGCCACTTGCTGCCGACCAGCCGCTGTGGGCACGGCGCCTGGTCGAGATCGGCGCTGCACCCACGACCGTTCCGCTGCGCCGGCTGGATGCGGAGCGTCTCTCCGGTGCGATCACCCGCGCGACGGCGGAGCCCGCCTTTCGTAGGCGAGCCGCGCTGCTCGGGGGTCAGCTCGCTGCCGAGGACGGCGCCGGGGTGGTGGCGGAGGCGATCGCGTCCGGTCGCTACTGGTGACCGGACGGTCTCCTCGACCACGGCATCGGCTGGGGTGGCAGGCACTGGTGTCGGTGCCTGGGGGCATGCTGGTCCACGTTCACACCCCACCTCAGGAGGCCTCGATGACAACTATGGACGCCAGCTTCGATCCGCGAGCCCAGCTCGGCCGGGCACTCGACCTGGTCCAGCGGCAGATCGAGCGGCTCGGGCCCGGCGACGAAGGCCGGCGGACCCCGTGTGCCGAGTTCGACGTGCGTACGTTGCTGGCGCACCTGGTCGCCGTGCTGCGCAAGCTGGCGGTCGTGCGCCGCGGCGGCGACATGACCCAGGTGAACGACCCGGCCACCGACCTCGATGGGGACGAGGGCGAGGCGTTCCGGGCGGCCCGGGCCGCCCTCGAGGACGTGTGGCGATCCGATGCCGCCCTCGAGCCCACCTACAGCGTGGCCTGGGGCACGATGACCGGGCGCGACCTGGTCGACGCCTACGCCCACGAGTTCACGGTGCACGCGTGGGACCTGGCCCAGGTCACCGGGCGGGCCGACGAGCTCGACCCGGCCCTGGCACGGGCTGCGCTGGACTGGTACTCCCGGAACGTGCCTGCTGAGACTCGCAGCGACAGTGGGCCGTTCGGTCCGGTGGTGCCGGTGGCCGAGGACGCGGACCCGTACACCCGGCTGGCCGGCTTCGTCGGTCGTGAGGTGGTGCGTCGGTAGGGTGGCCGCCGGCTGTGCGCCTTGTTCCAGGATGTCACCCAGACTGAAATAGTGCCGGCGGCCTGTTTCAGGAGGATCCGACGGGTTCTGGGTGACGGGGAGATTGCTCCGATCACGTCGACGCTGATGCGTAGCGAGTCGTCGGCCTCGTCCCAGATCGAGAACCTCACCGTCGGTGCACACCAGCTGGCGCTGGCCGAGCTGGGAGAGGAAGCCAGCGCTAACGCTCGGGTGGTCGCCGGAAACGTCGCCGCTATGAGGGCCGCCGTGCAGCTCGCTGGTGAGATCTCCGCCGACACCATCCTCGGAATGCACGCAGCACTCATGTCGGGCCAGCACCGATTGGCGCGTGGCGGCTGGCGCCAACAGCAGGTCTGGATCGGAGGGAACGACGCTGGCCCGCGCCAGGCCACGTTTGTTCCGCCCCATCATTCCCGTGTTCCAGCAGACGTGGCCGACCTGGTCGCGTTCACTACTCGCACCGAAGTCCCGGTCATCTCGCATGCTGCGATCGCCCATGCCCAATTCGAGACCATCCACCCCTTCATCGACGGCAACGGCCGCGCCGGCCGAGCCCTCGTGCACGCCATGGTGCATCGTGCTGGCCTCGCTCGCAGGGTGACCGTGCCGATCTCTGCGGGGCTGCTGGTCAGCACGGAGGCCTACGTCGACTGCCTCACCGCCTACCGCGATGGTGACCCGGGACCGATCGTCGGTGCCTTCACGGATGCCACCTTCAGGTCCCTCGGCAACGGGCGCCAGCTCCTGGCAGAGATCAGCGAGATCCACGCCCGGTGGAGTGCTGCGATTACCGCGCGTCGCGGCGCAGCCGTCTGGCGCGCCCTCGATCTCATCGGGGGGGTGTCCCTATGTCTGGTGTCAAGCGGCGTGGGCGGCTGGTCGGGGTTCGTAGAGGGTGCCGTGTTTGAGCATGGCGTGCAGGACGTCGATTCTGCGGCGGGCGAGGCAGACGAGGGCGGCGTTGTGCTTTTTGCCCTGGGCTCGTTTGCGGTCGTAGTAGGCACGGCTGATTGGGTCGTGCAGGGAAGCGAACGCGGCGAGGAAGAGTGCACGCTTGAGTTGCTTGTTCCCGGCTCGGCTGGGGTGCTCGCCGCGGATCGAGGAACCGGAGCGTCGTGTGACGGGCGCGAGTCCGGCGTAGGCAGCCAGGTGGCCGGCGGTGGGGAACGAGGAGCCGTCGCCGACTTCGAGCAGGATGCGTGCTCCGGTCCTGACGCCGATGCCGGGCATCGAGGTCAGGACCGTGGAAAGAGGGTGGGCATCGAGCATCTCCTCGATCTGTTCGGCAGCGTTCTTGCGCTGGGCCAGCAGGCCTACCAGTTGCGTGGCCAACTGTGGCAGCACGAGCTCGGCTGCCCGGGTGCCGGGAACGGTGACGGTCTGGGCTTGGAGAGCGTGGCGAAGATCGTCGATGAGCGTGGTGTAGGAGCGCGGCGCCCGAGGCTTGGCGACCGCCAGCAGCTGACGCCTGCTCGCGCCCGCCAGGCCGGTGGGGCCGCCGAAGCGCTTGAGCAGCTCCAGCACGGCCGGGTGGGTGGCCTTCGGTCCCAGGACCCGTTCCAGGCCTGGGTTGATCTGGGTCAGCAGTCCCCGGATGCGGTTGCTGATCCGGGTGACCTCGCCAGCCAGGTCGTCGTCGTAGCCCACGATGACTTCCAGGTCAGCCAGGGCCTCATCACCGGTGTCGACTCGGCGCAGGGAGTGCGGCATCGAGCGCGCGGCCTCGGCGATGATGTAGGCATCGCGGGCATCGGTCTTCGCGTTGCCCGGATGCAGATCCGCGATACGCCGCATGGCCAGACCAGGTAGGTAGGCCACGTCGATGCCCGCATCGCGAGCTACCTCCACCGCCAGCGCCCCGATCGATGCTGGCTGGTCCACGATCACCAGCACCCGGCCACGGGCGGACAGGGCCTGCAGCAGCTCGCTGATCTTGTCCTCCGACTGGGGCAGCGGATTGTCGTGGACCCGCATCCCGGCCCGGTCCAGCCCGGTGGCGTGGTGTTCTTCCTTCCCCACATCCAGCCCGAGGAAGACCGCATAGTCCGGTCTGTTCATCCCACTCGTTTCCCTTCTCCCATCGCGCAACTGGCCGCAGATCAGGCGAAGGAAGCTGGCACCCACGTTACAAAGAGACCTACTCAGCGAGTGGCCCTGTCCCTATCAGCAGTCGTCCCACGCCACCGGAGCCCGGTGACAACACCCCCCGGATCATGCAAGCGACAGGGGCAGTCAGTCATGCCGAGACCGGCGACCAGCACCCCTTGTCTCCGGGGCCACCAAAAAGGTAACGGGGCCTGGGTGCGGCGCAACCGGTTGCCGAGCGCGGGCACCGAGCATGGGGCATCCTCACGTTAGGATGGAGCCGCTGCCGTGACCTTGGGTCCGGCGGCGCGCCCCGCTGGCGGAATTGGCAGACGCGGTCGGCTCAAAACCGGCTGCCCTCGGGCGTCCCGGTTCGAGTCCGGGGCGGGGCACAGCAGGCG
>DXBY01000115.1 GCA_019116305.1 Candidatus Ruania gallistercoris | reverse complement strand
ACGGCGAGGGCCTTGTCCTCGTCGGCATTGTTCGTCTCCATCCCGAACGGCTGGGTGTTGAAGTTGAACACCATGTACCGGATCTCGCCACCCGGACCGTCGTGGATGGTGAGGTTCTCGTTCCCGGAGAGGTCTTCCAGGTCGGTGGGGCTGAGCGAGCGGCCGGCGACGTCGATGTTGCCCTCCTGCACGGCGAGCTTCATCGACGTCTCGTCCGCGTAGTAGCTGAGCGTGACGCCGTCGTTCTCTGCGGGGCCGAGCAGGCCCTGGTAGTTCTCGAACGGGGCGAACTGCACCAGCTCGTTCTCGCTGTAGTCGGTAATCGTGTACTGCCCGGCGAACGCATCCGCCTCCACGATCTCCGCAGCCGGGGTGATCTCCTCGGCGGAGAACACGTCCTCGTCCACCACCGGGCCGGCCGAGGACGAGAGCACCTGCGGGAAGATCTGGTCGTTCGGATTCTTCAGGTGGAAGGTGACCGTGAGGTCATCGACCATCTCCGTCTCCTCCAGGTTCGCCAACAACGAGGAAGGCCCGTTCGGGTCGGCGATGCTGAGCATCCGGTCGAAGCTGAACTTCACGTCCGAGGCGGTCAGCTCGTTACCGTTGGCGAAGGTCAGGCCCTCGGGCAGAGTGATGGTGAACTCGGTCGGCGAGGTGAACTCCGCGGTCTCGGCCAGGTCCGGCTCCACGTCCGGGCTGCCGTAGGGGGTGTTCATCAAGTAGGCGTAGACCTGGGTGTGGATCGCCGTGGATCCGTGGTCATAGGCGCCGGCCGGGTCGAGGTTGAACACCGTGTCGGTGGTGCCGACCGAGATGTTGCCACCCCCGTCACCGTCACCTCCGCCGTCGATGTCTTCAGTGTCGGCGCAGGAGGTGAGCACCAGGGCCAGGGCGCCGGCAGCGGCGATCAGCCCGGCTGCGCGGCGTCGTTGTCCAACGGGAGACATGGGGTTATCCCTTCACCACGATGTGATCGTTACGGGTGACTGTCTAACACAGCCACCTGAATGCGACCAGCCGGCGCGGCGGGGGCGGGCGGGATCGGGCCGGTGTGCGCCCGGCCCGATCCCGATCTGTTCAGCGACCCCGTTGGCCCTCAGTGCGCGCCGGCCGGCACCGGAACGCGCACCAGGGTCCCGTCCAGGCGGGACTCCTCCGCGGCGAACACCGCCAGGTGGCTGGCCAGCGTCTCGTCCACACCTGTGCGGATGTGCGCCGCATCGCCGGTGGCGACCGCGGCAACGAATGCGGACATCAGGCCGGCGTCACCGCCTCCGTGACCGCCGCCGGCATCGTGCGAGCCGGGGACGTCTGCTTCGATCTGCTCACGCTCCTGCGTCGCGAAGTCGAAGACCTCCACCGACCTTCCGTCACCGTCCAGGCAGCCGTGGGTCCCGAAGATCTGGGTGCGCCGGCCGGTGTGCTCAGAGAACGCGGTCAATGTGAAGGAGCCGGTCGTCCCGTCGTCGAACTGCATCGACACCACCTGGTTGTCCACCACGTCGTTGTCCGCCTTGTAGACACACCGTCCGTACGGCCCGGTGCGCAGGGCCTCCACCAGGTCGGACTCCTGATCTCCTTGGGTGATCACCGATCCCAGCCAGGACCGCTGCCCCTCCCGTTGCGGATGCTCGATATAGATCTTCTTCGCCGAGTACGGGCAGGTGGCCTCCACGGCGCAGTCCAGACACCGCTCACCGGCACCGGCCGGTGCCTCGCTGGCGCGGAAGTGCGCCAGGCTGCCGAAGCTGGCCACCGAGCTGATCGACTTTCCGGTGACGTACATGATCCAGTCGATGTCGTGGCAGCTCTTCGCGAGCAGCATCGGTGACGCAGTGGCGGTGTTGCCCCAGTTGCCCCGAACGAAAGAGTGCGCAGCATGCCACCAACCCACCGGTTCGAGGTGATGGATGCTGATGATCCGACCCAGCCGCCCAGAGTCGATCACCTCCCGCACCAGGTCCGTGTACGGGGTGTAGCGCATCACATGGCCGACGGCGAACAGGATCCCGGAACGCCGGATCGCCTCGACGATGCGCTCACACTCCTGCTTGGAGACCCCGAGCGGTTTCTCGGCCAGCAGCGGTAGCCCGGCGTCGGCCACGGCGAGGCAGGGCTCGACGTGGTCGCGGTCCTGGGTGGTGACCAGGACCGCATCGACCTCGAGTGTGCCGGCGGTCACGGCCGCCATCAGGTCCCGCCAGTCGGTGAACTCCGCGACATCGGCGAACCCCTCCCGGATCTTCCGCCGTGCGGAGTCGAGCGGATCGGCGACGGCGGTGAGCACGGCTCGGTCCTGATGTTCCCGGGCCCAGCCGAGGTACTTCTGGCCGCGGTTGCCGGCCCCGAGGACCGCCAACCGCACCGGCCGGGCGCCGGCGGCATCAACCGAGCTCATTGTTGATCCCGTCGATGAGCTTCTGCGCCGTCTCGGGCACAGTGGCGCGGTCATAGAGCAGCTCGAGGACGTCCCGGTCGAAGATGCCCTGGATGTTCCCCGATCCGATCGGAGAGGGTCCGGGTGCCTCGACGGTCAGGTCCTCCTCCAGGTCGGTGACGAACTCCTGGACGTACCGGTCCATGTCATTCAGGTCGTCGGCGATCTCTTCGACCACCGACGTGTTCGGCGGAACGCCCAAGATCATCTCGACTGCCGAGATCGCCTCCGCGTTGTTCAGCATGAAGTCCACGAAACGTGCCGCAGCCTCCTGCTTCTCCTCGTCCGAGTCTGCCGAGATCGAGTAGAACTCCGAGCCCTTGTAGTACATCCCGGCATCGGAGGCTTGTCCGGTCTGCGACGGCACTCGAAGGAGGCGGGCCTCGGCACCGGCCGCTTCGGCAGCCTGGGCGAGGGAGTTGGTGTAGGTCCAGGTCATCGCCATCTGCCCGGTCTCGAACAAACCGGCTCCGCTGGCCGCAGCGGCGTCCTCAGAGACCTGATCCGGTGTCGCCCCGCCGTTGTCCCGCAGGGTGAGGAGGTGCTCAAGATAGGACTCCATCACCTCCTGGGAGAAGGCGGCCGCGGTGCCGTCCTCGTTGTACATGGTCTCGCCGTTCTGGTGCAGCCACGGCCGGAAGGACTCGATGCCGAATCCGTAGCCTGCACCCACGACTCCGGACTCAGCCAGGGCCCGAGAGGTGTCGTAGAAGTCCTCCCAGGTCCACGTCGTATCGTCCGGGAGCTCCACACCGGCTTCCTCGAACAGGTCCACGTTGGCGGCCAGGATGAAGCTGTTCAGGCCAGCCGTGACCGCGTAGAGCTTTCCGTCGCCGGAGTCACCCAGAGCGACGACCGCCTCGTCCAGACCGCTGGTGTCGACACTGTCCAGGGTCCGCAGGTCTAGCAGCGCGCCTCGTTCGCCGTACTCCAGGATGTAGCGTTCGGACATGTGGATCACATCGGGTGAGTTTCCACCAGCGCTCATCGTGGCGAGCTTGTCCCAATAGCCGCCCCAGGGGGTCGATTCACCCTCGACCTTGATGTCCGGATTCTCAGCTTCGAAGGCATCGATGGCGGCGAGGATCGCCTCATCCCGCTCCGGGCTACCCCACCAGCTGTACTCAATCGTCAGCTTCCCGTCATCGCTGTCGCCGCCGCGGCAGCCCGCAAGGGTCCCACCCAGCGCCAGGGCGGCGGCACCGGTCAGTGCCTGTCGTCGTGTCGGTTGCATACATGCTCCTTGTCGAACGGTCGGTTTCATCGGTCACCGTGATCGCGGTGACCTGGTCATCGGCCCCCGGTGGTGGCGATACCGCGAACCAGATACCGCTGGCCCACCAGGAACACCAGGAAGATCGGCACCAGGGACACCGTGGACATCGCGAACAGCGATCCCCAGGAGGACCCGCCTCCCCCGCCGCTCGCGTCCACAAAGCTGCGCAGCGCCAGCTGCACGGTGTAGGCATCGGAGTCGGTGAGGAAGATCAGCGGTCCGAGGAAGTCGTTCCAGGTCCAGATGAAGGTGAAGATCGCTGTGGTGGCCAGTGCGGGCACGGTCAGCGGCAGGATGATCTTGACGAAGATGCGCAGTGGACCGGCGCCGTCGATCGTGGCGGCCTCGTCCAGCTCGCGGGGGATGCCGCGGATGAACTGCACCATCAGGAAGACGAAGAAGGCGTCGGTCGCGAGCAGCTTCGGCACCACCAGCGGAAACGGCGTGTTGATCCAGTCCAGCGCGGAGAACAGCACGTACTGCGGAACGAGCAGCACATGCACTGGCAGCATGATCGTCATCAGCATGATGGCGAAGAACAACTTGTTCCCGCGGAACTTCAACCGGGCAAAGGCATAGGCCACCATGCTGCAGGAGGCCAGGTTCCCGATGATCGCGCCGCCGGTGATGATCACTGAGTTGATCACGTAGTGCCCGAACGGGTGCCGCAGCGCGTTCCAGCCGTCCTGATAGTTGTCGAAGGACAGATCGCTCAGGGAGAAGAACTCGCCGCGAAAGATCGCCTCATCGGGCCGGAGCGAGCTGATCACCATCCAGATGACCGGGTACAGCATGAGCAGCGCGGCGGCGATGAGCACCACATGCTTCATTCCCCGGCGAACGGGGTGTCGAGAAATCCTAGTCATCGTAGAACACCCAGTATTTCGAGGCGATGAAGTTGATCAGGGTGAATGTGCCGATGATCACGACCAGCACCCATGCCATGGCAGAGGCATAACCCATGCTGAAGTTCCCGAACCCTTCCATGTACAAGTACAGGGTGTAGAAAAGGGTCGAGTCCGAGGGAGCTCCGCTTCCACC
Source organism: Candidatus Ruania gallistercoris (assembly GCA_019116305.1). GTDB lineage: Bacteria > Actinomycetota > Actinomycetes > Actinomycetales > Beutenbergiaceae > Ruania > Ruania gallistercoris. The sequence goes on along the minus strand of DXBY01000115.1, from coordinate 2,062 downwards.
GGAGATGATGAACGCCTGTGTGAACGCCTGGAATGCGCCGATCAGCTGCAGGATGAGATTGAAGAAGATGATCGGGGTGAGGATGGGTATCGTGATGTTCCAGAATCGGCGCAGTACGCCGGCGCCATCGACCGAGGCAGCCTCGTAGTACATGGCCGGAATCTGCCGCAGGCCCGCAAGGAAGATGATCATCGGCGCACCGAACGTCCACACGTTCAGCACGATCAGGGTGCCCAACGCAGTGTCCGGGTTCGCGATCCAGCTGCGCCCTTCGATCCCGATCAGCGCAAGCGCCCAGTTCACCAGCCCGTCGGCGCCGAAAATCTGCCGCCACAGGATCGCGATCGCCACAGAGCCGCCGATGAGCGAAGGGAGGTAGAACGCCGACCGGTACAGGGCCAGTCCCCGGATTCCGCGATCGAGGACCATCGCGACCAGGAGCGCCACCACGAGCTGCAACGGTACGGAGACGATCACGTACCGGAACGTGACGCCGATCGCCTGGTGGAACCGGGTGTCGGAGAACAACCGCTGATAGTTCTCCAGACCGATCCACTCGGGAGAGTCAAGAAAACTGTAGTCGGTGAAGGAGAGATAGAGGGAGGCAGCCATCGGTCCGATCGTGATGACGAACAGTCCGATCAGCCACGGTGAGAGGAACGCATATCCTGCGCGTTCCTCCTTCTTGTCCCGTGCGCTCAGCGGGCGACGATCTCGGGTCGGACGTCGCCGCATCCGCGCAAGCTCACCTATGGCAGACATCGGCTCTCACCCCTTCCCCTCCATGCGTATCGGCAGGCGGAAGATGCACTAGCAATTAATCGTTCTCCTACTATCACGTCATCAGAACTAGCGGGACCGGAGTCCCGAATGGCCAGCTTCAGCCGAGCTCATTGTTGACCTCCTCGAGGATCCGGTCGGCGGTCTCGCTCACCGTGCTGCGGCCATAGAGCAGGTCGAGGACGTCCCGGTCGAAGATCCCTTGGACGTTTCCCGCTCCGCTCGGTGACGGTCCCGGGGTGTCGGTAGTCAGGTTCTCCCGCAGGTCGTCCACGAATTCGAGCACGTGCTGGTCCAGCTCGCTCAGGTCCGGCGCGATCGTCTCGACCACGTCCGGGTTCGCCGGGACCCCGAAGAACATGCCGTACTCGTGGACGATGTCGGGGCTGTTGATCATGAAGTCGATGAACTGTCCCGCCGCAGCCTGCGTCTCCGGCTCGGAGTGGGCGGACAGGGAGTGGAACGCCGATCCCTTGAGGTACATACCTGCTTCGGCTGCAGAACCGGTCTGCGAGGGGATGCGCAGCAGGCGCATCTCGGCCTCAGCCGCCGGCGCGAGGTCACCGAGCGTGCTCGAGTATGCCCAGTCCATTCCTTGCTGCCCGGTGCCGAACAGCCCGGCCTCGGCCGGCACCGCGGCATCCTCGGAGACCTGGTCCGCTGTCGGTCCGCCGTTGTCCTGCACCGTCAGCAGGTGCTCCAGGTAGGTGCTCAGCACCTCGGCAGAGAATCCGGCGGCTGTCCCGTCAGCGTTGTACAACGTCTCGCCGTGCTGGCGCAGCCACGGGTGCAGTGACTCGATACCGATTCCGTAGCCCGCACCGACGATGCCCGAATCCGCCAGGGCAGCCGAGATCTCGTAGAAGTCCGACCACGTCCAGGTCATGTCGTCGGGCAGGTCCACGCCCGCCTCGGCGAACAGGTCCACGTTGGCCGCGAGCACGAAAGTACTCACGCCACCGGGAATGCCGTACAGCACACCGTCGCCCGACTCCCCCAGCCGGAGCGTCTCCTCGTCGAAGTTGCTCAGATCGATGTCATCCACACTGCGCAGGTCTGCCAACGCGTCCCGCTGGCCGTACTCCAGGAGGTAGCGCTCCGACATCTGGATCAGGTCGGGAGGATGCCCGCCGGCGCTCATCGTGGCGAGCTTGTCCCAGTACCCGTCCCACGGTGTGGCCTCGCCTTCGAGGGTGATGTCCTGGTGGTCGGCCTCGAAGGCGTCGATCGCCGCCAGGATGGCTGCATCGTTCTCCGGGCTGCTCCACCAGGCGTAGTCCAC
>DXBY01000114.1 GCA_019116305.1 Candidatus Ruania gallistercoris | reverse complement strand
CCGGACGGGACCGAGCGGGTGGTAGTGCTGCTCGTGGACCAACCCGGGGTCAGCGCCGGCGTGGTGGCACGGTTGCTGGCCGAGCACCGGCCCGGTCGGATCACCGCGGCTCGCTACGACGAACCCGGCGCTCGGCACCCGATGGTCTTCGACTTCGCCCTGGCACGCGAGGCTGCGGCGCTCGCCGAGGCGGACCGCGGAGCCCGGGAGTTCCTCCGCCGGCGCCCTGACCTGCTGGACCTGGTGGACTGCACCGGGCTCGGCTCCGCAGCCGATGTGGACACGCCTGAGGACCTGCACCTGCTGGAGCCGTAGCGGTCACGTCACCGTAGTTGCCCGACTGAGGTACTCGAGGCGGTCTGAGGTTGGCGTGGAGCACCTCAGACCGCCGGGAGTACCTCACACGTGAGCGGGACGGCGGCGCCGGGTCAGGCGATCCCGCGGCCGCGAAGGGTCACCGTGAAGGTCTTCCCGTACGCCTCGTGGGTGCGGAACTCCAGGCGGGTGCCGCCGCGCTCCCGGTGCACGGTGACCTCCGGATCGGCCTCCAGGATCGGCCGCCGGCCGCGGATGGTGACGCTGACCGTCTCCCGGGAGAACGTCGGGTCGGACACGGCGATCGTGGTTCCCCGGCCCTCGCTGCGGGCCAGCACCGAGGCGGGGCCGTCGATCGTGACGTTCTCGACCTCGTGCTCACCCTCGGTGAACGTGTTCACGGCGAACACGTCCAGCTCCGGGTGGCGCACGGCGTGCACATCCTCGCTGTGCAGGATGATCTCCGGGCCGGCGTCGGCGTAGGCAGGCAGCGCCTCGGCGTCCGCGCCGGGGACGATCGCGTACGCCATGGCCCCGGGATCGGCTGACGCCGCGCGGGTCGCGGAGACGTCGAAGACCCGCTTGGTGATCGGTGTGTCGCTGTTCGACGTGCGCACGTGGTCCCGGCCGCGTTCCACCTCCGCCAGCCGGACCTCCAGCTCGTGATCGGTGTAGAACACGTAGCCGACTGCGGTGCCGCGGGTGCCATTCGCATAGTGCAGCCAGGCGAGGTCGCTGACCGTGCCCGGGCCCGTCACAGCGTCGCCGGTGCGGGTGCCGCCGTCGATGCGCACCTCATCGCCCGGATCGCCGATCCGGGCATCCACAGTGGTGACCGTGCCGCGCTCGTGCTCATCGGTGATACCGGAGGCGAGCACCACGATCTCCTCATCGAACATGAACCAGGACCTCGAGGACCGGGAGTTCGGGTACACCACGAAGTCCTCGGGCAGCTCACCGTTCTGCTTCGCCACGTACGCTGCGTCGTCGGCCTGTTGCATCCCGGCGACGGCGTAGGTACCGAGCGTGGTCCCGCCCGAGTAGGCGTTCGTGCCCAGCGGGAAGTACACGTACAGGTTCTGCTTCACCGAGGACGGGGTGAAGCCGGCGGCCTCGTTGTCGTAGAACAGCTCGCCGTAGAGCTCGGGAATGGTCTGGCGGTCCTGGACCGGTGCGGTCACGCCGGCCAGGCGGTGCGCGTCGACGGCGGTGAAGTAGTCCACGCCGAAGGCCTCGGTCTGGTCATCGCCGGTCAGGTAGAGGTAGTGCGCGCCGTCGCCCTGGAACCAGGGCCGCAGGTTCTCCCCGCTCATGTACTCGTACTTGCTCACCCGCTCCGAGCTGCGGGCCAGGGCGAAAGTGAAACCGGGCCGGTGGTGCACGTGCCGGTCCATCGCGTTGTAGGCGAACGTGGCTTCCGCCGGCACGAGGTTCTCCGGGGTGACCTCCGGGTCGGCGACGGTCTCGGTGTAGGCCACGATGTTCGCCGGGTTCGCGAACGAGGACGGCGAGATGTCCATCTGCTCGATCCCGTGCAGGTAGGCGATGTAGCCCGCCAGGTCCGCCGCCGACTCCTGTGCTGCGAACCGGGACAGTGCGACCACGGACTCCACCACGGCGGTCGCGTTCCGGTACCCGGTGGCGGTTCGCGAGACCGCGCGCCCCTTGATGATCTCCATCATCCAGCCCTCGACGATCACCGGGGCGAAACTGGTGGCCAGCCAGGTGTTGATCCGGTCCTGCAGACCGGGCTCGGTCGGGTAGTCCGTGCCGTCCAGCATGCCGATCGTGGTCGTGACGCGTTCCAGCAGACCGATGCCGTAGCTGCCGGTGTAGGCCACCGAGGAGTGCATGATGAACGACCCGTCGGCGTAGAAACCGTCGGTGACGCCGTGCTGCAGGCGGTAGGGATCGATCACCTGGTACACGGTGAGCTGGTCCGAGATCGCCTTCGTGATCCGCTCGCCCTCGCCGAGCACTGCGCCCTGCACGATCCGGTTGGTGGTGATGTCGGCGAGGTTGGCGCCGGTGTGGAACCGGGAGTCCAGGTCCACATCGCCGTCCTTGCCGTTGCGCAGGTAGGCGTCCATCGTGTCCACGTACTGCTGCGCGAGCTCCGGGTCGGCGGCCGCCACGTCCTCCTGCAGCAGCGCCAGCGTGCGGCTCACATGCGTCGGGATGCCGATCTCCCAGTTGTACCAGTTGCCGTAGTAGCCGGACTCGGTGTGGCTGAAGAAGGTGTCGTAGAGCCAGCGCAGACCGTCGATCACCTGCTGCCGGGCCTCCGCGTTCTGGTACAGGTCCGCCGGTACGGTAGCGCCCTCCGGTACCGGCATCGCGGTGGCCACAGCGATCTCGTACAGCTTCTGGTAGGTGGTCTCCAGGTTGCCGTCGTCGCTGCCGAGCTCCCGGCCGGGGAACAGTTCGGTGGTTGGGTCCGCGATCTGTTCGTCGAGGTTCGCGGTGGCCGTCTCATGCAGGTCGTTGAGCTTGGGCTGGACCGCCTCGACGGCGTTCGTCTCCTCGGTACCGGCCAGGCCAGCGACGATGTTGGCGAGCAGCACGCCCTCGTCCGCGGCCGGCGCCCCGCCGCCGGAGCCCGTGGCGCCAGGACCCGAGGCGAAGGCGATCTGCGGCTTCGGCAGTGCAGCGGCCAAAGCGGTCACCCCTGCCGCTGACAGGACTGTTCGACGGCTGACACTGCGCATGCCTACTCCCTTGTGACTGCTTGACGCGATTCCACCCGAACTGGTGGCTGAGTCACAGCCTAGGGGCGATGCCATCAACTGAGGTACCCCAGGCGGTCTGAGGTTGTCCGCGCTTACCTCGGACCGCCGCGCCTACCTCCGATCACCAGAGCTTCCTCCGCGTACAGTGGAGCTCAACACCCCGGAACCGTCCCTGTAACTCCCTCGGGAGTCGATCACACGGCCGGGGTTTTGCTTGCTGTCACCAGACGGTGGCAGAAGCCCGGGGGTGAATGGGGTGCGCTGGTCTGTACCTGGGGATAACGCGGCATCGCGCCGCCAGACCTGTGGAGACGGAGAACCTAGGCGGCAGGAAGGAGATCACTCGGGCCGGGTTCTTCTGGCCCAGAGCGCACCGGAGGCACAATCTCCGGGCTCGGAGCGTGCCTCCGGTGGGGGACCGGTCGAGTCAGCCGCGGCCCTGGGCGCTGCGCTGGGTTCGCTTGCGCACGATCAGCAGCATCGCACCGGCCGCGAGCAGCCCAGCGACCAGGGCGAGAGGCGCCGTGGCGCCGGTGTGGCTCAGAGCATCACGCGCGTCACCGGTGTCCGCCGGGTCGACGGCGTCGCGTCTGTCTGCGGTATCCGCCACGTCCACGCCAGCCCCAGTGCCGCCGTCAGCATCAGCAGTGCGCGGACCGCTGTCGCTGTCGCTGCCCGCGCCGTCGCCCGTGCCGCCGTCACTGTCCTCGCCACCGGAAGCACCGTCGTCGACCGCCACCAGTCCGTCCAAGGCCGCCTGCAGCTCCTCGACGGCCGCGTCCACACTCGCCTGACCCGGCTGCGGCGCGTCGAGCACGAACGCGGCCCGGGCTAGCGCGGCATCCAGAGACGCCACCGACTCCGCGGTGTAGGCCGGCCGGTCCACTTCGCCGGCGGACGCCACCAGTTCCACGAGTTCGCCGAGCTCGACCTCCGCCGCCTCGGCCACGGGGATGAAGGAGAACTCGTCCAGCGTGCCCCAGGCTCCTGCGCTGAACGCGCCCGTCGCCTGGATGGTCACCATGCCGTCGGCGGCCACGGTCAGGGCCTCGGTCTGCGGTGCCTGCCAGTCGCCCCACCCCGCGAGGGTGGCCTCTGCCGAGACAGTCGAGATCCCCGATTGCGCGCGGATCGTCACCGAGTCCTCGGGCCCGGCGTCCCCGCCCTGTACCCGTGCCGAGAGCAGGTAGTCGCCGGCCGGCACGTCGGTCAGCCGCTGCTCGATCGTGAACGTGTAGTCGCTGTCGGAGAAGAAGTGCGTCGACCGTTCTCCGGCATATGGATCGTCCCACGCGGCGAGCGTGTACCCGCTGCCGGTCCCGGTCCACGGTTCCTCGCCCTCCTCGAAGCCCGAGTTCACCACCAGGTTCTCACCGTCGCCCGCCTCGGAGCGCACGGTCACCGTCGCAGTCACGTCATGTCCCGCCGCCGTCGTCCCCGCCACCGTGTAGGTGCCCGGACCAAGGATCCAGGCGACGTCGCCGGACCAGGTGACCGCCTGCAGCTCGCTCGTGCCGTCGGTGTAGGACACCCGGACCTCCTCCGGCAGCACGATGTCCTCCCCATCGACCACTGTCACCGAAGGATCAGCCACCGAGTCGAACTCGCGCGGCCCGACGGACCCGGTCTCCGCGTACTCGTACACCCGCAGCGACTCCAGCGGCCTGCCGTCGAAGGCGAACAGCGCCTGGTTGTCCCACCCGGACCCGCCGAACTCGTCCGCCCACTCATCCCCGAGGGAGCCGTCCGGATCGTAGAACTCCTGGGAGTAGGTGCTCGCCCAGCCGGATCCGTGCTCCTGCCACAGCTCCCAGTTCGCGTCATAGTCCTCCGGCGGTCCCACCGGGAGCCAGGCCGGTTCCCAGTAGAAAGTGCCCAGGCCGCGGCCCTCGGACACGTCCGCCACCGCCTGCATCACATCGCGCACCGCGAGGGCTTGCCCCTGCACTGACGCCGAGTACGCCTCCGGCACGCTGTCTACCGAGTTCGGTTGCCCATCCCCGTCCTCGAGGGTGTAAGCCCAGGACGTCTCCGCGACCGCGACCTCCTTGTCGTAGGTGGTGGCCACCTCGCTCAGCACGCTGGTGAGGTTCTCCAGGGATCCGTGCCAGAACGCGTAGTAGGAGGACAAGAACACGTCATAGTCCACCCCGCGCTCGTCCAGCTCGCGCGCCACCGACGCGTACTGTCCGGCACGTTCGGGGTTGGTGAAGTGCACCGCCACCTTCACCTCGTCGCCGAAGACGTCGCGTACTGCCTCGGACCCGGCCTGGAACAGCTGCGCGGTGTCCTCCCAGCCGCTCACCCCGGCAATCTCGCCGCCGGTGGTCTCGTTACCGATCTGCACCATCCCGACGGCGACGCCCGCCTCGCGCATCATCATCAGCGTGTCGGTGGTGTAGTCATGCAACGCCTGGGTGCGCTCCGGCAAGTCCATCCCGCGCCAAGCCCGCGGGGAGTACTGCTGACCGGGGTGGGCCCAGAAGTCGGAGTAGTGGAAGTCCACCAGCACCTGCATCCCGGCCGCAGTCGCGCGCCGCCCGATCTCGGTGGCACGCTCGGCGTCCACGTTGCCGGCACCGTAACCGAGCGAGGGGTCATCGGAGGAGTACGGCTGGTTCCAGACCCGGATCCGGGCCCAGTTCACCCCGGCATCCGCAAGCACCTCGAACAGGTCGGCCTCGTTGCCGTCGAAGTCGAAGAACTGCACTCCGCTCTCCTCCAGGGACAGCACAGTGGAGATGTCCACCCCGTTGATCCAGTCCGCACCCATCCCGTCTACCCGGGGCACGGTGATCCCTGCTTCGACCGGTTCGGGATCAGCGGCAGAGGCCGGGGTGGCGATCATCGCGCCTCCCAGCAGTGCGGCGGCAGCAGCGAGTGCGGCGGCGGAGCGCCGGCGGGCAGTCATGTCGAGTATCTCCAGAGATCGTCGTCGATACGGGCAGAGCAGGTGGTGCGGAGCGGGCGTTGGCCCCGGGTCGTCCTGTCAGACGTGCGCCATCGCGCACCCGTCACCTGACGACCCGGGTGGGAGGGAGGGGTGGGTCAGCCTTTGACGGAGCCGGAGGACAGGCCGCCGACGATGTAGCGCTGCAGGGACAGGAACAGGGCGAGCACCGGCAGGGAGGCAATCATCGCCCCGGCCGCGAACAGGCCCCAGTTGGAGGTGAGCTGGTTGGACACCCACTGGTACATCCCCACTGCCAGGGTCCAGTTGGACTGCCCGGTGAGCACGATCTTGGCGAGGATGAAATCTCCGAACGCGGCGATGAACGCGAGCAACCCCACCACGGCGAGGATCGGCACCACCAGTGGCATCACCAGGCGCCAGTAGATCTGCGCGTGCGAGGCGCCGTCGATCCGGGCCGCCTCATCGATCTCGATCGGGATGGTGTTGAAGAACCCGTACATCAGGAACGTGTTCGCCCCCAACGCCCCACCCAGGTACACGCAGATCAGCGCGAGCTTGGAGTTGATGCCCAACGCCGGGACCGCTTCGCCGAGGGTGATCAGCAGCAGGAACACCGCCACGAACGCCACCGTCTGCGGGAACATCTGGATGATCAGCAGCGCGGTGAGCGAGGCCCGCCGGCCCCGGAACCGGAACCGGGAGAAGGCGTAGGCCGCGGCAGCGCCCATCACCACCGCACCGAGCGCAGCCGACCCGCCCACCAGCAGCGTGTTGCCCACCCAGGTCCAAAACATCGTGTCGCCCAGCGCCTCGAAGTTCGCGAAGCTGATCGTGCGGAACAGCGATCCGGAGCCGGCCAGGGACCCACGTTCGTCCAGCGCCGCCGAGAGGGCGTACACCAGCGGGAACGCGGCGTAGAACACGATCACCAGAGCGACCGGGTACTTCCACCCCACCTCGGCCCACCAGCGACGGCGGCGGGCCGGGGTGCTCCGGGAGGGTTGACCGGACCGGGTGGTGCGGGGGGAGAGAGCAGTCATGGCTAGATCTCCTCGAGCTTGCGGGTCTGCCGGAAGGCCAGTGCGGAGATGATCCCGATCACGATGAACACGATGATCGACAGTGCACTGGCCAGGCCGTAGTCGGCGCGTCCGCCGGATACTCCGGAGATCTGGTAGATCGCCGAGATCAGGATGTCCGTGGCCCCCAGCGGCACCGTGGCGCCGGGGAAGGCCGGACCGCCGCCGGTGAGCATGAAGATGATGGTGAAGTTGTTGAAGTTGAAGGCGAACGAGGCGATCGCCAGCGGCGCCGTGGAGATCATCAGCAGCGGCAGCGTGATCGAGCGGAACTGCCGCCATCGGCCCGCACCGTCGATCCGGGCCGCCTCGGTCACATCGGTGGGTAGCGCCTGCAGCGCCCCGGTGGCCACCAGGAACCAGTACGGGTAGGACAGCCACAAGTTCACCCACAGGATCGCGAACTTCGCCAGCCAGGGATCGCCGAGCCAGTCCACCCCGGCGCCGAAGAAGAACCACTCGTTGATCACCCCGAACTCGGAGTTCAGCATCCCGCGCCAGAGCAGCGCGGACATGAACGCCGGGAACGCATACGGCAGGATCATGATGGTGCGCAGCACCTTCTGCCCGCGCACCCGGGGGTCGTTGTAGATCATCGCGAACAGCAGGCCGAGGCCGAAGCTGGTCAGCACGGTCAGCGCACCGAAGGCGAACGTCCACGCAGTCACCTTCAGCAGCGGCCCGGCGTAGGCGGTCTCGGTGAATGCCCGCACGAAGTTGTCGAAACCGACCGGGACGTACCAACCGGCGGCCAGCCGCTCGCCGTCGGTGCTGACGAAGTTGCCCCGGTCGTCCGGGCGGTACACCGTGCCGGTCTCGGAGTTGGTGAGCGTGCTGCTCGCCGGGTCCCAGGTCAGGCTGGAGGAGTAGATCGTGCCGGTGGAGCCCTCCCGGGTGCGGATCGAGCCGTCCTCGGCGTCCTCGGAGACCGGCACCCGCAGCTCGACCACCTGTTCCTGCAGGGCAGTGTCGGTGAACAGGTCCCCGCGGGGGACCACCTCCCAGTCCGGGACCTCCACCGGGGTGCCGGAGGAGTCCACCACAGCTCCGCCGACCGCCTCCAGCGGATCCTCCGCGGTGCCTACGCGCACCACCCCGTCATCGTTGATGGCGAAGCCGAGGTCGCTACCGTCCCGGAGCACGGCCAGCGGGTAGCTCGGGGAGTCCTCCACCCGCTGCTCGGCCTGGATCAGTGCCGCATCCACGGCCTGCTCCATCGAACCGAGGTGGCCGGTGCCGTAGTTGGTGAACGCCACGTACCCGGTGTAGACGAGGGTGAACAGCTGGAACACCGCGAGGAACACCAGCCCCGGGTAGAGGTACTTCAGCGGCAGCGCGCGGCGGGCGAAGTAGATGATGTCCGCCGCCAGCAGCAGCACCACCAGCACCGCCAGGACCACCCAGGACTCGGCGGTGTAGGCGGACAGGATCGCCATGATGCCGATGGCGTTGACCGCCATCATGATCAGCAGCTTGACGATGAAGCCCCAGCCGGGCCCGGTCCAGGACCGGGCGTGGCTCTCGCGAGGCGCACCGGACTCGCCGGGCGACCCGGACGCCCCAGGCACCCCGGAGCCCCCGGACGCTCCCGGTCTCCCCGGTGCGGCGCCGTCGTCGGCGGTGGTCTTACCCTGCCGGCTCGCGGACATCAACTACTCCCTCGTGATGATGCAGGTCCGGCGCCGAGGGCAAGGCCATCGGCGCCGGACGAGCAGCTACTCGGCGATCGCGGACTCGATGCTGGCGACCATCTCCGGCCAGACCGACTCCGGGTCCTCACCGTTGATCAGCGCGATCTGCACCGGGTTCCAGAAGTCCCACACCGCACCCATTTCCGGGATGTTCGGCATCGGCACACCGTTCTGCGCCGAGGACAGGAAGCCGGCCATGATCGGGTCGTCGGCCACCGACTCGGCCACACTGGTCAGCGCCGGGATGCGCGGATCGGCGTCGTAGAGGGCCTGCTGCGCCTCGTCGCTGGCCATGTAGCCGGTGAGGAACTCGTTCGCGAGCAGCGCATTGGCGGACTGTGCCGACAGGTAGAAGCCCTGCACGCCCACGAACGGTGCTGCGGTCTCGTCCCCGGCGGAGGGGATCGGGCCCACGGCCACGTCGATCCCCGCATCGGTGTAGGTCGGGATGGTCCACGGGCCCTGCACGATGAATGGCGACTCGCCGGTGGCGAACAGCTCGTTGCCGATGTCGTAGTCGATCGTGTCCGTGAAGATGCCGGTGCCGGCGGAGCCGTTGTCATACAGCCACTGCGCATAGGCCTGACCGCCCTCGCCACCCAGGCCCACCTCGGTGGTGTAGGACCCGTCCTCGGCCTGTTCGAAGATCGGTGCCCCGAACGAGGTCTGGAAGGCGTAGGAGGTGTACTGATCGCCTTCGGAGCCGTTGGTGTAGAGGATGAACGGCCGCTCCTCGAAGCCCGCATCCTCGGCCATCTGGATCATCTCGTCCCAGGTGGCGGGTGCCTCCTCGCCCACCAGCTCGGTGTTCTGGATCAGCGCCACCGCCTCCTGGGCATAGGGCAGGGCGTAGAGTTGACCGTCGTAGGTGAACGCGTCCAGGGTGACCTGCTCGAAGTCCCCGGCACGGTCGCCCAGGTCCACGGTGTTCACCACACCGGACTCGACGAACTCGCCCAGCCAGTCGTGGGCGCCGACGGTCAGGTCCGGGCCCTCACCGGTGGGCACCTGGGCGAGGAAGTCCGCTCGCAGATCTTCGAAGTTCTTCTGCACCACGGTGACGGTGGCGCCGGTGTCCTCCTCGAACTGCGTCGCGGCATTCTCGATCGCCTCGGCACGTTCGGCGTCGGACCAGACCACCAGCTCGGCACCCTCGGCGCCGCCGCCGGTGGTCTCCTGGGTCTCGGCCGTGGGTTCGGTGTCGGAGTCGCCGGAGCCGCCGCCGCAGGCCGCGACCAGTGCGACCGAGGCGATCAGGCCGACCCCGAGTCCGAGGTACTTGCGCATGAGATGTCCTTCCTGACGTGGCACGGAGTGTGCCGCGGTGATCACAGCGGTGCGGTCACCGGGGTTGGGGGTGGGCAGGGTTCTGGGGGCGCTCCGGCGAGACCCGCACGACGGCGGTGCCTCCCGCGGGCACGGTCAGCTCGCCGTCGATCGAGGCACCGGTGAACAGCTCGGTGCCGGTCAGCTTCAGGGGTGCGGCGTCGTCTCGATGGTTGACGGCGATCGTGTAACTGCTCTCACCGGTGGCCGTGGCGGTGTGGTCGCTCTCGGTGGCGGGCACCGGGTGGCTGGTGCGGCGAACATGCCTGGTCATCACCTCCAGGCCTTCCGGGTGGTTGGCGGGGGAGAGGCCGGCATCGGCGTAGACGGCCTGGAACACCGGGGCCAGCCCGGTCAGGTCGAGCCGGGTGCTGATGTACCAGCCGGTGCCGGAGCCGTGCCGGTGCCGGGTGATCGCCGGGGCGCCGTCGGCTGGTCCGCCGCGGTAGGTGCCGAGCACCTCGGCGCCGGCGAGGGTGAGGTCCTCGGTCCACACGTCGGTGGTCAGCGTGCGGCCGTCGAACTCCACGGCGCAGGTCTCGCCGGTGCGCAGCGGCAGGTACTCCTCCACGCTGACGCCGAGCGCTTCGCGCAGCGGAGCGCCGAACCCGCCCGGATGGACGGCATCGTGCTCGTCCACGGCGGCGGCGAAGCAGGAAACCAGCAGCGTGCCACCACCGGCGACGTAGCGGGTGAGGTTCGCCGCCGCGGCGGCGGTGAGCAGGTAGGAGGAGGGCGCGACCACCATCCGGTAGCCGGACAGATCCGCGCTCGGGTGGGCGAAGTCCACACCGATGCCGTCCCGCCACAACCGCTCGTAGTAGGTGCGCATCCGCTCCCGGAACTGCAGGTCGTCGCTGGGGCGCCACTCCAGGTCCTGGGCCCAGAGCGACTCCCAGTCATAGAGCACGGCCACCCCGGCGCGGGTGCGCCCACCTTGCAGCTCACCGAGCTCGCCGAGCCGTTCGCCGAGCTCGGTGACCTCGCGGAACACCCGGCTGGAGGTGCCGGCGTGCGGGAGCATCGCGGAGTGGAACTTCTCCGCCCCGGACCGGGAGGCGCGCCACTGGAAGAACATGATCGCATCCGCGCCCCGGCCCAGGTGGGTGAGCGCGTTGCGCTGCATCTCGCCGGGGCGCTTGGCGATGTTCTGGCCCTGCCAGTTCACCGCGGAGGTGGAGTGCTCCATCAGGATCCACGGCTTCCCGCCTGCCACCGACCGGGTCAGGTCGGCCGAGAGAGCCAGGGCCACGTGCGCATCCGGGTCCGGGGACCACAGGTAGTGGTCGTCGGAGACGATGTCCACCTCCTGTGCCCACTTCCACAGGTCGGTGTTCCAGGACTGGTGCGCCATGAAGTTCGTGGTGATCGGCTGGTCGGCGTGGGCACGGATCGCGTCCCGCTCCAGCCGGAAGCACTCCCGCAGCTGGTCGTCGGTGTACCGGGCCCAGTCCAGCTTCATCGCCGGGTTGACCACGGTGGGGGTGCGGGCCGGGGCGACCACGTGCTCCCAGTCGGCGTAGTGCTGGCCCCAGAAGGCGGTGCCCCAGGCGGCGTTCAGCGCGTCCAGGCTCTGGTACCTGCGCTGCAGCCAAGTGCGCCAGGCGCGTACGGACTGCGCGGAGAAGTCCTCCCCGACTGGGACGCCGTACTCGTTGTGCACGTGCCACATCACGACGGCGGGATGGTCGCCGTAGCGCTCGGCGAGCCTGTGTGCCATCCGGACGATCGCCTCCCGATACTCGGGCGAGGCGTGCGAGGCCATACCGCGAGAGCCGAAACCCATCACGACGCCGTCGGCATCGATCGCGTGAGCGTGCGGATAGGCGGCGAAGAACCAGGCGGGCGGGGAGACGCTCGGAGTGGCCAGGTCCACGGCGATACCGCCCTCGTGCAGCAGGTCGAGCAACTCGTCCAGCCAGGCGAAGTCGTAGACGCCTTCTTCAGTCTCGAGCTTGGCCCAGGAGAAGATCCCGACGCTGACCAGGTTCACCCCGGCCTCGCGCATCAGCGCCACGTCCTCGTCCCAGACGTGCCGGGGCCACTGTTCCGGGTTGTAGTCACCGCCATAGGCGATCGCACCGGGCAGGGGCCATACTTCGTTGGACATCTCTCTCCGTCGAACGGCGGGGACAGGGGGTTCGCCAGCACTGCCACGTGCTGGGTGTTGCCCTACTGTGAACGTGCACAGTTCTACATGTCAAGCGGAGTGGCCAATTGGTGATCGTTCTGTGATGTGCCACCCTGGGATCGTGCACACCACGTCCTCCACGCGCCGGCCACCGGCCGGTACCGACGATGCGCCGAAGCGTCGCCCGACGATCAAGGACGTCGCAGCGAGCTCCGGCGTGTCCCGGGGCACCGTGTCCCGGTACCTGAACGGCGGCAAGTGGGTCTCGCCCGATGCCCGGGAGGCGATCCAGCAGGCGATCCGGCAGACCGGGTACCGGGCGAACCAGCATGCCCGGTCGCTGGTGACCGGTCGGGCGAACGCGTTGGCATTCCTGCTCGCCGAACCGCAGGAGAGCCTGTTCGTGGACCCGACCTACACCCCGCTGCTACGCGGTGCGGCGGCCGCTCTGGCGCAGCAGCAGAAGACGCTGAACCTGTTGGTGGCGAGCACTCCGGAGGAGCGGGAGAACGTGGTGGCCTATATGGCCGGGGGGCACGTAGACGGCGCCATGCTCATCTCCTCCCACGAGAACGACCCACTGGTGGATCTACTGGTGGAGCACCACATCCCGGTGGTCTCCTGCGGGTTGCCGCTGGGCCGGTCCGGTTCGCTGGCCTCGGTCTCGGTGGACGAGGCTGGGGGAGCGCGGGCGATGGTGGCGCACCTGCGCAGCACCGGGCGGCGGCGGATCGCGATGATCACCGGACCATTGGACCTGCCCGGTGGGCGCTACCGGCTCGAGGGCTACCGGGACGAGATGGGTGCCGACTTCGACGAGGCACTGGTGGCGCACGGCGACTGGGGACACGAGTCCGGGAGCAGGGCGATGGCCGAGCTCCTTGACCGGGCGCCGGACATCGACGCGGTGTTCGCCGCCTCGGACACCATGGCGGCCGGTGCGATCGCCGCTCTGCGCCGCGCCGGCCGGAGCGTGCCCGAGGATGTGGCGGTGGGCGGGTTCGACGATGCCCCGCTGGCGGTGAGCACCGATCCGCCCCTGACCACGATGCGCCAGCCGTTCGAGCAGATCAGCGCCGAGATGGTCGCGCTGCTGCAGGAACTGATTGCAGGCGGCCCGATCAAAGCGGTGACCCTGCCGGCCACGCTCGTGGTGCGGGAGAGCGCCTGAACGGGCCGCAGATCTGGTAGCGGCGAACCTCTCCTCGCGCGGAAGCGCAGCGGTCAGCTTGCGGTGGCCCTGCTGGCGATCAGCCCTGCCAGCGGACCTCGCCGTCCACGATCGTCTTGGTTGGCGTCAGCCCGATCGCTCGAGCGACGGCTGCGGAGGCGTGGTGGTCCGGGTGGACATGCGCCACCACCTCGGCCACCCCTTGCTCGCGGAGCCAGGTGACCATGGTGCCGGCGGCCTCGCGGGCGAAGCCCTGGTGCTGGAACGCGCTGCCGATCACCCAGGCGACGTCCGCGCTCGTGCCTGCGCCGTTCTCGGTCACCGTCGCCTGGACCGTGCCGATCACCTGTCCCTCCCCGCGGCGCAGGACCCAGTTGAACCAGAGCTGGCTGCCGTCGGCGGAGTGGCCGATGGATTGCCGTGAGTATCGCCCCCGGAGGTCCTCGAGTGTTGCCGGTTCGCCGCCGATGAAAGTGTGCAGCTCCGGATCGGCCAGCACCGGGGCCATCTCCTCGGCGTGCTCGGTGCGTAGCGGCTCCAAGGAGAGTCTGGGAGTCGTCAGAGTGGCGGCAGGCGAGAAGTTGTCCAGTGGCATCGCGGCCCACCGTAGCGGGCATTGCCCGGCAGTGGTGGAATAGGTCCATGTCGTGGCAGACACATCCGGTGACCCCGGACCGGTTCGAGGATTTCGCCGATGTGGTGAATCGGAACCGGAACCCGAAGCACTGCTGGTGTCTGTCCCACCGGCTGCCGCAGGCGGAGATCGCCGAGCTCGGTGACGGGGACCGGGAGCAGGCGATGCGCCGCCTGTGCGAGCAGGAGCATCCACCCGGCGTGGTGAGCTATTCCGAGGGGAAGTCGGTGGGCTGGTGCAGCATCGGCCCCCGGGCCGACATCACCACGCTGGTCCGATCGAAGCTGATTCGGCCCGTCGATGACCTTCCGGTCTGGAGCATCATCTGCGTGGTGGTCCGCCCTGGCCATCGCCGGCAGGGTGTGGCCGTGCGGATGCTCGAGGACGCTGTGGCCTACGCCGCCGCTGCCGGAGCGCCAGCCGTAGAGGCCTACCCGGTGGATCCGCCCGGCCGGATGGACCTGACGATGGCGTTCGTCGGCACCAGGGCGATGTTCGAGCAGGTCGGTTTCGAGGTGGTCGGCACCACAGACGCGGTCGCCAGCCGGATGCCGAGGCTGATCATGCGCCGGAATCTGGTCTGACCCGACCCGACCAGACCTGACCCGCCGCACCGCGAGGTTCCGGTCGAGTGTCTGAGGTACGTGCCGCGGTCGGAGGTAGGCGGCGCTAACCTCCGATCGCCTCGCTCACCTCCGATCGCCTCTGTGACCTCCGATCGGTGGGCGCGAGGATGGCGGCACGGGTTTCGGTGATGGTGCCGCGCCCGAGGGGGCGGTCCACCGCGATTGACGCCTCAGTTGACCGTCTCCGCCGATTCCGGTTTACTGTCGTTCGTTAACGGTAATCGGAAAGGCGAGGCAATGGCTGCTCTCAGACCCACACGGGCACCGGCGCTGGGCGACCAGCTGGCTGCGATGCTGCGGGACCAGATCGTGCGGCGCACCCTGACCACCGGCACGCACCTGGTGGAGGATGCGCTCGCTGCGGAGTACGACGTCTCCCGCGGACCGGTGCGAGACGCGCTGCGCCAGCTTGAGTCGCAGGGCCTGGTGGAGTCCCGCCGGCGCGGGTACTTCGTGGTCGGCCTCACCCAGGAGGACATCGACGACCTGTACGAGCTCCGCGAGGCGATCGAGCTGGTCGCCGTCGCGAAGGCGATGGAGCGCATCACCGCCGACCAGGTCAACGCTGGCCGCGCGATCGTGCAGGAGATGACCGAGTGCGCCGGTCGGTCGGCCGCCGCCGAGTTCGCCGACGCGGACATGCGCTTCCACGCCCTGCTCTACGAGATGAGTGGCAACCGCCGCCTGATCGACGTGTGGAAGTCCTACGAACCGGTCTTCGCCAGCATCATCCAGCTCACCGTCGAGGAGGATGTGGACCTGCACCCCTCCGCCCGGGACCACGGGCACCTCATCGACCTGCTCGAAGGCAATGACCCCGAGGCCCTGCGCACCGAACTGCGCGATCACCTCAGTGGCGCCCGGGCCCGGATGGCCCGTGCCGTCCAGGCGTTGAACGAGGCAGCAGACTCGGACCAGGCCTCATGACGGCGACCGTCCAGAGCTCCGTCGCAACCACCAACGGCATGCCAAAGCCGGCCCGTCGGCGCCGGTACGCCGGGGTCGGCCGGGCGAAGAGCCTGCTCCTGTTTGCCGTCCCGGCCCTGGCGATCTACGCCTTCGCCGTCGTGGTGCCCTCGATCCGCGGCGCCTACCTGGCGTTCACGAACTGGGACGGGCTGTCTCAGACCTATGACTTCATCGGCTTCGACAACTTCGTCCGCATCTTCACCTCGGAGAGCTCGCTCGATGCGCTGAAGATGACCCTGGTCTTCGCCCTGGCGATCACCATCCTGCAGAACGGCGTCGGCCTGGTCCTCGCACTCGGGGTGAACAGCGGCCTGAAGTCGCAGAATCTGCTCCGCGTACTGCTGTTCGCGCCGGTGGTGATCACCCCGGTCGTGGTGGCCTTCCTGTGGAAGTTCATGCTCACCCCGAACGGTGCGGTCAACTCGGTGCTCTCCGGTGTGGGCCTCGGCGATGTTGCGCCGAGCTGGCTCGGAGACCCGTTCTGGGCTGCCGCCTCGATCGTGATGATGGTGGTCTGGCAGAAGGCCGGGTACTCGATGGTGATCTACGTCGCGGGCCTGCAGTCCATCCCCCAGGAGATCAACGAGGCCGCCGTGATGGACGGTGCCGGGACCTGGCGCAAGTTCGCCTCGATCACCTGGCCGCTGCTCGCCCCGGCCACGGCGATCTGCGTGCTGCTCACCGTGATCGGCGGGCTGAAGATGTTCACCGAGGTGTTCGTGCTCACCGCCGGCGGACCTGGCGGCGCCACCGAGACCCTGTCCACGCTGCTGTACAAGTCCGCGTTCCAGTTCAACGAGTTCGGCTACGGCATCTCGCTGGCGCTGGTCCTCGCCCTGGTGGTCGGGTTCTTCTCCGTAGCCCAACAGCGGCTGGCTCGAAGGGGGCAGTACTGATGTTCCGGTACACGAAGGCGACCTTCGCCCGCGAGGTGGGCATGTTCGCCGTCACCCTGCTGTTCATCGTTCCCGTCTACATCCTGGTGAACATGGCGCTGCGGCCGGCGGGGGACACCTCCTCGCCGCTGCTGCCGCCGGGTTCGCCCACACTGGCGAACTTCGCCGAGGCCTGGCAGCAGGCCGGCCTCGGTTCCGCACTGCTGAACTCCGCGATCGTCACCGTGGTCAGCGTGGCCGGGATCGTGGTGGTCTCCGCCCTGGCCGCCTACCCGCTGTCCCGGGTGCTGTCCCGGCTGTCCAGCGTGCTGTTCTGGATCGTGCTGGCCGGGATGATGATCCCGTTCCAGGTGGCCCTGATCCCGCTCTACCAGACGATGCGGGACCTCGGCCTGCTCGGCACCCTGCCCTCGCTGATCCTGTTCTACATCGGCAGCCAGGTGCCGTTCTCGGTGTTCCTGTACACCGGATTCCTGCGCACGCTGGAGCGGGACTATGAGGAGGCAGCAGCCATCGACGGCGCAGGACCGTTGCGTACGTTCGTCGCCATCGTCTTCCCGCTGCTGCGTCCGATCACCGGCACGGTGATCATCCTGAACGCCATCGAGGTCTGGAACGACTTCCTCGTGCCGCTGCTCTACCTCAGCGGCACCCCGCAGCAGACCATCACGGTCGCCCTGTACGCATTCGTGGGGCAGTTCGTCTCCAACTGGCCGGTGGTCTTCGCCGGGCTGCTGATCAGCGTGCTGCCGGTACTGCTCGTCTACTTCCTGATGCAGAAGCAGATCATCAAGGGATTCGCCGGAGGACTCAAGGGATGACCACTCTCCAGCCCTATGCCCTGCGGGTGGACGGCCAGCACGAACCGCAGGGGATCGTGAGCCCGCCGTCCTTCTCCTGGCGGCTGCGCAGCGAGGGCCGCGGCGCCCGGCAGCGCAGCCACCGGATCACCGTGCACCTGCTGACGCCGCACGGCCAGCAGGTGCAGGTCTGGGACTCCGGCGAGGTGGCCGCCGCCGACACCACCGGCGTGCCCTACCAGGGCGCACCGCTGCAGACCTCGGCCGACTACCGCTGGGAACTGGCCGTCACCGACGAGCACGGGACCAGCAGCACCTCCCAGGCGCACTTCGCCACCGGCATCGTGCACCCGGACCAGTG
>DXBY01000113.1 GCA_019116305.1 Candidatus Ruania gallistercoris | reverse complement strand
CTCATCGGCCACCAGCAGAGCCGGGTCCACCTCCGGCCAGCGCGCCTGCGCCACCGACGGTTGACGGCCCAGCGCCGCCCACATCTCTTCGGCGGTGTAGGGCGCGAACAGGCTCATCGTCACCGCGACCGCCTCGGCCAGTTCCCGCACTGCCGGGTCCCCGGCTCCGGGGCCGCTATCGATCGCCTTCCGGCCCGCCGAGACGAGTTCCATCAGCCGCGCCACCACCACGTTCAGCCGCCGGGCCTCCATCAGCGCGGTAATCTCGGCCATCGCCCGGTGGGTGCCGCGCCGCACGGCTGCTGCCTCCGCTGAAGCGCTGGAGGCGCCGTGCGCACCCCCCGCGACGGCGTCCGCGGAAGCACCGGAAGCTTCAAGGGCACCAGCCGCCCCCACGTCGCGGGCCAGCCGCAGCGCCCGCGCCTGGAACCGGTGCATCGCCTCGGGGCGCACATCGGCCCAGTCCAGGTCGTCCGCCGGCGGCCCGGAGAAGAGGATCGCCAACCGGACCGCGTCCACCCCGTAGCGGTCCAGCTGCTCGGCCAGGTCCACCCCGTTGCCCAGCGACTTGCTCATCGCCGCCCCGCGGTTGATCACCTGCCCCTGGTTCAGCAACGACGCGAACGGCTCGTCTGCCGCCAGCCAGCCGGCATCGCGGAGCACCTTGGTGATGAACCGGGAGTAGAGCAGGTGCAGGTTCGCGTGCTCCACCCCGCCCACGTACGCATCCACCGGCATCCAGGCTTCGGCATCCTCGGGGTCGAACGGCACATCGTCGCGCCCAGGGGAGAGGTAGCGCAGAAAGTACCAGGAGGAGTCCACGAAGGTGTCCATCGTGTCCGTGTCCCGCTGCGCCGGACCACCGCAGGCGGGGCAGTCGACCTGCAGCCACTCGGTGGCACCGGCCAGCGGCGAGACGCCCTCCGGCACCAGGTCGGCGCCGCGCAGGTCCGGCAGCTGCACCGGCAGGTCCTCCTCCGGCACCGGCACCACCCCACAGGCCGGGCAGTGCACCATCGGGATCGGCGCGCCCCAGTACCGCTGTCGGGAGACCAGCCAGTCCCGGAGCCGGTAGCTGCGCGCCCGCCCCCCGGCCCCCGCGGCCTCCAGCTGCGTGACGATCACCCCCGGATCCGGCCATCCGGGTTCGGCACCGGACGCCGGGTCGGTCTCCGCTCCTGCCGGGCTGGCCGGGATGTCCATCGCCGCCGCGAACGCCGCATCCCGCTCGTCCCCGGCCGGAACCCCCATGACCGCACCGGTGCCGTAGCCGGCGAGCACATAGTCTGCGGCCCACACCGGTACCGGGTCGCCGGTCAACGGATGCCACACCGTGGTGCCCAACGGCACCCCGGTCTTCTCCTGCCCGACGGCGGAGCGTTCGATCTCCGTGCGCGTCGCCACCTGCTCGCGATAGGTGGTCAGCGCATCGCGCGCCTCCGGCGCGCACCACGCCCACGCCGTCTCGCTCTCCGGTGCCACGGCGAGGAACGTGACCCCGGCGAGCGTCTCCGGCCTGGTGGTGAACACCTCCAGGTGAGCGTCCTGGTCCGGGCGAGCTCCGCCGTCGCCGGCAAAACGGATCGCCGCTCCCTCGCTCCGGCCGATCCAGTTCCGCTGCATGCTCAGGATCCGGTCCGGCCAGCGACCCTCCAGCTGGGCCATGTCGTCCAGCAGCCGGTCGGCGTACTCAGTGATTCGGACCAGCCACTGGGTCAGCTCCCGGCGGACCACGGCCGCACCGCAGCGTTCACACCGCCCGGCGATCACCTGCTCGTTGGCCAGCACGGTCGCATCTTGGGGGCACCAGTTCACCCAGCCGGCGCCTCGGTAGGCCAGCCCACGGGCATGCAGTTGCAGGAACAGCCACTGGGTCCACCGGTAGTAGTCGGGATCATGCGTGTGCAGCCGGCGGGAGAAGTCGAAGCTCACCGCGTACCGGCGGATGGAGGCGGCCTGAGTGGCGATGTTCTGCTCGGTATAGGTGGCCGGGTGCTCCCCGCGGCTGATTGCCGCGTTTTCCGCAGGCAGGCCGAAGGAGTCCCACCCGATCGGGTTCAGTACCTGGTGGCCCTGCAGTCGCCAGTACCGGGCGATCGCGTCTTCGATCGCGAACACTTCGGCATGTCCCATGTGCAGGTCGCCGCTGGGGTAGGGAAACATGGTGAGCAGGTAGCGGGGCCGTGCCCTCGCATCCGGTGGGCCGGTGGGTACCGTGTAGGGGTCGAGCGCGTCCCAGATGCGCTGCCAGTACGCCTCGCGGTCACGGGAGATCGGTGGTCGGGTGGTCGACGAAGTCATCGTCATCCTCAGCTGGTGGTCGGGGCGAGCACCACGAGACCCGCGGATCGCAGGCGGTGCGCCGCGCTGAGGCGTGCTCGGATACCGGGCTCAGCGCGGCCCGGTTAGCAGCTCCTGGCGGACGACCATGGTGACAGCGTAGTGGCCGTGGCGCGCCGGTGGAAGGGCTGGCACCGCGCCGGCAGCGGCCCGTGGGCGGCAGTGTTCTGGCCCGAGGCCCGCCGGCGGGCGAGAATGGTGCGGTGAAGTTCTTCGACCGGTGGCGGACACCGGACGTACGCGCCGATGTCGGCTCCGGGTTCTGGGTCGCCGAGGCCCCGTCGATGCAAGCGGTCCTGCGCAGCACGATGACCTCCGCGGAGCGGCGGCAGCCGATGGTTCCGGCGCGGCTGCACTTCGCTGCCGGAATGGAAGAACGCGTCGTCGTCCTCTGGCGGGACACCATCGCCGGTTTCGTCCCGGGCGACCGGGCCACCGCGTTGCGCGCGCAGCTGACCGAGGCCGGCGATGCTCGGCTGGTGGCCGACGGTGAGGTGCGTGAGCACGCGGGTCTCTGGCGCCTCTGGGTGGGCCACTGGCCACCGGCCGTCGTACCCGAGCCGCCGGTCGACGAGATCGCCGTCGAACCCACCCGGATCCTCGGCATCCCACTGACCGGCAGAGGAACGCCGTAGCGGCGGTGCGAGCCAGGTCAGCGACGAGGCGCCGCCAGCCACCAGATCGCCAGCGGCCGCAGGTTCAGCGGTGCCCGGAACAGGCCTTCGGCCGCCACCGCCGCCGGGGTGCGGAACTGCAGTCCGGTGCCGCCGTAGAGGGTGCGGTGCAGGCTGCCCGCGACGTCATCCGCTTCGGCGTCCAGGCCGAAGTGCCGGAGCATGGCGGTGAACATCCACGCCGAGCCGACCAGCACCTCGTTGACTTGCAGCTCCTCGCCGCCGTCCTGCTCGTAGCGGCCGGTCCGGCCCCGTTCTCCGATCAGCAGCGGACCCACCTGGCCGTCGGCGTAGCCCCGGTGGCAGATCTCGTAGCCGGCACGCAGATGGCTGCGGATCCGCTCTCGGGGCACGGTCCGGGCGCCGCACAGATCGGCGTAGAACAGGCCCCAGATCGAGTCCGGCATGATCGCGTCGGTGTACTTACCCGCAGACGCCGCGCGGTAGTGCTCCCCGGTCCACAGGCTCTCCAGCACCTGCTGGGCACGGGCGTGCCGGACGCGCAGGGGGCCGGCGTCCTCTCCGCGCCGCTCCGCTTCGGCCGCTGCCACCGCCCACATCCCGGTGAGCAGGGAGGTGGCGTAGCTGGAGTGCCCGCGCAGCGCGAGGTTGTCCCAGGTGGAGTCGCCGAACTCCGCGTGCTCGGGCACCTCGTCCCCGCAGTTGCGTTCCGCGGCCTCGAGCAGCAGCTGCCAGCGCTCGTCCGGCATCGGGCGGCCGGTGAGCCGGGTGTGGGTGACCTGGGCGAGCAGGTGCGCCGGGGTGGCATCGCGCCAGGTGTTCGGGTCGTCCCGCATCGTGTAGCCGTTCAGCCGCACGAACGGGTCCTCGGCGGCGCTGCCCACATCGTGCGGGAGCCGCAGCGGCTCGAGAGCTCGACGTCGGGTGTTCAGCCGGTACACCGGGCGGTCGGTCGGGTCCGTGCCGGCCAGGCCATCCGCCAGGTCCGCGAACACCACCTCGGCCAGCCGCGGCCAGTTCTGGCTCACCGCCGGGAACGCGTAGTGCCACAGATCGGCGGTGTTGTAGTAGAAGTAGCCCTCGTCGAAGCCCTCTAGCAGGCCGAGATGTTCACTGCGGTGCAGCAGCGCGTCCGGACCCGGATCGTGCCCGTCGATCGTGCCGTCGATCCAGGCGGTGCCCAGCGCGGTGACCAGAGCGAGCTCGTTGATCACCGCGCCGGCCACCTGCGGCGTCCAGCCGCCGGCGGTGAGGCGGTCCAACGTGCTGGTGTGCCAGGAGTCGATCGCCGCCAGCCAGTCGTCGGTGCGGGTGTGGGCGAGCTCGGCCAGTGCGGCGGCGTGGCTGTCCCCAGCACCCGACTGTTCGTTGAACTCGGCACCGCGGGGCTCGCCGCCGCGATGGTCGTCGTCGATCCGGGCGGACCGGCGCCACCAGGTACGCCCCTGGCCGAAGCACACCGTCGGCCAGTCGAAGGCGAGCGCGAACTGCACGTGTGCCGTCGGCCGGCCGGCATCGAGGTGCCCGGCCACCGCGGAGCCCACCGGTTCGTGCCAGTGCGCCGGCCAGCTGCCATCGCCTGTGGTCCCGAGCCGACCGGTAGCGGCGAAGGCGTGCCAGACCGCGCCGAGGGTGAACTCCTGCTCGGCCTCGGGCACCCCGGTGGCGTTCTGATCGGTCTTGAACTGCACCTGCCGGCTGTACCGGTCCGCACTGCCGGCCACACTCACGCAGACGGCATCGGCTCGATCCTGACCTGGTGCGGGAGTTCGCTGCTGCAGTACTCCCAGACCGCGCCCGGTCGGTGCCGGGACGTTGTAGTTGCCGCCGTGGTGATGGCCGGGCCAGGCACGGTCGCCCCGGTCGGCGGTGGTCACCCACGCCGGTTGCCAGCCGTTCAGGTTCGGCCAGAACAGGGCCACGTCCAGCGCCGGCAGCTCGGCGTGGCCCGGTGCGGGGGTGGCGAACACGTCGAAGAGCACCACCGGGGTGGCGGCGGCGTCCTCGTCCCCGGGGATCACCGGGGAGAACGCCGTCAACGTCACGGTGAACGGCATGGCCGGGTCGCGGAATGTCTCGTGGCTGGCCGGGAAGAGCGTGGCGGTGCGGTGCTCGGCCACGTGCTCGGCGGTCAGTACCCGGTGGTGCTGGCCGCCGTCGGTCTCCCAGTGCACCGCCAGGAAGGCGGCCTCGACCTCGGCGATCACGTGGGTGCCCGGCCACAGGTGCCAGCGGGAGAAGCGGCCGGTCAGGTCCCGGCCGAATACCGGGCCACCGATCGGGCCGAGCAGCATGCCGTGCCCCGGACCGTCCTCGTGGCTGCGCGGTTTCGCTCGGAATGCCGCCTCCGGCACCCGGTCGGTGCTGAAGCCGAAGCGCTCGGCCCGCCGCACCCTCTCGGCCACCCTGCTGGTCTGCTCGGCCGCCTCCTGTACCTCCTCGGCCGGTGCGCCGTCAGGCCCTCCCTGATGCTCCGCCGTCACCGGGCAGCCCCCGCAGCGGCGCCCGCCACGATGATCTCCACCTGCGCCTTCGCACAGCTGCGCGCGATCGCGTCCGGAGGTTGCTCGTCGGTGACCAGCACATCGATCTGGTCCCACGGGCACAACCGCACCGGAGCCGCCGCGTCGAACTTGGTGCGATCCGCGAGCAGCACCACCCGGTCGGTGCTGGCCATCAGAGCGAGCTTGGTGGGCCGCTCCCGGTCCGTGGCCACGAACAGCCCACTGGCACCGACCGCCGCCGCGCCCACGAACACGGTGTCCGCATGCAGCTCGGCCAGTGCATTGATCGCCGCGGAGCCCACGAACGCCTGGCTCCACGCCAGCAGCTCACCGCCGAGGCCGATCACCCGGGCTCCGGCATAGGTGCGCATGTGCTGCAGCACCGGGACCGAGTGGGAGATCACCGTGCCGGTGAACGTGGCCGGAAGCGCGGCAGCGATCTCGAAGGTGGTGGTGCCCGCATCGATCCCGATCGTGGCGTGTGCGCCCACCGTGGCCAGCCCCGCGTGGCCGATTCGTTGTTTGGCCGCCTGCTTGTGCTGGCCCCGACGGGTGAAGTCGGCACTGCGCAGTGTGGCGTGCGGCAGGCTCGCGCCGCCGTGCACCACGCGCACCTCACCGAGTTCGGCGAGCCGGCGCAGGTCCCGGCGGATGGTCATGTCGGAGACGTCCAGGAGGTCCACCAGCTGGGTGACTGACTGGAACCCGTTCACCCGCATCAGCGCCAGGATGCGCTCGCGCCGCTGCGGTCCGGACTCCCGGCGCGGTGCGGCCCCGCGCGAATCGACCGGCATCGTTGCATCACCTGCCATCATCAGCGTCTGTTGATTATGCACCCTCGTCTGTTGACTTTCCAACATCATCGTGTTTACTGGTTCCCCATCAGCAAGCGGGTGAGGAGCATGCGATGACGGCTGCAGCCGACGTGGTATTCGTCGGCGCGCTCACCTTCGATGCGATCGCGGTGGTGGATGACTTCCCGGCACCGGACAGCCGGCAGGTTGCCCGGGACATCGTGCACGCCGGCGGGGGCCCGGCTGCGACCGCCGCTGTGGCCGCCGCCCGGCACGGCGCTCGCACCGCCCTGATCGGCACGGTCGGCGAGGATGCGGAGGGGGAGCAGATCCTGGCCGAGCTGCGCGCGGAGGGGGTGGACACCCGCGCTGTGCAGGTCGTGGCCGGAGGCCGCTCCGCGGCGAGCGTGGTGCTGGTCGACGCCGCCGCCGGAACCCGTGCGATCGCCGCCCGCACCGCCGAACCTCCGGTGCTCGGCGCACCCGCCGGCACTCTTCTCTGCGGAGCCCGCTGGGTGCACGCCGACCACGTCGGCGCCCGGCCGCTGCTGGCGCAGCTGGCCCCTGTGCCCGCCGACGAGCGCCCCGGGGTGTCCATCGACGACGGCTACGGGATCGAGGGTTTCACCCCCGCCGGTGTGGACCTGTACGTCCCCACGGTGGCCTCGCTCGTCCGCCGCTACGGCGACCGACCGGTGCCGGACCTGCTGGCCGCTGCCCAGGCCGAGGGAGCGCGCACTGTGGTGGCCACCGACGGAGCCCAGGGCGTCTGGTTCCGTGCCGAGGGCCCGGCCGAGCACGTGCCCGCCCACCCGGTGGACGTGGTCAGCACCCTCGGTGCCGGCGACGTGTTCCACGGCGCGCTGGTCGCTGCACTGGTGACTTGCTCGCCCGCCGAGCTCAGCACCGCCCGGCTCGCCCCCGCCGTCGCCCGGGCGAACGTGGTGGCCGCCCTGTCCTGCCGCGGAGTGGACGGCCGCTCGGCGATCCCCAGCCCAGACGACACGTCCGCGCAGCTCGACCTGAGCCGCACCACCCACCGAGCCGAGGAGGCTGGATGAGCACCGCGAACGCGGTCGAGCCGACCGACCTGACCGCCCTGCAGCGCCCGTCCGGAGCGTTCGCGATGGTGGCCATCGACCAGCGCGAAGCGCTCCGGAACATGTTCGCCGAGCACACCGACGCCCCGGTGCCGGACGCCACGCTGACCGAGTTCAAGGTGGATGCCGCCCGCGCGCTCAGCCCGCATGCCTCCGCGATGCTGGTGGACCGGCAGTTCGCCTGGGACCAGGTGGTAGCCCAGCAGGTGGTCGCTGACGAGTGCGGCCTGATCGCCTCCGCCGACCACTTCGAGGCCGCACACGGTGAGCTGGTCGGCCGGGTGACCATCGACCGCGGCGTCGACCCGCAGGCGGTGCGCGCCCAGGGCGCCGTCGCGCTGAAGCTGCTCGTGCTGTACCGCCCGGATGGTGGCAGCGAGGAACGTGTCTCGATGGTCACCGAGTTCGTCGACTTGTGCCGCAGCGACGGACTGATCAGCATCGTCGAACCGGTCTCCCGGGCACCGCTCGGTGGTGGCGACTGGGACTGGGATGCCGGGGTGCTCGCCGCCGCCGAGGAGCTCGGCTCCCTGGGCGCGGACCTGTACAAGGCAGAGGTCCCGTTGCACGGTGACGGACCTGCCGCCGAGGTGGCCCGCCGGTGCGAACTGATCACCGCGACCGTGGCCTCGCCCTGGGTGGTGCTCTCCAGCGGAGTGCGCGAAGAGGTCTTCCCGGCTGCCGTGGAGACCGCGTGCCGGGCCGGTGCCTCCGGGTTCCTCGCCGGCCGGGCCGTCTGGGCCTCGTGCATCGGCGCCCCGGACGTGGGTCACGCGCTGCGCACCGCCGCCGTGGACCGGTTGCGCCGGCTCGGTGACCTGGTGGACACCGTGGTGGGGAGGTGAGCATGCGGATCGCGATGATCGCGACGGCGCGCCCCACCTTTGCGGTGGACGTCGCCGAGGCGCGGGCTCGCGCCGCCCGGGAGCTGCTCACCGAGCTCGGTGCCGAGGTGGTTGGCCCGACCGAGCTGGTGATGACCCCGGAGGACGTCGAGGCCGCCCGCCCCTCGTTGGCCGGGGCGGACCAGGTGGTGCACGTGTGCGCCTCCTTCTCCGACGCCGGACCGGCCGTGGCGCTGTATGCGGACCTGGACCAGCCGGTGCTGCTCTGGGCGTTCCGGGAGCCCGGCCCGGTCGGGGACCGGCTCTGGCTGAACTCCCTGTGCGGGGCTAACCTGTTCGGGCACGCCCTCGCCCGGCTCGGCCGCCAGGCCCGGCTGGTGTACGGCGAGGTGGACGAACCCGCGGTGCGGCAGACCTGGGAGCAGGTGCTCGCCGGCCAGCTCCCGCCGGCCCCCGAGCTACCGACCGCCGTCCGGGAGCGCGGCGATGCCGGTGCGGCGGAGCAGGCCCTCGCCCGGCTGCAGGGCCGGACCATCGGCGTGGTGGGGGAGGCGCCGCCCGGGTTCACCCCGAGCGAATACGACCCGGCACTGCTGGAGCGGTACTTCGGCCTGCGCACCCAGCCGCTGACGGTCGCGGAGGTGTTCGCCCGGATCGACGCGGTACCAGCAGAACGGGCCCAGGCCGAGGTGGTTGCCGCGACCACCGCCCAACCGTCCCTGGCGGCGGTGGACGCGGAGCAGGTGGCCGGCAGCGCCGCGGTCACCACTGCGCTGCGGGACTGGATCGGCGATGACCAGCTGGACTCCGTGGCGGTGCGCTGCTGGCCGGAGTTCCCCACCCAGCGTGGAGTGTGCCCGTGCTCCTCGCTGTCCCGCGTGGCCGACGACGGGATCCCCACCCAGTGCGAGCGCGATGTCTACGGTGCAGCGACCATGCTGCTGCTCGGTGAGCTGGGCGCGGGGATGACCTACCTGGCGGACACGGTGGACCTCGAGGCGGATCGCAACCTGGTCCGGTTCTGGCACTGCGGCGCCGCCGCCACCGAGCTGGCCGCCGACCCGGCCGAGGCCACCCAGTACGTGCACTGCAACCGCAAGCTCGGGGTGGCGGGAAACTTCCCGCTGCGCACCGGCCCGGTGATCGCCGCCCGGCTCACCGAGGACAACGACACCGGCGGTCTGCGTCTGCTGATCGCCTCCGGCACCTCGATCCCGGCACCGAACCGATTCCAGGGCAACAGTGCCGACGTCGTGCTGGATGCCGACGCGACCGGGTTCATCAACGGACTGGTTGCCGGCGGCTTCCCGCACCACACTGTGCTTGCCTGGACCGATGTCCGCCCGGGCCTGCGGGCCGCCGCTGACCACCTCCGTATCCCGGTCACCGAATGGTGACCACCCCGTTCAAAGGAGAACCCGATGAGTGAGAAGTTCGACCTGACCCGCCGCGGCGCCCTGCACGTGTTCGGTGGCGGTGGCTTGCTTGCCGCAGTGGCGGCCTGTGCCGGGCCCGGCTCCGGTGGCGGCGGCGAGGAGCCGCCGGACACCGGGGGTGGCGACGGTGAGATCGGCGGTGAGATCTCGTTCGCGCACTGGCGTGCGGAGGACCAGGAGGTGCTCGCGGAGATCATCGAGTCCTTCTCCGCTGACAACGAGGGCGCCACGGTCCGCCAGGACATCTCCCCCTCGAACGACTACCAGTCCAACGCGCTGCAGCAGATTCGCAGCGGCAACATCGGCGACCTGTTCGTGGCCTTCCGGGGCGCCCAGTTCGTGGACATGGTCAGCGCCGGCCTGTACGCCGATCTGTCCGATACCGACGTGGTCGGCAAGTACAACCCTTCCCTGATCGAGGCCGGTGCCCAGGACGGCAAGCAGTTCGGCCTGCCTTATCAGATGGTGTTCAACCAGCCGGTCTCCAACCTCGACGTGCTGGAGGAGGCCGGGATCTCCGAACCGCCGCCGGACTGGGACGGCTGGCTCTCGATGTGCGAGGACATCCTGTCCATCGACAAGATCCCGATGGCCTGGCCCGGGGGCGAGATCGGTAATGCTGGCCACCTGTTCAACTGCATGATGATGAACAATGCGCCCAGCGATGACATGTGCGCCAAGATCGAGTCCGGTGAGTACAAGTGCACCGACGACTGGTTCCTGCACACGCTGGAGCAGTACGTCGAGCTGCGGCCGTACTTCCAGAACAACGCCACCGGTACCGCTGTGGAGCCAGCGCAGCAGATGTTCGCCTCCGGTGACGCCGCGCTGCTCCTCACCGGCTCCTTCCACATCGCTGCCGTGCGGGCGATGGACGCCCAGTTCCCGATGGGCATGATGGCCCCGATCACCGTGTCCGCGGACGAGGCGAAGTATGTCGGCATCCACAACGCCACCTTCATCCTGGGGGTGAACACCGCCTCGGAGAACCAGGCCACGGCGATGGCGCTGCTGGAGTACCTCAGCGAGACCGAGCCCGCCAGCATCTACGCCAACGGCACGGCCCAGCACCTCACCGTCGCCGAGGTGAACTACGAGAACGAGGACCTCGCCGCGACCGCCGACTGGCTGGAGAAGGACACGATGCTCGCGCCGCGGTTCCAGTTCAACGACCTGGACATCCGCAACGCTGCCGAGCAGTCCTGCATCGACGTGGTCGGCGGCACCTCCCCGGAGCAGGCCGCTGAGCAGGCACAGCAGATCATCGATGAACGGGTGAACGCCTGACCGGTGCCGGAGCGGCGCCGCGCGCGCCACGTCGGCGACTGCACCTCTGGCGAGAGAGCGACGTATGAGCACACCAGCTGCGACCACGGACGTCGGTGCCCCGAAACCCTCGGGCCGATCCCGGCGCCGGCGCCGTGGTCCCTCCTCGCGCGTGCACCCGCTGCTGTACGCCTTCACCCTGCCGGCGCTGATCATCTACGTGATCTTCTTCGTCATCCCGACGCTGCAGGCGGTGCAGTACTCGGCCACCGACTGGGACGGGTTCAGCGCCGACTACGAGAACGTGGGCATCGGCAACTTCGAGCGCCTGCTCACCGGGGACACGCTGTTCCTGAATGCGCTGACGAACAATCTGAAGTTCATGCTGGTGGTGGTGGTCTTCCAGACGCTGCTGGCGCTGATCCTGGCGATCTTCCTGGTTCGGAACACCCGGGGGTCACGGCTGCTGCGCGGGTTGTTCTTCTTCCCCACCATCCTGTCCTCGGTCTCGGTCGCCTACATCTTCAAGTTCATCTACGACCCGAACTTCGGTCTGGGCAACCGGGTGCTGGAGGCGGTCGGGCTGGACGCGTTGACCAGCTCCTACCTGGGCAACGACGAGGCGGCGATCTACTGGGTGGCGATCACCCAGGTGTGGTTCCACGCCGGGCAGATGATGGTCATCTTCATCGCCGGGCTGCAGTCGGTGCCGCGGGAGCTGTACGAGGCGGCGGAGATCGACGGTGCGGGGCGGTGGAAGCAGTTCACCGCAATCACCTGGCCGATGCTCGCCCCGGCGACCGCAATCGTCGTCGCGTACACCACAATCCAGTCCTTCAAGGCCTTCGACCTGATCCTCGGTCTGGGCGGTAACCCGCCGAAGACCAGCCTGGACATCCTCTCCACCCGGATCTACACCACCTTCGCCAACTCCGAGTTCGGCTACGCGGCGACCCAGTCGATCATCTTCATGCTGTTCATCGCGGCGATCGTGGTGGTGCAACGGCGAATGCTCAAGCTCACCCAGAAGGAAGCCTGAGGAGGCCCCGATGCGCTACCAGCTTGGCCGCGGCGCCGTCCTCGCGGTCTACGCCGTGCTCATCATCGTCCCGGTGACCGTGGTGATCTTCGGCTCGTTCAAGACCACCCCGGAGCTATTCGCCTCCCCGTTCACCCCGCCGTCCTCGATCTCCTTCGAGAACTATGACGTGGTGCTGAACCAGCAGAACCTGCGCCAGGCTTTCCTGAACAGTGTGCTGGTCACCGGGGCCTCGGTGCTGCTCACGTTGCTGATCGGCAGCCTCGCTGCCTATGCCGTCGCCCGGATCCCGGGCTGGAAGGGCTGGCTGATCTTCGGTTTCCTGGTGCTCGGGATGTCCGTGCCGCCGCAGGCGAACATGATCCCGCAGTACGTGCTGTTCGACCAGCTCGGCCTGCTCGACTCCCGGATCGGTCTGGTGCTGATCAACATCGTGGTCGGGCTCCCGGTCGCGGTGTTCATCCTCGCCGGGTTCATGCGGACCCTGCCGCGGGAGACGTACGAGGCGAGCTCGGTGGACGGCGCCGGCCCGTTGCGCACCTACTGGTCGATCGTGATGCCGATGTCCACACCGTCGATCGCGGCCACCGCGATCTTCCTGTTCGTGATCCAGTGGAACGACCTGCTCTACCCGCTGCTGTTCATCAGCTCCCCGGGGAAGAAGACTATCCCCCTGGCTCTGCTGGACTTCCAGGGCCAGTTCCTCACCGACTATCCTCTGTTGTTCACCGGGGTGGTGATTGCCTCGCTGCCGGTGGTGATCGGCTACATCCTGCTGCAGCGGCACTTCGTCGCCGGGATCACCGCGGGTGCGGTGAAGGGATGAGCGCCGCGGTCAGCGCGCAGGAGGCGTACCTCGTCCGGTCGGTCACCGAGGTGCGCACCGAGCCCGGTGCGGTCCGGATCGGGCTCGAGGCCTTCCGGGCGGTGAGCCTGCCCGGTACCCCGGGTTGGCTCACCGGGGAGTCGATGGCCGATCAGGGCATCGAGACCGAGATGCCGAACCTGCCCCGGGGTCTGCAGCTGCCCCCGCTGGAGTCCCGGGAGACCGAGCTGCGGGTCAGCGCGCTGGGTACCGGGAGCGCGCGGGTGGTGATCGCACCTGCCGGGGGGCGGGTCCTCGGGGAGGATGCCGATTGGCTCGGGATCGTCACCACCGAGGAGGAACGCGCCCCGCAGGTCACCGAGCACGCCGACCGGGTGGAGCTGGACTGCGGCGGGATCCGGCTGCTGGTCCACCGCCGGCCGTTCGCCCTGGAAGCGTTCGACACCGAGGGCCGTCGCGTACTGCGCACTGCCGAACGGCTGCGCCAGGTGGCCGGATTCCCGATGGCGCCGCCGGTGCTGTGGCAGGACGGACACGTGCACCTGCAGACCGAGCTGGCGGCCGAGGAGGACATCACCGGGTTCGGCGAGCAGTTCTCCCGGCTGGTGAAGAACGGGCAGCGGATGGTGCTGCGGGCCGAGGACGCCCTCGGTACCGGCACCGGCCGGGCCTACAAGCCGATCCCGGTGTGGCACTCCACTGCGGGGTACACCGCCCTGCTGAACACCGGCGCCCAGGTGGTGGCCGATGTCGGCCACGAGCGGCCCTCGGTGCTCAGCCTGCAGGTGCCGGGTGAGGAGATCGACCTGGTGCTCACCGCCGGTCCGGACCCTCGAGACCGGCTGCGGGAGTACACCGAGATCACCGGCCGCGCCACGATACCGCCGCTGTGGGCGTTCGGCTACTGGATGGGCCGCTGCCGGTACCACTCCGCCGAGGAGATGCTCGAGGTCGCCCGGTCGATGCGCTCCCACCAGGTGCCCTGTGACGTGCTGCACCTGGACCCGGACTGGCTGGTGACCGACCGGCTGAACACCGACTTCATCTGGAACACCGACCGGTTCGGCGACCAGGTCGAGTTCGTCGCGGCGCTCGCGGAGCAGGGCTGCCGGCTCTCCGTCTGGGAGTTGCCCTACCTCGACCCGCACTCCCCGCGCTATGCCGAGGCCGCCGAGGCCGGCTACCTGGTCCGCACCGCAGCCGGGGAGATCGCCGAGGTGACCGGCACCCCCACCCCGGACGGACGCCACCGGGCACTGATCGACTTCACCAACCCCGCGGCCCGGCGCTGGTGGCAGCGTCTGCACGAGGACTTCCTCGACGACGGTGTCGCCGTGTTCAAGACCGACTTCGGTGAGGGGCTCCCCGACGATGCCGCATTGGCCGACGGCACCCCGGCTGTCCATGCGCACAACCTGTACCCGCTGCTCTACAACCGGGCGGTCAGCGAGCACATCGGCACCTACACCGGGCGTGCGCCGCTGGTCTGGGGGCGCAGCGGCTGGGCCGGTTCGCACCGGTACCCGGGCCAGTGGGGCGGCGACGCTGAGTCCACGGTCGCCGGGCTGCAAGCCACCCTGCGCGGCGGGCTCTCCTACGCGCTCAGCGCCCCCGGATTCTGGAGCCATGACATCGGCGGCTTCTTCGGCCCGGAGCTCACCCCCGGCCTGTACGTGCGCTGGACCCAGCTCGGTGCGCTGTCCCCGCTGATGCGCGCGCACGGGCTCCGCCCGCGGGAACCGTGGGCCTTCGGCGAGCAGGCGTTGGCCATCTGCCGGGACTGGATCCGGCTGCGCTACTCCTTGTTGCCGTACCTCTGGCAGGTCGCGCACCGGTCGGCTGCTGCCGGTCTGCCGATGCTGCGGCCGCTGGCTCTGGAGTTCCCCGGTGACCGGTTCGCGGCGACGATCGACGATCAGTTCCTGCTCGGAGACGACCTGCTCGTGGTGCCGATCCTGGACGACGGTCTCGAGCCGGTGACCCGATCGTTCTACGTGCCGGAGGGTGAGTGGGTCGACCTGGTGGACGGATCGAGGGTGACCGGGCCGGGATTCCACACCCGCACTGTGTCGTTGGAGCAGATGCCGGTGCTGGTCCGTGCGGGTGCCGTCCTGCCCCGGATGGAGGTGGCGGCCGGGGTGCGCAACACCGATGAGCTGCTCGGCCGGCCCTGGGTCATGCACGCCTATGGCAGCCCCGGTACCGAGCTGGAGCTCACCGATTTCGACGGCGCAGCGTTGCGCGTCCAGGTGCAGGGCACCCGGGTCACGACTCGAGGTGAGCAGCCGGTGCGCCCGGAGGCCGTGCTGCACTGAGGGGCGCCGCCCGGCGGGCACCGCCCCTCAGTGCAGCACGGCGGGTTACTTGGGCCGCTCCTTGCGCTCCGCCCGTTCCGCTGCACGACGCTCTCGCTCCGGCCGGCTCAACGCTCCGCGCGTCCGGGAGATCCGGTAGTCGATCCGGTCGTCCACGTAGGACTCCAGCTTCGGATACCGGGAGAAGTCTGAGGTGACCTCTTCGGTGACGTGGTCGGTGACCCGGTCCAGCCGCGCCATCATGTCCTTGCGGTCGCGGATCTGTTGATCCACGTGCAGGGCCCGGATGTTCGCCCAGCACATCGCCAGCAGGATCACGCTGAACGGCAGCGCCGTGGCCAGCGCCGCGGCCTGGAGGGCGTCCAGACCGCCTGCCAGCAGCAACGCCGCGGCCACAGCGCCCTCGAGGAGCGCAAAGAGCACCCGCGACCAGGTGGGCGGGTTCGGGTGCCCACCGGAGGCGAGCATGTCCACCACGAGCGAGCCGGAGTCGGAGGAGGTGATGAAGAAGATGGCCACCAGGATGATGGCGAGCACGGAGAGGACCTCCCCGAGCGGGAGGTTTCCCAGTGCGGCGAAGAGTGCACTCTCTGCCTTCAGGAAACCGTCCTCGTCCAGGTTGCCCGCGGTGAGGTCGTTGCCGGTGAACATCTGCTGGAAGATTCCGGCGCCGCCGATGATCGCGAACCAGACAAAGCCCACCACCGTGGGCACCAGCAGCACACCGGCGATGAACTGCCGGATCGTGCGGCCGCGGGAGATCCGGGCGATGAACACGCCGACGAACGGCGACCAGGAGATCCACCAGCCCCAGTAGAAGATCGTCCACTTGGAGAACCATGCCTGGGAGTCCTCGCCACGCTGGTAGGCACCGACATCGAAGGTCATCGGCATCAGGTTCGCCAGGTAGACCCCGAGGGACTCCACCAGGTTCTGGAACAGGAACACTGTCGGCCCGAACAACGCCACAGTGATCAGCA
The DNA here is from genome assembly GCA_019116305.1 of Candidatus Ruania gallistercoris. Lineage (GTDB taxonomy): Bacteria > Actinomycetota > Actinomycetes > Actinomycetales > Beutenbergiaceae > Ruania > Ruania gallistercoris. The sequence continues at coordinate 2,523 of DXBY01000113.1, read as the reverse complement.
GGACACCTGCCATGGACAGGTTGATGTTGGAGAGCCACTTGATCCCTGCGCCTACGCCGCTGACCACGGAGAGCGTGGCCAGGAAGGAGATCACCACGATGAGGATCACCAGCAGGGTGGGGTTCTCAGCAGTTTCGGTGGTGACGATTCCCATCGAGTCCAGGCCGCTGGCGATCTGCTGCACCCCGAGGCCCAGGGAGGTGGCGATACCGAACAGCGTGCCGAAGATGGCGAGGATGTCGATCAGGTCACCGAGTCCGCCCTTGACGCGCTCACCGAGCAACGGTTCGAGTGCCCACCTGATGGACACCGGCCGGCCACGGCGGTGGATCGCGTAGGCGAGAGCGAGACCGATGATGGCGTAGATCGCCCACGGGTGCAGTCCCCAGTGAACGAACGTCTGCGCCATCGCCAGGCCGGCGATATCGGCTTCGCTACCCTCCCAGCCCGGCTTGATGTCGGTGGTGATGTAGCTCAGCGGTTCACCCACGCTGTAGAACACCAGGCCGATGCCCATTCCGGCGGCGAACAGCATGGCGAACCAGGACAGCAGGCCGAACTCGGGCTTCTCGTCATCGCGGCCGAGACGGATCGTCCCCATCCGGGACACCCCGATGCCGATCGCCACCACCACAAACACGCCGATGACCAGCATGTAGAACCAGCCGAGGTTGGCCACGATCCAGTTGTTGAGGCCGGAGAAGACCGTCTCGGTGGCACCGGGGGCGATCAGGGCCACGGCGACCACCGCGAGGACCACTATCAGCGAGGGCCAGAACACCCGCGGAGCGACCTTGCCCTTCCCGAGCCGCACACCGTGGTGGCGGAGCTTGGCGGTGATCTCGTCGTCGTCGTCCTCGTCGTGGATCCGCATCCGGCGCGGCAGGTGCACGGTCTCCGGGAGGTCCTGACCCGTAGCGGTCAGCGTTGCCGCCGTGCCGTCGGTGCCGCCACCCGTCGCGTCGTCGACGGTCTCTCGATCAGCGTCGTCCGGGCGTTCGTGTCCAGCGTCTGGGTGCTGGTCGTTGCTCACAGTCCATCCATCCGTCGGGGCTGGTCCTGGTACAGGCTGGCGTGAAACAGCGATCGGGGCAAGCCGCCTCGTCGGTGACAGCACGGATCCAGCGCCCCTGCAGGCATGGATTCCAGGACCTATCCAGCCGGCGGAACCTCCGCCGTCGGCAGCTCGTAACGGCGCAGCGCGCGGTTGCGCCAGCCGACGAACGCGACCCCGAGCACGCAGGCCAGCCCCCCGGTGGCCAGGGCGATCGGTGCGGACGTGAGACCGGCGACCACCCCGCCACGGAAGTTGCCGATATCCGGGCCGGCCTGGCTGATCACCGACTCCACGGCCGAGACTCTCCCACGATGAGAGTCCGGCGTGTCCAGCTGCACCATCGCCGCCCGGGTGACCACAGAGACGGTGTCCGCAGCCCCCGCCACGGCGAGCAGACCAAGGGCGAGCCAGAGCGGTGCCACCAGCCCGAACCCGGCCAGGGCCACGCCCCAGGTTCCGGCGGCGATGAGCTGGATCAGCCCGGCGCGCCGGGCGCGGGTGAAGGACCCGGAGAACAGGCCGGCCCCGATCCCACCGACCGCCACCGCGGACAGGAACAGCCCCAGAGTGCCGGCGGAGCCGCCGAACCGGATCTCGTTGATCAGCGGGAACAGCGAGATCGGCATCACCAGCAGGGTGGCGAACAGGTCGGTGACGAACGACCCACGCAGCACCGGCCGCCGCCACACCAGCCGGACGCCGTCGGCCATCGCCCGCAGGCCCGGCCGGTCGGGCTGTTCCAGCGGCGGCAGGCTCGGCAGCCGCAACACCCCCAGCCACGCCAGCACGAATGTGAGCGCCTGCACAGTGAACGCCCAGGTGAGCCCGAGCTCCGCGATCACGATCCCCGCCACCGCCGGACCCACCAGCATCGCCACCTGGAAGCTCAGATGCTGCAGGGCGATCCCTGCGGGCACTGTCGGCGCGGGAAGAAGGCGTGGCGGCAGGGCTCGTCTGGCGGGGATGCCGAGGGCCCCGAAGGAGGCCTGCAGCGCGACCAGGCCGAGCAGCAGCGCCAACGACTCCACCTGCAGCAGCGCTTGAGCGGCCAGGCCCAGAGCAGCGACCAGTTGTGCTGCGGTGGTCCAGCGCACGATCCGCCGCCGGTCCGCCGCATCGGCGATCGCCCCGCCGACCAATCCGAAGATGATCAGCGGCACCGCCCGGGCCAGCCCGATAGCACCGGTCCAGACCGCGCTACCGGTCAGCTCCCACACCTGGAACAGCACGGCGACGGTGACGAACTGGTGGCCGAAGGAGGCGGCGGAGGAACCGAGCCACAGGTCCCGGAACGCCCGGCTGGCGCGTAGCGGGCTCAGGTCCAGCACGGCACGGGTCAGGCTCACGACGGCGTTCCTCGCCCGGGCGGCTTCAGCTCGCCTTCACGCGGCCCTGGTTCGGCGTCACGCAGCCCGGTGCTGGCATCATGCAGCGGCGGACCGAGGTGGGCGGTCACCCGGTCGGCG
>DXBY01000112.1 GCA_019116305.1 Candidatus Ruania gallistercoris | reverse complement strand
CCGAAGACTTCGGTCAGGCCAGTGACGATGACATCCGGCTGCGGGTGGTGGTGGATCAGGTCGCCTCCTTGACCGACCTGTCCGCCCTGGAGTGGCACGCCCGGATGTGCGGCCCGGACGTGGGCACCGCGCTGTAGGTCTCAGGAGAAGGGACCGTGAGCGCTCGCTCGCACGGTGGGCTCGGCCCGGATCGCCGCTCGCTCGAGCGGTTGCGATGGGTGGTGGACGGCGAGCCCGGCGGCGCTTGAGACGACCTACACTCGTGCCATGGCTGGGCTCATTCGTCGCGAGGACATCACCGCCGTCCGCGAACGGGCCAAGATCGAGGAGATCGTCGGCCAGCACGTGACCCTGCGCAGCGCAGGCGTGGGCTCGATGAAGGGCCTGTGTCCCTTCCACGACGAGCGCAGCCCGTCCTTCCACGTGCGCCCGCACCTGGGCCTGTGGCACTGCTTCGGCTGCGGTGAGGGCGGTGACGTGATCTCGTTCGTGCAGAAGATCGACCACCTGACCTTCGCCGAAGCTGTGGAGACCCTCGCCGCGAAGGCGGGTGTGCAGTTGCGCTACGAAGACGACGGCGGACCTCGCCGCAGCCCGCAGGAAGCCGGGCGTAGGCAGCGGCTGCTGGACGCCCACCGGGTGGCCGCGGAGTACTACGTGGCGCAGCTGTCCAGCCCGGAGGCACAGGCGGGCCGGGACTTCCTCACGTCCCGAGGGTTCGATCGCACTGCGGCCGAGCAGTTCGGGATCGGCTACGCACCCAAGGGCTGGGACAACCTCGGCCGGCACCTGCGGAGCAAGAACTTCACCTCCGAGGAGCTGACCGCCTCCGGGCTGCTCTCCCAGGGCCAGCGCGGCAGCTACGACAGGTTCCGCGGACGCCTGGTGTGGCCGATACGAGACCTGGCGGGCGCCGTCGTCGGCTTCGGGGCACGCAAGCTGTACGAGGACGATCCCGGACCGAAGTACCTGAACACACCCGAGACCCAGATCTACAAGAAGTCCCAGGTGCTCTACGGCATCGACCTGGCCAAACGCGAGATCGCCAAAGGCCGGCGGGTGGTGGTGGTCGAGGGGTACACGGACGTGATGGCGATGCACCTCGCCGGAATCGGCACCGCGGTCGCCACCTGCGGTACCGCGTTCGGCACCGACCACATCAAGATCGTGCGCCGGCTGCTCGGGGACACCGCCAGCTCGGCAGCAGGGGTGATGCTGTCCACCGGCAGCGCTGTGGGCGGTGAGGTGATCTTCACCTTCGACGGCGATGAGGCCGGCCAGAAGGCGGCGCTGCGCGCGTTCGAGCAGGACCAGCAGTTCGCGTCGCAGACGTTCGTGGCGGTGGAACCCTCCGGAATGGACCCGTGCGACCTGCGTCAGGCCAGCGGCGACGAGGCGGTGCGCTCGCTGGTGGCCGAACGTGAGCCGCTGTTCCGGTTTGCGATCCGGTCGGTGCTGGCTCAGGTGGATCTGAACACCGCCGAAGGGCGGGTCTCCGGCCTGCGGGTGGCCGCCCCGGTGGTGGCCCGGATTCGGGACCACGCGTTGCGGGGGGAGTACGCCCGAGAACTCGCCGGCTGGCTGGGGATGGAGGAGTCCTCGGTGCGGCAGGCGGTGAGCCGGGCGGCACGGGCGCCTCGAGCTGCCGGCGACGGCGGAGGTCACCAGGGTGGTCGTCCCGCCCCTGGTCCAGGGCCGGCTGAGGACGGCGCGCCCCGGGGCGAGGAGCACAATGGCCGGGCGCGCCCGGCAGCGGTGCGGTACGCCGACGATCCGGTGGCGCGGTTGGAGCGGCAGGTGCTGGAGGTGGTGCTGCAGCTGCCCCAGCACGCCCTGGAGGCCGGATTCGACGATCTGGGTGCGGACACGTTCGTGGTGCCCGCGCACCGGGCCGTGCACGATGTGATTCGCGCCGCCGGTGGGGTACAGGGCTTCGGGCAGATCGCCGAACAGTTGGCGGCGTCCGGTGCAGGGACAGGTGCGACCGAACGGGCGGCCGCGACCTGGGCCGAGCAGGTGCGCGCCTTGGCGGAAGGGCCGGTCGGTGTGCTGATCACCGAACTGGCCGTGGCGCCGCTACCGCAAGATCGGGCGGAGGAGCTCGGAGGGTATGCGCGCGGGGTGCTGATCGCGCTGCTGCGGATGGGCATGACCCGCCAGGTGGCCGAAGTGAAGGGCCGTCTGCAGCGGATGGATCCGAACGATCCCGCCTATGCCGAGGCGTTCGGCGAACTGGTGCGCCTGGAGGAACGACGCCGGCTGCTGAACGATTCCGCCTGAGGCTCGGGTGGGCCGACGTCACGAACTGTGGGGAGAACTACCCGGCGCGGCTGGTGCGCGAACGCCCGTGTTCCTCTAGCCTGCTGCATATGAGTGAACCGCAGGGACCACACGAGCAGCAGCCGTACGGGGGAGCAGGGAACACCCCGCCGTCCGGTCCGCAGGGCACACCAGGGGCACCGGGACAGGGGTACGGAGCTCCTGGTGAGCAGCCGACCCAGGCATTCGGTGCCGCTTCCGGTGGCCAGCAGCCGGGCTACGGTGCTCCTGGTGAGCAGCCCACTCAGGCATTCGGTGCCGCTTCCG
>DXBY01000111.1 GCA_019116305.1 Candidatus Ruania gallistercoris | reverse complement strand
GAAGAGCGGCACCGGATCGAGCAGGCGGTGGTGCCGGCGCAGACGTTCCAGATGGGCGATGCAGACGGTGTGGGCTACCCGGCAGACGGGGAGACCCCGGTGCACCCGGTCACCCTGGAGGAGTTCAGTATCGACGCGACCAGCGTCACCAATGCCGACTTCGCCCGGTTCGTGGCAGCGACCGGGTACCGCACCGAGGCGGAGTCGTTCGGGTTCTCCGCAGTGTTCCACCTGGCCCTGGCGGCGCCGAAGGAAGCAGTGATGGGGCCGGCCTCCGGAACCCCCTGGTGGTACGGCGTCAAGGGCGCGGACTGGGCGCACCCGGGCGGGCCGGACTCCTCAGTGGAGGGGCTGGACGATCATCCAGTGGTGCACGTGTCCTGGAACGACGCAGCGGCCTACTGCACCTGGGCCGGACGCTCGCTGCCCACGGAGGCGCAGTGGGAGGCGGCCAGCCGCGGCGGGATCGACGGCGCCCGGTACCCGTGGGGGCCGGACTTTCCCGGCAAGGGTGGCAAGTGGCGGGCGAATATCTGGCAGGGAAGTTTCCCGCGGTCGAACACCACGGAGGACGGGTTCCTCACCACCGCGCCGGTGCGCACCTTCAGCCCGAACGCCTACGGGCTCTGGCAGACCGTGGGCAACGTGTGGGAGTGGTGCGCGGACTGGTTCAACGCCCGCTACTACGCCCGCTCACCCAAGCACGAACCGACCGGCGCGAAGCTCGGCACCGCCCGGGTGATGCGCGGCGGCTCCTACCTGTGCCACGACTCCTACTGCAACAGGTACCGCAACGCCGCCCGGTCCTCGAATACCCCGGACTCCTCGATGGGCAATGCGGGGTTCCGCACGGTGGCGGCCTCATCGTGAGGTGAACCATTCGGTCGGCGGGCCGAGGGAGAGCAGCACCGAGAACACCACGGCAACCCCCACCACGGCGACGACCCCTGCCAGCAGCGGGTGCTTCAGCGCCAGTGCCGCTACCCGTTCCACCGGTGTGGCGGGTTGCTCCGAGCGCAGCCGCCAGGTCGCCCCGAGCATGCCGCGGCGTGCTGCCGACCGCTCGAACGGCAGGGTGAGGAACGGGATGATCGCCGAGCCGACCCCGAGGGCGAGGGAGGGGAGCTTCCACCGCTGGTCGACGGCGACCAGGACGGTCACGACCACATAGGAGAGGAACACGAACCCGTGGATTCCGCCGCCGATGCGCACGAAGACGTCTCCACCGTCGAGCACATACTTCACGAACATGCCGCCGAGCAGGAGCGCCCAGGTGATCATCTCGGCGAGAGCGAGCGCGCCGTACAGGCGTGCCGGGCGAGTAGCAACGGCGGTCATGGCATCTTCCGGTCGGGGGAGGGTCTGGGGACATCGTCCCATCCCGGCGGGGGCGACTCACATGTGCTCAACCCGTGGCGGAGGTGAGCGCGGTCACGGTCTGGCGGTCCTTCGGCAGCAGGGAGCCGACCATCACCCTGCTCAGGCCGGGTGGGGGACCAGCACCCAGTCGAAGAAGTTGCCGATCACCGTGTCGGCTGCCTGCCGATCACCGGTCAGGGCAAGGTCGAACAGGGCGCCGCGGGAGAGCGCCATCGCGGTGTGCGCGAGGAGTTCTGCACGTTCGGGTGGATTGCCCAACTTCTGGAAGTACAGGGCGAGGCGCTGTACTGCCTGGTCGACTGTGTCGCGCAGCGGCGCTGCCCACTCCCGGCCGACCATCGCGTGCGCGGAGAGCTCGAACAGGAGCGGGGCAAAGACCGGGGCATTGTCGGCCAGCCGGTTCCAGACGTTCCACGCGACCTCCACCGGGTCGGTGTCGTCCTCAGCGCGCAGGTAGGTTCCGACATCTTCGAGCTGCTGGCGCGCCATCACGTCGACGACGGCCGCCAGCAGTCCATCGCGGGAGCCGAAGTGGTAGATCAGCATCCGGTGGCTGGTGTCGACGCCTGCGGCGAGCACGCGCAGGCTGGTATCGCCCACCCCGTGGTTGGCGAAGTACGCCACCACCTTCGCCAACAGGGCGTCGCGGGGGGTCGTGACCGTCATGGCCCACATCGTACGATCGCCAGTCTCCGGTGGTGACGGGATCCCCTCAGGCGGGAGGTCGCTCCCGCCTCGGCGCTGCCGATGACTTGTCCCTCTCCCGTCGCGAGCACCACATATGTACCATATGGTTCATGATCGTTGTCGAGCAATCGATGTCGGCTGAACGGTCCCGCGTGTGGCGCATCCTCAAGCGCCTGCCCGAGTGGGACCAGCTCCTGCCCACAGTCGACGAGGTGCACCGCTCCGGAGAGTCGGGCCCGGTGGGCGTGGGCAGCACCTTCCGCCTGCGCCAGCCCGGGCTGCCGCAAGCGGAGTACGTCGTCACCGACTGGCAGCCCGAGGTCGGTTTCACCTGGGAGTCCATGGCCACGGGCGTGCGCACCATCGCGACCCATGAGCTCCGGGAGAGCGGGACCGGTACTGTCCTGCGGCTCACCCTCGAGTGGTACGGCCCCTTGGCTGGGCTCGTCCGGTTCCTGGTGTCGGCCAGGGCTCGACGGCTTGTGACAGGGGAGGCCGAGGCGTTCACCCAGCTGGTCGAGCAGCAGATGGGCGTGACCCGGGGGCGGTGCTCCCCGCCGCCGGCGTGATCAGCTCGCTGTGCTCGGTCCGGGCGAGGAAGTCGCGGATGGTGTCTCGGCTCTTGCCCAGACAGTCGATGCGGCCCTCGATCTCGGTCAGCTCGGTGGCCAGCTGTTCGGCCAGGAGTCGGGTGCACTGGGCCACCTCGGTACTCGGGGTGTTCTCCAGATCGAGGATCGCTCGCACCAGTCGGGTGGGGATCCCGGAGCGGACCATGGTCGCCACCCTGGCAGCCCGGGCGACATCCGCCTCGACGTACTCGCGGTACCCGTTCTCGGCGCGCCCGGCTCGGATCAGTCCCTGCTGCTCGTAGTAGCGCAGCAATCGCGGGGCCACTCCCGCGCGTCGCGCCAGCTCACCGATCCTCATCGCACCTCGCCCGAGACGACTCCGACTGATGGTCCGAGCCTAGCCGCGAGCCACCGAGCCGTCACGGTCCGATGAGGCGCGCAGCTCGGCCTCGAACGAGGCGCCGGCGGCATGGGCGAAGTCTGCCTCGATCGCCGGTGGTGCCGGCCGAGAGCCGGACCGACGTAGCCGGCCCACAGCGCCACCTTGACATTGACACCAATGTCAAACTCTAGCGTCGGGCAGATGACGGAACAGCTACCCCGCCGCAGCGGCGACCACGACACCCAACGCTCCGCCGTCGCCGGCAGGACCGCTCCAGACTGCCTGCCCTGGCCCGCCCTGATCACGATGACCGTGGCGGTGTTCGTGGTGGTCAGCGGGGAGATGATGCCCACTGCGGTGCTGCCGCAGCTGGCGACCGGCCTGGACGTGTCTCTCGCCCGGGCGGGCCTGCTGGTCTCGGCCTGGGCACTGACGGTGGTGGTGGCCAGCTTCCCCCTCGTTCGAGTCACCGCCCGGGTGCCGCGACCTACCATCATCGCCGGGGCGCTGCTGGTTGCGGCGATCGCCACAGTGGTCACCGCCACCACCAGCGACTACCCCGTGGCGATGGCCTCGCGGCTGGTCGCCGCAGCGGCAACCGGTCTGCTCTGGTCGACGATCAACGCGCACACGGCGGCGATCGTGCCGGCCGGCCAGATCGGGCGAGCAACGGCGGTGGTGCTGTTCGGTGGCACCCTCGGCACTGTGGCGGCTATCCCGGCCGGCAACGCGATCGCGCCGTGGATCGGCTGGCGGGCGCCGTTCCTCGCGCTCGCCGTGCTTACCCTGATGGCAGCCGCTGCCATTGTCCTCGTCCTGAGGCACCACCCGATCCGGCGCGAGGCTGGCGCGGGTGAGATCGGGACTGGTGCCAGAGGACGGCTGCGCGGGCTCGGCCCGGTCCTGGTCACCGCTGCGCTCGGCGGCAGCCTGCTCGTGGGGCACTTCATCGCCTTCACGTTCGTGGCCGAGCTGCTCCAGCCCAGCAGTGTGCCCACACCCGTCCTGCTGCTGATCTTCGGTCTCGTCGGCGGCGGAGGAGTGCTGCTGGTCGGGGCGACGACGGACCGCTACCCGGCCGCCGTGCCGATCGTGCTGGCCGCAGCGATGATGCTGAGCCTGGTGGGGCTGATGCTGCTCGGCCGCAGCACTGTCGCCGATCTGGGCGTGGTGTTGGTGTGGGGAGTGGCCGTCGGCGGCCTGGGCCCGGCGATCCAGGCGCGCATGATGCGCCTGGCCGGCACGAAGCACCGCACGACGGCGGGCACCCTGATGCCGGTCGCGATGAACCTCGGCATCGCCGCGGGCTCCGCTGTGGGCAGCGGTGTGCTCGAGGGCGCTTCGCTCGAGGCGCTCGCGCCGGTGGCCCTGATCCCGACCGTGCTGGCGCTGCTCGGCTTCACCGTGCTCGCCGGTGCGGCTCGGGGCGGAACTGACCGCAGCGGAAGACTTATCCACAATCGGCCCACGCGCGAGCCGGAGATTCGCTAGGTTGGTGCGCATTCACCGCGCCGGGGCGGATGGGGCGGGCAACCACGGGATCACGCATGGCCGAAGGGGTAGCACTTCTCGAGGGAGAGGTGCGCGAGCTGATCCGCCGCCGCGGCCTGGACCCGGGCCGGGACCACGCCGACGTGCACACCCTGATCCGGGATGCCGTGGCGGACTACGACGACCGGTCCCTGCAGGGCCTGGTCCCGCGCCTGGACGACCTCGAGCTGGCGATGAAGTCGGTCCGGGACGCGATCGTCGGCCTCGGCGCCCTGCAGCAGCACCTCGATGACCCGGAGGTCGAAGAGGTGTGGATCAACGCGCCAGGCAAGGTATTCGTCGCGCGGCACGGGCGCCCGGAGCTGACCACCACGATGCTCACCGAGGACCAGGTGCACGAACTGGTCGAGCGGATGCTGCGCACCTCGGGCCGCCGGCTGGACCTGAGCACCCCCTTTGTGGACGCCACCCTGCCCACCGGAGAACGGCTGCACGCAGTGATCCCGGACGTCACCCGACGGCACTGGGCGGTGAACATCCGCAAGTTCCTGGTTCGTTCCCGCGGCCTGGCCGACCTGGTTGCCCTCGGGTCGCTCACCGAGGACGCCGCCGCCTTCCTGCACGCAGCCGTGGCCAGTGGGTTGAACATCCTGGTCTCCGGGGCCACTCAGGCCGGCAAGACCACGATGATCAACTCCCTCGCCGGGTCGATCCCCGCCCACGAACACGTCGTCACCTGCGAGGAGGTGTTCGAGCTCCAGCTGCACTGCCGCGACTGGGTGGCGATGCAGTGCCGGCAGCCGAACCTGGAGGGCACCGGCGAGATCCCGCTGCGACGCCTGGTCAAAGAAGCGCTACGGATGCGCCCGGACCGGCTGATCATCGGTGAGGTCCGCGAGGCCGAGGCTCTGGACATGCTGATCGCGCTGAACGCAGGCATTCCCGGAGCCTGCACCATCCATGCCAACTCCGCGCGTGACGCCGTCGTGAAGATGACCACGCTGCCGCTGCTTGCCGGGGAGAATGTGTCCGCACAGTTCGTGGTTCCCACAGTGGCGGCTGCCTTCGACCTGGTGGTGCATCTGGATCTGCGCGGCGATGGGCACCGGCAGGTCGCTGAGATCGTCGCACTCTCCGGACGGGTGGAGGGTGGCGTGGTGGAGGTCTCGCCGCTGTACACCCGCAAGAACGGTGAGCTCGTGCGCACCGGCGGATTCCCACCGCACCCGGAACGCTTTGCCCGGGCGGGCTTCTCGCTCCAGGACCTGCTGGCCCAGGGCTGAGGTATGGGTGCTCTGGTCGGCCTCCTCCTCGGCGCCGGACTGGTGTGCCTGTGGTGGTCCTGGTGGCCTCTGACGCGGCGGCAGGATCGAGCCGAACGGCGCCCGAGCAAGCTCACCGACCTGCTCGTGCAGGCCGGTATGCCGGCAGTCACGCCGACGGCGGTACTTCTCACCTCCGCGGTGGTCGCCGTGGTTGTCGGTCTGGGCGTGCTTGGCCTGACCGGATCGCCCACGATCGCCACGGCCTTCGGTGTGCTCTCGCTGCTGGTCCCGCAGGCCTATATCAGGGTGCGCGCCCGACGCCGGCGGGTCGCCCTGCGCGAACTGTGGCCGGATGCAGTCGATGATCTCACCTCTGCCATCCGCGCCGGGATGTCGCTGCCGGAAGCGGTCGGCAGCCTTGCCGAACGTGGACCGGAGCAGCTCCGGCCGGCGTTCGCGGAGTTCGCCGAGGACTTCGCCGCCACCGGCAGGTTCATCGATGCACTCGACCGACTCAAGGCTCGGCTTGCCGATCCGGTGGCGGACCGGCTGATCGAAGCACTGCGACTCACCCGCGAAGTCGGCGGCACGGACCTGGGCCGCCTGTTGCGCACCCTGTCCCAATTCCTCCGCCAGGATCTGCGCGCACGCGGGGAGCTGGAGGCACGGCAGTCCTGGACCGTGAACGGGGCCCGGCTGGCGGCGGCTGCCCCGTGGCTGATCCTGGCGATGCTGAGCACCCGGCCACAGACGGTGGAGGCGTTCAACAGCACCATCGGTGCGGTGGTCCTACTCGTCGGCGGCGTCGCCTCCGTGGGTGCCTATCTCGTGATGGTGCGCCTGGGCCGACTCCCCGAGGACGAACGGGTGATGCGTTGATGGTCGGCAGTGCAGCGCTCACCGGGGCAGCGCTGGGCCTGGTCTTCGGCCTCGGTCTGGTGCTCCTGCTGTGGCGGATCAGTGCCCGCCGGGTGCGGTTGATCGACCGCGTCTCGCCCTACCTGCGGGACCGGCCGAGCACCTCCCGGCTGTTGCGGAGCAGGCCGGTGCACACCCCGTTCCCCACCCTGGAGCGCATGCTGCAACCGGTGCTCGGGGACCTGGTGCGGGCCTTCGACCGGCTCGGCAGTCCCGCCAGCGGGGTGCAGCGCCGGCTCACCCGAGCAGGATCCACGCTCACCGTGGAGCACTTCCGGGTGGAGCAGGTGATCTGGGCTGCCCTCGGCCTGGCCGGTGGCCTGATGCTCGCCCTGCTCCTGGCGACCACCAGGGACGCCCCGTTGCCGGCACTGGTGATCCTCGTAGTGCTGGCGGGCCTGGCCGGTGCCGTCGCCCGAGAGCAGTACCTCGCCCGTCAGGCGAGCGCCCGGGAGAAGCGGATGGTGGCCGAGTTCCCGACCATCGCCGAACTCCTCGCCCTGGCGGTCGCAGCAGGAGAGTCCCCGGTGGCCGCACTGGAACGGGTGGTCCGCACCACCCGGGGTGAGTTGTCCGGCGAGTTGGAGCTCACCGTGGCGGACGTGCGTTCCGGCCGCACGCTCACCCAGGCGCTGGACCGGATGGCCGCTCGCACCGACCTGTCCAGTGTGGCGCGGTTCACCGACGGGGTGGCCACCGCCGTCGATCGCGGCACGCCACTGGCGGAGGTGCTTCGGGCCCAGGCCCAGGACGCGCGCGAAGCGGGACACCGGGCGTTGATGGAGGAAGGCGGGCGCCGGGAGATCGTGATGATGGTGCCGGTCGTCTTCATCATCTTGCCGATCTCGGTGCTGTTCGCGATCTTCCCCGGTCTGGTGGTGTTGCAGATCGGATGAGCGGGCCGGCGGCGCCTCGGTGCCGACAGTGTGAGTCGAACAGACCGAGATCGGAGGGGCTCCTCCGATCGACCAGGAAGGGAAGCACGCGGATGAGGACGAGTCGTGAGCAGATGCGCCGCTGGTGGCAGGGAGTCGTCGGCCGGCTGCGAACTGAGCCCGAGCGCGGAGACGTGCCCGGGTGGGTGATGGTCACGCTGATGACGGCGGGGCTGGTCGTGCTGATCTGGGCGCTCGCCGGGGACGCGCTCAGTCAGGTGTTCCAGACCGCGATGGACCGTGTCCTGGGCGCCTGATCGGTACCAGGACCGGGGGTCGGCCCTGGTGGACTTCCTCCTCGTGGCGGTGCTGGTGACCGTGCTGGTGCTCGGCGTGGTGCAGCTCGCCCTGACCCTGCACGTGCGCACGGTGCTGATCGACAGTGCCGCCGAAGGCGCCCGGTACGCTGCGCTCGATGGCAACACCCTGGTGGACGGGGCGGCCCGCACCCGGTGGCTGATCGACTCCGCGCTGCCCGCGGACTACGCCCAGCAGGTCGAGCCCGGCCGTGCCGACTACCGGGGAGTCCAGGTGGTAGAGATGCACGTGGCCGCCCCGATCCCGGTGCTCGGTCTGCTCGGCCCCGCCGGGATGATCGACGTCACCGGCCGTGCGGTACAGGAGGGGTCGTGACGACGATCCGCTGGCTCCGCGGCCGGCTCGCCCGGCTCCGGGACGCAGAGAGCGGCAGTGCCGTGGTCGAGTTCCTCGGCGTCGCCCTGGTGCTGCTGATCCCGACGGTGTACCTGATCATCACCCTCGGCCGGGTGCAGGCCGCCACCTTCGCCGCCGACGGCGCCGCCCGGGACGCCGGCCGGCTGATCGCTCAGGCGGAGACCTTCGAGCGGGGCGTGGCCGAGGCCGCGCTCGCGGTCGAGCTCGCGTTCGCCGACCAGGGCATGGACGTGGACGGCGCCACTGCCCTCCAGGTGACCTGCCAGGAAGACCCGTGCCTGAGCCCTGGGGCGTACCTGCACCTGGAGGTGGCCACCGACGTCCCGCTCCCGCTCACCCCGCCGTTCCTCGAGGATGCGCTCAGCGACACGGTACGGGTGCAGGCCGAGGCGATGACCGCCGTCGACGACTTCCGGGCGGCACCGTGACCTCCTGGTGGCGCACCCGGTGCGCGCGCGTGGCCGCCGGCCGGGAGGACGGGCAGATCCTGCTGCTCTCCCTGGTGTTCGGCGTGATCACCCTGGCCCTGGTGCTGGTGGTGGCCTCCATCTCCTCCATCTACCTGGAGCGTAAGGAGCTACTGGCGCTGGCCGATGCTCTCGCCGCCGATGCAGCCGACGCCGTGGACGCCGAGGCCTACTACACCGACCCCGAGGTGGACCAGGTGCCGCTGACCGACGCCTCGGTGCAGGCCGCAGTGCAGGACTACCTGGCCGCAGCCCCGGCGGCGGTCACCGACGAGTTCGAGGACTTCACCGTCACGGCACCCACCGGTACCCCGGACGGGCGGGTGGCGGAGGTGACCCTGGCGGCCCGGGTCCGTCCGCCGGTGCTGCCCTGGGTGCTGATGCCCTGGGCGGACGGGTTCGAGATCGAGGTCACCGCCCGCGGCATGGCGCAGTGACTCAGCCGCCAGTGACCGCGGGACCGCCGGCGACCTCCACGCCAACTGCGGGCAGCAAGCCCGCGGCCCCGTCCACCAGCCGCTCCAGCGACCCCGGCGCGAACGGTCCGGGCATGCCGTAGTACCGGTGCGCATCGCAGACCTCGTACCCGCCGAACGGGTACTCACTCGCACTGGGCAGATAGCCCGGGCAGCCGTCGGTGTAGCCGAGCACGAATACCGCCGCGGCACCACGCACCTGCGCTCGCAGGTCCAGCCCGGCCTGGCAGAACGGTTCCCCAGGCAGGGCGAGGATCACCGCCGGTCCCCAACGGAGCACATTCACCCGCGCCCGCCAGGTGGACGGCCCGGCCGGGTCGGTGCGTGCGGCCCACTGGTGCCAGTTCTCGTACAGCGGAGTGTTCCGCGAGCCAGCAGCCGCCTCGGCGGCCCAGTGCCGCGCCTCCCGCTGCAGCTCCGCCGCACTCGGCACGTCCAGGTCCAGGTCGACGACGGCGCTCGCGGAGGTCACCTCGCCGTCACCGTGCCGTGCGGGACGAGTGTGCAGCTCGGCCCTCTGGGTGGCGGTGGCGATCAGCTGCCCCACCTGCTCACAGCGGGCGAAGGTTCGCTCATTGGCACCGTGTTGCGCGGTGACCTCGGCGGAGTGGCCGGTGTTCTGGTCCCCGGCACAGCCGGTGGCGAACAGCACAGTGCCACCGATCCGTTCCTCCAGGGCGCGGCGCACCGGCCCGGGATAGTCGGCGGTGAGCAGCAGGTTGTCCGCACTGAGCACCACCGGATGGCAGGCATAGGAGACCAGGGACGCCAGCACACTGCCGTCGCCCCGGGTGAGCTGGAGCACCGGCACCGCCGGGTCCCTCGGACCGTCCGGGCGGCGCCGGTTGTTCGCCACCCCCGGATCGGCGCCGTAGCCGGCCCGCACCGTGACCTCCTGCCGCTGCCTGCTGGCCTCGGCGACCGTGTCCCGGCAGGCGCCGACCACCGACTCCAACCAGTTCTCCACCAGACCCGCACCCAGTCGGCCGGGCATGCTCACCGGCCCGCCATGGGTGTGCGTGGCGTGCACGAGCACATGCTCGGCCCAGGGCCGGCAGGCGGCCCTGATCTGGGCACAGGTGTCCTCGTGCAGACCGACGACGTCCACGGTCAGCAGAGCGGTGTGCTCGACCACGAGCGCGCGGACGGTCAGTGGGTCGTGCACCCCTGCGGACGGCGCCGTACGCACGCCGTAGCCGGACATCGCCGTCCCGCCCGCCGGTGTGATGTCCCGGACCGCGACCCCTGCGGAGATCCTTGCTGGCTCCACCGGTTCAGTCCTGACTCGCTGCGTGCACCTTGCGCAGCCCGGCGGCGATGTCGGCAACATCGGCCGAGGTGTACTGCTCGTTCCACGGGATCACCAGCAGCCGCCCGTTGATCAGCGACTCGGTCACCGGGCACAGCCCGGGCGCGTACTTCTGGCCGGCCCCGGTGAGTGGGTAACCCGAGCTGCCATAGGTCTGTGCCTCGGTGAGCACCGGGGTCAGGTACAGCGGCCGGGTGATGTAGCCCCCGGTGGCCGGGATCCCCTCGGCCTGCAGCGCCTCGGCGTACCGGAACCCGTCCCCGCCTGCGGTGTGTTCGTCGACGAACACCGGGAACTGCCAGTAGCTGTGCCCGCGGCTCGGGCCCGGCTCCAGTCCGGCCAGCTCGGACAGCGCTGAGGTCAGCTCCGCGGCTCGCTCCTGCCGGCGTTGGACCACATCGGCCAACCGGGTGAGCTGGATCCGGGCCACCGCAGACTGCAGCTCGGTCATCCGGTAGTTCAGCCCGAGGAACAGGTGGGTGCGCTCCCCGGTGTCCCGCGGCCACGCCTTGTCCGCGAACAGCCGCGCCCGGCGGGCCAGGTGATCATCATCGGTGATCGTCAGCCCCCCGTCACCGGCAGTGATGTGCTTGGACTGCTGCAACGAGAAGCAGCCGATGTGTCCGACCGTGCCGGCCCGGGCGCCGTCCGGGTTCGTCCTGGTCCCGTACGCCTGCGCCGAGTCCTCGATCAGGGTGATGCCGTGGGCGTCGGCCAGCTCGCGCAGCTCGGCCACCGGCGCCGGGCAACCGAACAGGTGCACCGCGATGATCGCGCAGGTGCGCGGGGAGATCAGCGCCCGCACGGACTCCACGTCCAGGTTGCCGGTACGGCTGTCCACGTCCGCGAACACCGGGACCGCGTTCTGCGCCAGGATCGGCATGATGGTGCCGGCATCGGAGATACCCGTGGTGATGATCTCCGCACCGGGCTCCGGGTTCACCGCCGCCACGGCGAGATGGATCGCCGCCGTACCGGAGGTGGAGGCTACGGCGTGCCCCACGCCGTAGTAGTCGGCGAACTCGCGCTCCAGCTCCCGGGTGTGCTCACCCACCGTCAGGTTCAGCTTCCCGCTGCGCACGACGGCGGCAGCAGCCTGCGCTTCCTCCTCACCCAAGGTGCGTCCCGAGGCGTCCGCCACGCGGGGGAAGGGGGTGCTGCGGACGGGAGTTCCGCCGTCGAGGGCCAGCTGGTCGGACATCGCAGGGTTCTCGCCTTTCGGGATGCGGTACATTCCGCACACGCTATCGACTCTCCATAATTTTGTCGCTACTGTGAAGCCTATAAGAGCATGACCGTAACTCGAAGGAGATTGTCCATGTCGGAGCTCGCCGTCCAAGGAGGCACGCCTGCACTGCAGGGCCTCGGCGACTTCCCCGCCTGGCCGCAACCGGACGCCGCCGAGGAGCGAGCACTCCTCGAGGTCTACCGCTCCGGGAAGTGGGGGAGCACCGCCGGGCAGGTCGTGGCCGAGTTCGAGCAGGAGTTCGCCCAGTACCAGGACGCCGCCCACGGCACCGCCCTGGTGAACGGCACCCTGGCGATCGTCGCCGCCCTGCGGGCCTGCGGTGTGGGCCTGGGGGATGAGGTGATCGTGCCGCCGTACACCTTCATCGCGACCGCCTCCGCGGCCCTCTTCCTCGGTGCAGTGCCGGTCTTCGCCGACGTCGACCCGCAGACCCACCTGCTCGATCCGACCGCCAGCGCAGCGGCGATCACCGAGCGCACCCGAGCGATCGTTCCGGTGCACCTGGCCGGCCGCGCCGCCGATATGGACGCCTTTCGCGAGCTGGGCCGCGCGCACGGCATCGCAGTGATCGAGGACTGTGCCCAGGCGATCGGCACCCGCTTCCGCGGTCGGGCCGTCGGCTCTTTCGGTGACGTGGGCACGTTCAGCTTCCAGAGCAGCAAGAACATCTCCGCCGGTGAAGGCGGTCTGGTCACCACCTCCGACCCCGCGCTCGCCGACGCGCTCTACTCGCTGGTGAACGTGGGCCGGGTCCGCGGCGGCGGCTGGTACCAGCATCAGCATGTCGGCTACAACCTGCGCCTGACCGAGTTCCAGGCCGCTGTGCTCCGGCCTCAGTTGCGGCGTCACCCGGCCGACCAGGAGCTGCGGGAGAGCCGCAGCCAGCAGCTGCGGGCCGAGCTCGCGCAGGTCGAGGGCGTCCAGCTCGCACCGCCCGATCCGGACCTCACCAGCCACGGGCACCACCTGTTCATCCTGCGTCTGCCCGAGCTGGGCCGGCTCGGGCTGCGTGATGCCGCCGTGCACGCCCTGGCCGCCGAAGGCGTCCACGCCTCTCCGGGGTACGTGCCGTTGCACCGCAACGAGGCAGTCATCACCGAGGCTCGCCAGGTGGCCGCCCGGCTGGGCCAGCCCTACCCGGAGGCCCCGTGCCCGCAGGCCGAGCTGGTCTCCACCGACACGATCTGGTTCCCGCACCGCTACCTCTCCGGCACCGAGGAGCAGACCCAGGCCCTCGCCGCGGCCATCGCCAAGGTGGCGCGGTCCGCGGCGGAGCTGGGCTCCGGTGCGGCCGCGGTCAAGTGAACACCGCGCCGATGCCCGAGCAGACCGACAATGCGACCTCGTGGTCCGGCCGGCTGGCCGCGGTGATGCCGTTCGGCTCGAGCACTGCCTCCAAGGCGCCGCGACTGCTGCCCGACGAACCCGAGGTGATCGTCCGCGGGGACGGCTGCCGGGTATGGGATGAGCGGGGCCGGGAGTTCATCGACTACCGCAACTCCCTCGGCCCGGTGAGCCTGGGCTACCGCTACCCGGCAGTGGACGAGGCGATCCGTGCCCAGCTGGACCAGGGCATCGTGTTCGGCCATCCGACGCCGCTGGAGGCGGAGGTCGCCGAGCGGCTCTGTGCCCAGCTGCCCGGAATGGACCAGGCGCGCTTCCTCAAGACCGGTGGTGAGGCGATCGCCGCAGCGATCCGGATCGCGCGCAGCTACACCGGCCGCGACCACGTGATCCAGACCGGCTACAACGGCTGGCTGAACGCCCTGGGCGCAGGGGCGGCCGCCCTGCCGGGTCAGCCGGCACCAGTGCCCGCCGGGGTGCCCGCGGCCGTGGCGGCCCTGCACCACCCGGTGCCGTGGAACGACCTGGGCGCGGTCGAACAGATCCTCACCACCCATCCGGGCCAGGTGGCCGCCATGGTGGTCGCCGCGGACTACGCTGCCATGGCCGACGGCGCCCCGTACTACCCCCAGCTACGGGCGTTGCTCGACCGGCACGGTGTGCTGCTGATCCTGGACGAGATCGTGACCGGGTTCCGGATCGCGCTCGGTGGTGTGAACGAGTACTTCCAGGTCGGCGCCGACCTGATGGTCTACGGCAAGGGGATGGCCAACGGGATGCCGATCGCCGTCTATACCGGCCGCCGCGAGGTGATGGCGGCCTGCGGCCCCGGCCGTGCGGTGGTCTCCTCGACGTTCGGCGGTGAGGCACTGTCCCTGGCCGCCGCCGCAGCCTGCCTGGACACCTACACCGGTGCCGAGGTGATCGGCCACCTGTGGCGCCAGGGTGCGGCGCTGCGGGACGGTCTGAATGCGATCTTCCAGGCCCGGGAGATCCCGCTGGTACTGACTGGACTGGCACCCTGCCCGACCTTCCGGCCCACCGACGATCAGGGCGGGGTCCTGGATACCTTCTTCCGGGCGGCCTATCGTCAGGGGGTGTCCCTGACCAACGTCCCGTTCGTGAACTACTCCCACACCGACGCCGACATCGCCGAGACGCTGCACCGGTTGGACCAGGCGGGCGCCGAGGTCGCCGGCGATGTGGCGCCACGGTGATCATCGACGCGCACGCGCACCTGCAGGGCTCCCAGCTCCATCCGCAGGTGATCGAGGAGTGTGCTGCCCACGGGGTGGACACGATCATGGTCTCCTCGATCGCCGGCTACCGGCACTACCCGAGCCTGGAGCAGGTGCAAGCCTCGAACGCGGACCTGTACGCCGTGCACCGCGACCACCCGGACTTCGTTGCCTGCTACTGCTACGTGAACCCGCGTCACGGCAGCGCCGCACTGACCGACCTGCGGCGCAACGTCGAGGACCGCGGCATGGTCGGGATCAAGCTCTGGGTCGCCACCACGGCGGACGATCCCTTGGTCTACCCCGTGGTGGAGCAGGCGATCGAGTACCGCATCCCGATCCTCATGCACGCCTGGCGAAAGAGTGCCGGTCAGCTGCCGTATGAGTCGAACGCGCAGAACATCGCCAGGATCGGCGCCCGCTACCCGGAGGCACGGATCATCATGGCCCACCTCGGCGGACAGGTCGAGAGTGCGATGAACACCATCGCGCCGTACCCGAACATCCGCACCGACACCTCCGGCACACCGATCAACGCAGGTGCCGTACGGATCGCGGTGGACCGGCTCGGTGCCGACCGGGTGGTCTTCGGCTCCGACCTGCACGGTGTCTGCATGGGGCACAGCATCGGCAAAGTGGTGGCCGCCGGGCTGCGGCCGCAGGAGAACGAGCAGGTGATGGGTGCGACGATGGCCCGGCTGCTGGCGGAGGTGCGCCGATGAGTACCGGCGAGACCCGGATGCACAGCCCGCTCGCCTCGTTCGCCACCTACGGGCCAGTGGACGTCACCGCGTTCCTCGGAGTCTTTCCGTGGCGGCTGCAGGCCCGCTCCGATGCCGCGGCTCTGACCCGGCAGGCCGACCGGCTCGAGCTGTCCGGACTGTGCCTGAGCCACCTGGCCTCGGTGTTCGGCTACGACACCCGCAGCGGCAACGAGGAGCTGCACCGGGTGGTGGAGGCGGAGCCGCGATTCTCCTTCACGCCGATCCTCAACCCCACCGAGCCCGGCTGGCAGGCCGAGCTGACGTGGGTACTGGCGCACGGGGCACCCGGGATACGGATCGTGCCCGGGTACCACGGCTACACCCTGGGCCACCCGGCAGTGGCCGAGCTGGTTGCTGCGGCCGAGGACGCCGGAATCGCCGTGCACCTGTCCGCCACCCTGGAGGACCCCCGGGATCGTCATCCGCGCTACGTCGTCGAGGAGTGCACCACCAGTCAGATCGCGGACTTCCTGCGCCTCGCGATGCCGGTCCCGATCGTGCTCAGCGGACTGCGCACCCAGGACTGGACCGAGGTGGCCGCCAACCTGGACGCCGGTCACGACCTGGACCGGGTGCTCCTGGACACCTGGCGGATGAACGGTCCGATCGGCGTGCTGCGGACCATGTGCGAGGCCGGTCTGGCGCCGATGCTCGCCTACGGCACCTGTCAGCCGATCCAGGAACCGGTGGCGAGCGCCTATCAGCTCGCCACCGCCACGATCGGGGAGGCGGATCGCCGGGCGCTGGCAGCACAGAACGCTCGACGGGTGCTGCCGGGGCTCGCGGAGTAGCACCGGATCGACACCGGATCGACACCGGATCGACACCAGGCCTTCTATTTACTCCTAGCCTGTAATAGGTTTTTAAGTATGGACGTAATGAAGCGCCGTGGATTCTCGCTCCGTCACCTCGCCGCCGGGGCTGTGGGTGGTGTGCTGGCCGCCGCACTGGTGCATCCGGTCGGGATACCCGCCGCCGAGGCCGACATCGGCTCGCCCCACACCGATGCTGAGTCGCCCGGGACCGACGTCGAACCGTCGCAGACCGACGTGGCCTCGCCGCAGGCTGCCGCCACCCCCGCACAGGGTGACGCACTGGTGACCAACTACAGCTTCGAGGACGGGCTCACGAGCTGGTCCCTCACCGACGGCTACGGCGAAGCCGCCGACGACTCCTGTGCCGAGGCGCTCTCCACCAGCGCGGACTGGTCCAGCGCCGGAGACGTCTCCCTGCTGATCGGCGCCGACCGCAGCTGCCGCCAGGCCGGCGCGCTCAGCGAGAGCACCCCGGTCGAGGCCGGGCAGACCTATACCGCCTGGGCCGATGTGCACGACGGCAGGATCGCCTGGCTCGGCCTGCACTGGGTGGACGCCGGCGGAGCCGTGATCGACTCCGAGCACACCCGCCGGGATGTGCGCAGCGACCGATTGAAGCTCAGCGCCCAGGCACCGCAGGAAGCCGCCGGCGTGCAGGTCGAGGTCGGTGCCATCGGCGAGCTCGGCGTGGACAACGTCCTGCTCAGTGCGCAGTACACCGCGCTGGGTGCCCAGGTGGTCCGCCAGCCCCGGATGCTGTCCGGTCACGCTGGGGTGGACGAGAACGGCCGTGACGTCATCTGGTCGATGGGCACCGGCAGTGAGGATGACCCCGGCGTCCTGCTCGCCACTGACGTGCTCACCGGTGAAGTGACCCGGACCGTGCAGCTGCCCGGGGTCACCGGCGGCTGGGAGGTGAACCAGAACCCGGTGACCGGCACGGTCTACGTGGGCACCTACGGTGCAGCGGCTCTGTGGCTGTACACCCCGGGGGAGGAAGAGGCGGTCAACGCCGGCACACCGGACATCCCGCACTGGAACTTCGCCTACGACATCGCCTTCGACGAGGAGGGCAATGCCTACGGCGGCGGATGGGGTGAACCCACCGACGGGTACCCCGGAGCCTCGGTGTACACCTTCACCGAAGGCGAGGGGTTCACCGGGGTTCTCGGTGAGCTGCCGCTGACCGAGGAAGCCAACTACACCCGCGCTCTGGGCTATGACGAGGCCAGCCGCACCGTGTTCGTCGGCACGGGGAACCAGGTCAACCTGTTCGCCTGCCACGTCGACACCGACGAGTGCGAGAACCTCGCTCCGCTGTTCGACGAGGAGATCCAGGATTCGGTGGAGGTTCGCACCATCGTCGTCTCCGAGGGCTACGTGCTCGCCTGGGCCGGAGACGCCGGCAGCACCGGCAACGACTGGCTCGTGGTGCTGGACGTGGACCGTTCGGCCGACGGTGAGCTGCAGGCCGAGGTCGTCGATGAGATCCGCGGCGTGGCCTACCCCGGTGCCAGCCCGATCATCGACGGTCAGATCTACTACACGAAAGCCGGCCACGAGGACTGGCCGCTGTTCCGGTACACCATCTCCTCCGGCGAGGAGACCCAGCTGCCGGAGGATGTGGTCATCCTGGCCCGGCAGTGGGACATCGTGGAGCTGGACGATCCCGCCTGGCCCGGCGCCACCCTGGTCGGCCTGAACTCCTACGGCTTCCTCACCCGCTACAACATCGAGACCGAGGAGATCAGCGTCGAGGAGATCGAGGGCATGCCGGAGGTATCGGTGCGGGTGAACAGTCTGGCCACCGGTCCGGAGGGGTCAATCTGGAGCTCCGGATACCTGCAGGGCGGCATCGGACGCTACACGCCGATGCGTGAGGACGCCCAGGAGGCGTTCGAGCTCGGCGGACAGGCCGAGCAGATGCGCGGTCACGACGGACGCATCTTCCAGGGCGCCTACCCCCGGGGGGAGATCACCTCGTTCACCCCGGCCCAGCTGCGCGCCGAGGAGGAACCCACGGTGGAGTGCGAGGTCGGGGCCGGCCAGAACCGCCCGTACGCACTGCACAGCTCCGGTGACCGGCTCTACTACGGCAGCCAGGCGGGCTCCTCCGGCGCCGATACCGGTGCGTTCGGGTGGTTCGACGCCGCGACCGGCGAGTGCCACACCATCGAAGGACCGATCGGTCACCAGTCGGTGGACACTCTCGCCGGCAGCGGGGACCGCATCTTCGGCGGTGGGAACATCTTCTACGGCTACACCGAGCTACCGAAGCAGGACGAGGCCAGCGTGATGGTCTTCGACGAGAGCACCGAAGAGATCGAGGAGGTCGCGCTGCCCGTCCCCGGTCTGCGCGCGGTCAGCGCAGCCACCACTGCCGAGGACGGCACGGTCTGGTTCTACGCCGAGGGCTGGCTGCTCGCGATGGACCCGCAGACGCTGGAGTGGGTGCACACCGAGGAAGTGTTCGGCGATCTCGACCCGGGTGGGCGGATCGGTGGCAACTATGCTCAGCTGGCCGCAGCCGAGGACGGCATGATCTACGGCAACGTCGATGGCCGGGTGTACGGATTCGACCCGGCGGCCACTGTGCGCACCGGGTCAGCCGCCTCGCACCTGGAGGTGCTGTACCGGGGCGCCGGCCCGCATCTGACAATCGATTCCTACGGCAACCTGTACACCCGCCTCGGGGCCACCGAGATGCTGCGGATCGTGCCGGAGCACAGCTGATGCGCCCGGTCAGCACGCCCCGTACCCGGAGCCTGGCCGCCACGCTGAGCGCTGCGCTCGCACTCGGCGCGCTCTCGATGACGGCGGCAGTGGCCGACGCCGAGGACCCGATGACCGACAGCACTGACACAGCGGACGCCGGGCAGGCACCGGGCTTCGGGACCGTCCACCGGGCGGCCGACCTCGAGGTGGTCCGGGCCACCCAGGGCACGAGAGCCATGACCGGGGACGAGGTCGGCCAGGACATCGACATCCTGCTCTTCCAGAACTCGGCAGGACCGGGGGAGCAGCTGACCCTCGCTTTCGACGTGCCCGCTGACGGGAACTACGAGATCTCCCTCCAGCCGCTGCTGGCACCGAGCTACGGCAGCTACCAGGTGGCTCTGAACGGGCAGTCGCCCACTGAGCTGAACCTGTACGCCGAGTCGATCCAGGCCGGTCGCTACCAGCACCTCGACACCCGCCCGCTGCCGCAGGGGCGGCACACGATCACGATCGAGGCGAGCGGAGCGGACCCGCAGTCCTCCGGCCACGTCGGGGCTTTCATGCGCCTGGCGATCCTGGACGAGGCCGACCGGCAGGAACGGCTGGAGCATCTGCTCGCCGGGATCGATGAGGTACGGGCGACGCTCACCCAGGTCCGTGAGCAGATCCCCACGGCCGACCACCCCGAGGACGACGCTCTGCGCGCACGTGCCGCCGAGCACTCATCGAGCCTCGATGAGCTGGCTCAACGCGTCGAGACCGGGGACGTCGCCGAGCTTGACCAGATCCGCGAGGAGACCGAGGCGACCGGGCTGCAGGTGGACCGGCTGGACGACTTCGTCCAGGCGCGCCGCCAGCGGCCGGACGCACCGTTCGGGATCGCCACCGCCGATGCGATGAGCCTGGTCTACCCGATGGACCTGCCCTGTGTGGCCTGCTCGCAGAACTCTGCGCGGATCTCCCTGGCTCAGGGGGAGTACGAGTCCGTCCAGACCGTGCTGCTGCCCTACGCTCAGGAGCTCACCGACGTCCAGGCCCAGGTGAGCGACATCCGCGGGCCGGGTGGCGCCGTCGAAAGCCCATCGGCCACAGAACGGGACCAGATCGAGGCGACCGTGCACCCGCTGGGCTCGGTGTTCGTGGAGAACACCGACGCCGTGCTCCCACCGATGCCCGGCAGACCGCAGAACTACGAGGGCTGGATCCCGGACCCGGTACGCACCGACCTGGACAGCGTGGACCTGCAGCCGTGGGTGCTCCAGCCGCACTGGCTGGAGCTCTACGCCCCGCCGGAGGCTGCGCCCGGCACCTACACCGTCACCGTGGAGTTCCAGGCAGCAGGTGCGCCGACACAGCAGCTGGAGGTCGAGGCGACCGTCTGGCCGGTGGAGATTCCGGACCGTCCGGACCTGGCGACCTCGATGACCACCAAGTCCACCGACCCGGGTGCGCCCACGCAGTACTCCGAGCGCTGGTACATGCTCGACCAGGTCTACGACCCGGCAGACCCGGGCGAGCACGAAGAGCTGCGGCACGCCTACATCGACTTCCTCGGTGACTTCAAGATCGAACCCGACCTCATCTACAACACCGTTCCACCCTCGGTCGCCGAGCTGCTCGAGCTTGAAGACCGCATCGGCCTGCGCCAGTTCAACGTGCTCTACCTGCCCGGCTACGCCGATCGAGAGTTCGATCCGGAGGACCCGGACAGCTGGCAGCCGCAGATCGATGAGATCCTCGAGATCGTCGGAGCAGCGATGGCCGAGTACGAGGACGCCGGTCTGGCCGACGAGGCCTACATCTACGGGTTCGACGAGCGTAGCGACACCGAGCTGGCCCGCGCGGTGCTCGGGCAGATCAAGGCACACTTCCCCGACCTACCGGTGATGAGCACGTTCATGGACCCCTCCCTCGGGGTGGATTCCGGGCTCGCAGACGTGATCGACATCTGGGTACCCGGAGTGGAGACCATCGACACCGAGGCGATGGCGCGAGCGCAGCAGCGTGGCGACGAGGTCTACTGGTACACCCACCAGGCGGTGCGCCATCCGCTGCCGAACTGGTTCAACGGCTACCCGCCGAGTGACACCCGGGTGCTGCTCGGCCCGCTGTCCCACACCATGGGCGTGGACGGCTTCCTGTACTACAACATCATGCGCTGGCCCGACCGGGAACCGATGACCGACGGTGTGCTCAGCGAGTGGGACCCGCAGACCTACGACACGGCCAACGGTGATGGCTCACTGTTCTATCCCGGCGCGGGTGGACCGCTGCCCTCGCAACGGCTGCACAGCTTCCGGGACGGGATGGAGGACTTCAACCTGCTCAACGTGCTGCAGCACGCGATCGAGCAAGGCGAGCAGGACGGTGCGGCCGGGGCCGATCTGGTCCGGGCTCGTGAGCTGCTCAGTGCGGAGGCGATCGTCACCGACGAGCGGGAGTTCACCCGGGACGCCGGCCAGTACCGGACCTGGCGCAGCGAGGTGGCGGCGATGATCATCACGCTGCAGCGGCCCGACGAGGTCCGCGCACTGGTGGCGGCGCTCCAGGGGTACATCAGCGCCGGTGAGGTCGACGGCGGGATCGAACGGCCACTGACCCTGGCGCTGGAGCGGGTGCAGCAGGCAGTGGAGAGTGGGCACACCCGGTCCGCGGCCCGCTGGCTGGAGCGATTCAGTCATCACCTCGAGAATGTCCGAGACTCTGACACCCTCACCGACCGCGCTCGTGCGGATCTGCAGAACCGGGCCACAGTGTTGCTGACCTTCATCGACTAACGCAGGCGACGCCGTCAGCCACGCTCCATGACCCACCCTGCCTGCCCACGAAAGGATGTGCCCGATGGCCACCTCACCGACCCTCGAGGAGGTCCGGGAGCAGATGGAACGGGTGACCGGCCCGTTCCACCCGCAGCGGCGGCCCGCCGAGCTGGCAGTGCGCGTGCACGAGGAGGTCGAGGCCGACGGCTACCTCCGCCGACTGCTCAGCTACCAGTCGGAGGAGGGTCAGTGGACTCCCGCCTACCTGCTCCTTCCCCAGGCAGTGGTAACCGGCGCGGCCACCGCTCCCGGGGTGCTGGCCCTGCACCCCACCGATCACACCCTCGGGCACCGGGTCGTGGTGGGTCTGGGTGGCAGGCCCGGCCGGGACTACGGGCGGCGCCTGGTGCAGGCCGGGTACGTCGTGCTCGCCCCGGCCTACCCGCTGATGGCCGACTACCAGGTGGACCTGGCAGCGCTGGGCTACCGCAGCGGGACGATGAAGGCGATCTGGGACAACGTCCGAGGTGTCGACCTGCTGGAGTCCCTGCCCGAGGTGCGCGCGGGCGGTGTGGCTGCCGTGGGCCACTCCCTCGGCGGCCACAACGCCCTGTACACCGCGGTCTTCGACTCCCGGATCCAGGCGGTGGTCACCAGCTGTGGGTTCGACTCGTTCAGCGACTACGCCGGTGGTGACCTGTCCGGTTGGCAGCAGGAACGCTACATGCCCCTGCTCGGGGGAGAGGCCGGGGTCCCGTTCGACTTCGACGACCTGCTGGCCGGGCTCGCGCCACGAACGGTGCTGGTCAGCGCCCCACAGCACGACGACAACTTCCGCTGCGCCAGCGTACGGCGCCTGGTCGACCGAGCCCGGGGTGGGTATGCGGCGCTGGGCGCAGCGCAGCACCTGATGGCGGTCTACCCGGACTGCGGCCACGACTTCCCGCCGGAGATCCAGGATCTCGCCATCCAGGTGCTGGACCGGGTGCTGCCGGTTCAGGCGGTGTAGTTCAGGTAGGCGATCCCCAGGGTGTGCGAGCCTTGGTCCGGTTGCAGGGCCTCGGCCCGGAACACCCGGAGCACCTGGTCGTGGATCGCCGGCTCGATGTCATCCAGCATCAGCCAGCGGGCGGACTGCACTGCCGTGGCCGGGGTGGTGTC
>DXBY01000110.1 GCA_019116305.1 Candidatus Ruania gallistercoris | reverse complement strand
CTGCTGATCGGCGCGCTGCTGGTGATCATCGCCGTCATCCTGCTCTGCGCCTTCGGCGTGGTGGGGGAGGCGGAGCACCTCGCCCGCCGGCTCGGCGACCCGTACGGCTCCCTGGTGCTCACCCTGTCCATCGTGGCGATCGAGGTGATCCTGATCTCTGCGGTGATGCTCGGGCCCGGGGACCACACCACGATCGCCCGGGACTCCGTGATGGCGGTCTCGATGATCATCCTGAACCTGGTGATCGGCCTCTCACTGCTGGTGGGCGGCATCCGACACGGCGGTCTGGCGCACAACCGCACCGGTACCTCGGCGTATCTGGCGATGATTGTGGTGCTCGCCTCGCTCGCCTTCGCCCTTCCGGCCGCGATCGGCACGGACGGTGCGTACGCCCCCGCCCAGGAGATCCCGATCGTGGTGCTCACCGTGGCGGTCTACGCGTTCTTCCTGTACCGGCAGATGGGCGCCCAGGCGGGGGACTTCCGCGAGGTCGATTCACGTTTCCTGGCGACGGCGGAGGTCACCGAGCGTATGCCGGTCACCGGGCGCGGGGGGGCCGCGCCGACGGCGGAACTCGCCGGGACTACGTCGGCCACCGGGAGCACGTCGGGCGGATCTGCTGAGTCGATCAGCCAGATCCTCGCCGAGCACAAGAGTGAGGTGCTGTTGCGGATCGGGCTGCTGGTGGCCACGGTGCTGCCGATCGTGCTGCTCTCCCACGACATGGCCGCCCTGCTCGACGACGGTCTCGGCCGGCTGGGCGCACCGGTCGCCCTCTCCGGGATCCTGATCGCGATGATCGTGTTCCTGCCGGAGTCGATCACCTCGCTGCGCGCAGCGCTCGGCGGAGAGATCCAGCGGGTGAGCAACCTGTGCCACGGCGCGCTGGTGTCCACTGTCGGGCTGACGATCCCGTCGGTTCTGGTGATCGGCCTGCTCACCGGTCAGCAGGTGGTGTTGGCCGAGTCCCCGGTGAACCTGCTGTTGCTCGGCGTCACGCTGCTGCTGTCGGTGGCCACGTTCTCGGCGAAGCGGGTGACGGCGACACACGGCGCAGCGCATCTGGCGGTGTTCGCGGTGTACGGTCTTGCGGTGTTCGCCTAGTGCGGCGTGTCCGGCCATTGACACGGAGCCATCGCCTCCCCACCGTTGAGCCATGGCAAACGACGTCGTCGCACCGACCACGACCGGGCTCACCATCCAGCTGTACGTCCCCATCGACGACGCCCCTGCGGCGCGGGAGCACTATGCGACCCTCTTCGGTCGGGAGCCGGACTTTCAGCCGCACGATGACTTCTTCGAGTGGGCACCGATCGTCGGGCAGGAGTGCTGGGTGCAGGTCGCCGGACACCGGGACCCCGCTCCCCTGACGAACCGGATCCGGTTCCGGGTGCGCGACCTGCTGGCGGCAGTGGCCTACCTCGATGATCGCGGCATCGCTCACTCACAGCCCTCGCAGCTACCCGGGGTCGTCGCCTTCGTGGATTTCACCGATCCGTGGCACAACCGGCTCGGCTACTACCAGGACCTCGCGCCGTCCGGTCAGCAGCCGGAGCACACCGGCACGTCGGTCAACGATGCGGCGCAGTTCACCGACTTCCAGGAGTCGCCCGGGTAGATGAGCGTTCTCTCATCGCCTTGTCCTGTTCGTCTCATCGGGGCCTCGCAGTATTACTCCTAGACGACCCCGCACCGAGCGGGTTCCCCCGAACAAGGAGATGACATGAACGCGCGTACCAAGTGGATCGTGACCGGCACCCTCGGCGTCCTCGGCGTGACGGGTGTGGCTGCCGCCGCCTCTGCCGACAGCACCGAAGCCCCCATGGACCGCGCGCCGCTGACCGTGCAGGCACCGGTCGGGACCGAGACGGCCCGCGACGCCAGCGGCAGCGAGGCGACCGCGGACCCAGCGAACGTCGCTTCGCAGAGTGCTACCTCGGCGATCACCGCGCAGTCGGCCCAGTCGGCGCAGTCGGCGCAGTCGGCGCAGTCGGCCCAGTCGGCGCAGTCGGCGCAGTCCGCGCAGTCCGCCCAGTCCGCCCAGTCCGCCCAGTCCGCGCAGTCCGCCCAGTCGGCACAGTCGGCTCCGTCGGCGAACTCCGCTGACTGACGCGAGCACCCGAGGCTGACGCACGTCGCCACAGGGCCGGGCGGTCTACCGCCCGGCCCTCAGCCGCTTCGCCGCTGCAACCGCTCCTCGGCCCGATCCAGCGTCTGCCGGTGCCGGCCGAGCCCGGCCCACGGGTCCTCGACCTGGGCCAACCGCCGCCGGATCGAGGTGATCGTGTACTTGTCCGGCTCCACCCGAGAGATCTCCTCCCACGAGATCGGCGTCGCCACCGGAGCCCCGGGCCGCGCCCGGAGCGCATACGGCGGCACGGCAGTCTGGCCGTATCCGTTGCGCTGCACGTCCACGAACACGCGATCGCCCCGATTGTTCTTCCGCGCCTGCACGGTGAGCAGATCTGGCTCCCGCTGCACCAGCACCTCGGCGAGCGACCTCGCGAACCGACGAACGCCGTCGAAATCCTTCTCCGGACGCAACGGGACCAGCACGTGATACCCACGCGAACCGGTGGTCTTCACGAACGAGACCAGCCCGAGCTCATCGAGCAGCTCCCCCACTGCCCGGGTGGCACGGCGCACCGCACGCAGATCCGGCACCGAGGGATCGAGGTCCACGATCAGCTGGTCCGGTGCGTGCAGGTTCTCCGCCGTGCTCAGCCACCCGTGCGGGGTGAGGCACGCCTGGTCCGCCAGGTACACCAGGCTCTGCTCGTTCTCGACCCGCACCTGGTCCTGGGGTCCGTCGGCCGTGTCCACCTGCACTGTGGCGACGAAGTCCGGGAAGTGGCCCGGCACCTTCTTCTCGAAGAACGACGGCTCCTCGATCCCGTCCGGGAACCGCTGCATGCTGATCGGTCGGCCGCGCAGCTGCGGCAGCATCAGCTCGGCCACATCGGCGTAGTACTGGGCCACGTCCGCCTTCGTCACTGCGGAGTCGTCACCGCTGACCGGGAACATCTCCTTCTCCGGTCGGCTGATCGGTACACCGGCGATGGTCACGTCCGTACTCATCGCGTCTCCCGGACCACATCGCGCGCGTGCTTGTCGGTGCGCAAGCCCTGGAACCGCGGATGCCGCAGCTGGTTCGCCGCCGTCCACTCGGTGAAGGCCACCTGCGCCACCAGCTCCGGTCGTACCCAGTGCACCCCCACCGACGGCAACTTTCCGCGGGTGCAGCGGGAACGTTTCACCTCCAGGCCGGTGAGCTGCGCGTGCAGGTCACTCAGCACCTGGTCGGTGAACCCGGTGCCCACCTTTCCGGCGTACACCAGGTCCTCCGTCCCCCCGGAGCGGTCGTAGTAGCCGAGCAGCAACGCGCCCAGGCCGATTCGCGAGCCCTCCGGTTCGGTCCAACCGACAACCACGAGCTCCTGCCCGGCCTCGCACTTGAACTTCAGCCAGTCCCGGGTGCGGCCGCGGGCATAGGAAGCATCGGCACGCTTGGCGATCAGTCCCTCCCAGCCGCGAGCGCAGATCTGGCCGAAGTACTCTTCGCCCGCATGGGTCCGGTAAGGGGTCCAACGCAGCGGATCGGTCCAGGTGAGCAGGTGGCGCAACCGGCGCTTTCGCTCCAGCAGCGGTTGGTCACGCACGTCCTCACCGTCGATGCTGAGCACGTCGAACACGTAGTAGAAGATGGCGATCCCGGTGGCCCGCGCACGCTTCGGATCGGCCAGGTGGATACGGGGCTGAAGCCGAGCGAAACTGGTGCGTGCGCCCGTGAAGGCGACCACTTCGCCGTCGACCGTGAGGTCCGGACCGGGCCCGGTGAGCGCATCGACCACCTCGGGGAACGCCGTCGACGCCTCGTTCCCGCTGCGGGAGTACAGGCGAGCGGTACCGCCCCGGCGCACAGCGAGGCAGCGTTGACCGTCGAGTTTGCGCTCGTAGACCCAACCGTTGGTCCAGAACCGGTCATGGCTGAGGGTTGCGAGCGCCGGCTCGGGCGTGCTGCTCACCTGGACCTCCTGGTGGTCGCTCTGCCGGGAGGGTGAGCGACCCTCCCGGCAGCATGCGGCCGCGTCCGCAGCCCCGCAACCGGGGCAGTCGCTCGCATGGCCCCCGCAATCGGGTGGCCCGCGTCCAGCACCAGAGCGCTGGCCGAGCCGCTACTCAGCCCAGAGCAGCACAGGTGACGTCGGGGTTGCTGGCCAGCCACTCCTGCGCGGCGCTGGGGTCACCCTGACCGCCGGTACCGATCACGGTATTCACCATCGAGTTCACCTGCTCTGGGGTGAGAGAGATCTCCGCCAGGCACTCGGCGAGCTCCGGATGGTCCGCGGCAAAGCCAGCTGTGCCATAGGCGTGGATGGCCGCAGGTTCGCCGAAGGCTGCTTCCGGATCCTCAAGGAAGCGCACCGGCAGCTCATCGAGTGCCCAGTGGGGGGACCATAACGTCGCTGCCACGTTCTCCCCGGAATCGATCGCCTCGGCAACAGCGCGCAGCATGTCCTGGGTCGAACCGGTCTGCACGGTGAAGTCGTCCAGACCGTAGGCCGGCACCGCCCCCTGGTCCGTGCCCTGCACCACCCCGGAACCCTCCTCGATTCCGATGATCTCGCCGTTGAACTCGTCGGCGTGGTCCGCCAGCTCTGCCAGTGACGTAATCGGTGCGTCCTCGTTCACCACAATTCCCATCCTGGCCTCATCAAACCAGCTACCCAGGTCCTCCAGGTCGGCGCCGTTCTGGTCGATGTAGTCCTGACTATCCGCACCCCACGTACCGAGGGTCATATCGACCTCACCGGCGGCCAAAGCCATGTACAGGGCGCCGACATCGGGAATCTCCATCAGCTCGACTGCATAGCCGAGCTCTTCCAGGACCTGCACCCACACGTGGGTAGCCGCGACGCTCTCCTGCCAGCCGGCCGGGACTCCGATCAGCACCGGTGAGCCGCCAGCGTCACCGGTGCTGGCGTCGTCACTGCTGGCATCGTCAACGCCCTCGCCTGCGGCCAGCTCCTCCTCGAGGTCGGTGACCTGGCCCTCCAGCTCGGCCACGCGGTCCCGCAGGTCCTGTGTCTCTGCCCCGGTCACACCGCCACCGAGACCATAGAAGCCGCCGGCAAACCCGCCAGCACCACCGAGCACCAGGGCAACGACCGCAGCCACCACCAGGTGCCAGCCGCGTAGTCCCGCCCGGGGCGAGGCAGGGCCGCCGGGATAACCGGGGCCACCTGGCGTCTCGGGTCGGCCAGCACCGGGCGGCGGCTGCTGCGGTGCGCCCTGCGGCGGCTGGTGCTGCGGCGCGCCCTGCGGCGGTGCCCCCTGCGCCGACGAGGCTCCTTGGGCCGGCCATGATCCCGGGGCCGGCTGCGCCGGATAGGACCCCTGCGCACCAGCGCCATGGGGGCTGGAAGGGTCAGAAGGGTTCGTCATCACAGAGTCCAAACGTGAGCAGGTGTCAGGGCAGGGCGACTCCGTGGACGCGCGGGGCCCCCCGGCCGCTTGCGAACAGTCGGTGCATCGTAGCGCTTCTCCCCCGGCCGGACACAAGCGTGGCGCCACCGCCGGCACGCCGAGACCGCGATGATGGGAAGCGATGACCGTGATGGACTGGTTCGCAGAGGTGCTGGGCGCTGCCGGCGACGTCTGGTCCCTGCGCGTACCCGCAGCCCTCGAGCTCGGAGCACAGGCGATGGTCCCGGTGGCCGCGGGAGTGGCAGTACTCGCCGGCCTGGCCACGATGCTCGGGCACAGTGTGGTCTTCGCGATCAACCGGGTGACCGGACTGCGGATGGCGGCCGGGATGACGCTCGGCGCGCTCTACCTGGCAGTGCTGCGCGCGTTCACGGCCGTGGTGATCGGTCTGCTCGCGCTCGTGGTCACCCGTGGCGCAGTCGACGGTGTGCTGCTGGCCGTGGTCTACCTGCTCGCCATGGCGCCGCACCTGCTCGGGGTACTGGTGTTCATCCCGCACTTCGGCCTGGTGATCGGCCGGTTGCTCGAGGTGTGGACCCTGGTCAGCCTGGCCGCACTGCTGGTCGGGGTGCTCGGCATCGGCCGGGTGCCGGCGGCGGCGATCGCGCTGGCGGCCTGGCTGGTGAGCCAGCTGCTCTCCCACCTGCTCGCGAAACCGCTGGCGCTCGTCTCCTCCCGGGTGTGGACCCTGGCCACCGGGCACGAAACGTTCATCACCACCCAGGACATCCTCGCCGGCGCCCCGTTCGTGCCCCTGGAACGGCAGGAGCGCCCGACATGATCGAACGCATCCTGATCGTGGTGCTGGCCCTTCTCCTCCTCCTGGCCTTCTTGGCACCGCTGGAGTCGCTGCGCTGGTGGACCCGCCGCCGGGACACGCCCACGCTCGCCTCCCTCGCCCAGGATTCCAGTTCCGATGCCGACGGCGCAGCCCCCGGGGCGAGCCAGGCTCGCCTGTTCGTGGTGTACCTCTCCGGGATCGGCACAGTGGATGGGCTGAGCGGTTCACGCCGGGAACGTGCGGTACTGGACGCACTGGAGGAACGGCTGCCGGACGCCGTCGTGGCGGCAGATGTGTTCCCTTACGCTGTGGAGAACCGGGGCCTCACCCAACGGGCGACGACCTGGTTCTGGGGCCGGCTGCACCGCTGGCAGCGGGTACCGGTGGCGTCCTGGGCGGCGAACCTGATCAACGTGCGCAATGCACTGCGGGTGCTGGTCTCGGCCGACCCGCGATACGGGCCGACGTTCAATCTGGCTGTCGCACAGGAGATCACCCGCTCCCTGTCCCGGCACGGATATGACTGGAGCGTGCGTCCGCCGGTCGCCGTGATCGGCTACAGCGGGGGTGGTCAGATCGCGCTCGGAGCAAGCTGGTACCTGGCCGCGCTGGACATACCGACCTCGGTGGTCTCGATCGGTGGGGTGCTCAGCGGTGATCCGGCATTGAACCGGGTTCAACATCTGTGGCACCTGTACGGCGCCCGGGACCGGCTGCAGCTGCTCGGCGCCGTAGTGTTCCCGAGCCGGTGGTGGCTCTCCCCCCTGTCTGCATGGAACCGCGCGGCACGGGAAGGGCGGATCAGTCGGCGCCGGATCGGTCCGATGCGACACATGGGCCGCCG
>DXBY01000109.1 GCA_019116305.1 Candidatus Ruania gallistercoris | reverse complement strand
CTCGGCCTTCATGTCCAGCTTCAGCTCGGGCAGGAACACCGCGTGCACGTCCCAACGCTCCCGGGTGAGCCCGAGCGAGGGGTTCCAGCTCTGCTGGTCCAGCCAGCGGCGGTAGTCGGCGGCAGCCGCGGCGGTGAGCCAGCCGCAGTGCCGACCCATCACCTCGTGCACGATCAGCATCCGCGGGTTGGACCGGTGCTCGCCGATGATGTTCTGCGCGAACCGGGAGGCCTGCTCGGCGGCGGTGATCGCACCGAGGGACTGCTTGATCGGCACGATGTCGTTGTCGATCGTCTTCGGCAGGCCCACCACGGTGAGGTGATGGCCGTGCTCCTCCAGGTAGGCGGCCAGGTCGGCGGCGGTGGTGTTGGTGTCGTCACCACCGATGGTGTGCAGCACGTCCACACCATCGGTGCGCAGCTGTTCAGCGGCCACCTTCAGCGGGTCCTCCCCCTCGGCCACCAGCCCCCGCTCGATGAGGTTCTTCGCGTTGGTCAGCTTCACCCGGCTGTTCCCGATCGGGCTGCCGCCGAAGTTGTCCAGCACGTCGATCGCGGCCTTGGCGTCGTCGTCGATCACGATCGAGGTGCCGGTGAGCAGGCCGTGATAGCCGTACTGGTAGGCGATGATCTCCGCCTCCGGCAGCACCTGGCCGTACCGGCGCACCAGGCCGGCCACAGCAGCGGACAGACAGGGCGCGAAACCCCCGGCGGTGAGCAGAGCGATCCGGCGGATCGGCGCGGCTGTGGTCATGAGGCAGACCTTTCCGGTAGCGGGATGGGGAGCGGGTCGAGACCGCGATGAGGTCAGGGCACCCGGCCGGTGTGGACCGCCAGGTGCGAGTCCGCCGGGGCCGCCGGCACCCATCCTACTGACCGGCCGTGCCCGCGTCGTGCCAACGCTGCGTACCCGGCCTCCTGCGCCGTACAGTGGCCCTATGGCCGGTGGAAGTCCCGACGAGGGTGACGCGCGCGGGCGCCGTGAGCCTACGGACGCCGACGTGGAGCGGGAGTGGGAGCGGATCACCGCCGGATTGCCGGACCTCGCCCAGCTCGAAGCCCCGGACGAGACCGAGGATTCCGGAACAGACGGCGATCCCGGTGAGACGCATACGCCCGGGGCCCACCCCGGCGCCCCCTCCCCGAGCACCCCGGAGCCAGGTGCGGCCCACCCCTTCGCCCGCCGCCCGCCGTCGTCGGCCGAAGCGCAGGTACCGCGCCTGGGCGAGGTACCCCCCGGTAGTGCCGGACCGCGCGACTACGAGGTGCCCGAGGACGACGAGGACGAGGGCTACATCCCGCCCGAACCCCCGCCGATCGGCGCCACCGACCCGCTGCCCACACTCGCCTGGCTGATGGCGCTGGGTGGCCCGGTGCTGACCGTGCTGCTGTTGATCTTCTGGACCACCGCACCCGGTTGGCTGTACCTGTCCGCTGTGGGTGCGTCCCTGGTCGGGTGGCTGGTGCTGTTCTGGCGGATGCCGAAAGGGCGCAGCGATTCCGGCGACGACAACGGCGCTGTCCTCTGACTCGTCCCCCGGCCAACTCGCCGGTCAACCGCGCTTAGCAGAGCGTCTGCCCGGATAGGCTGGACCCAGCCCCTCCCGACCTGCCGAAGGAGCCAGACCATGTCGCAGACCGAGACCCCTTTGCTGGTTGAGACCCCGGCTGAGCTGTCCATCCCCGACCTCTTGGTCGACTGGGCTGCCAAGGAACCGCGGCGAGTGATGATGGAGACCCCGGACGGTGACACCTGGGTCCCGATCACTGCAGAGCAGCTGCACGAGAGGGTGCTCGGCCTGGCCCGCGGCCTGATCGCCTCCGGCGTGAGTGCTGGTGACCGGGTGGGGATCATGTCCCGCACGCGTGCGGAGTGGACGATCGCGGACCTGGCGATCTGGTACGCCGGGGCGGTCACCGTACCGGTGTACGAGACCTCCTCCGTCGACCAGACGGCGTGGATCCTGGAGGACTCCGGGACCGACCGGATCCTGGTGGAGACCGCCGCGCACGCGGCCACCGTGGCCGAGGCTGCCAAGCAGCTCGGCCGAGAGGTCACCGTGTGGGTGATCGACGAGGACGCCGTGGGCGAGCTCACCGCCGCCGGGGCAGACATCTCGGCCGAGCAGGTGCGCGAACGCTACGACGCACTCCGGCTGAGCGACCTGGCCACGGTGATCTACACCTCCGGCACCACCGGCAGGCCGAAGGGCGTGGAGCTCACCCACAGCAACTTCGTGGAGCTGACCCGGAACGCCCAGGCCGCGCTGGGTTCGCAGATCCTGCACGACGACGCCCGCACCCTGCTGTTCATGCCGCTCGCGCACGTGTTCGCGCGGTTCGTCTCCGTGCTCACCATCTGCTGCGGTGTGCCGATCGGGCACGTCTCGGACACGGCGAACCTGCTGCCGATGATCGGCACGTTCAAGCCCACCTTCATCCTCTCCGTGCCGCGGGTATTCGAGAAGGTGTACAACTCCTCGGAGCAGAAGGCGGCTGCCGGTGGCAAGGTGAAGATCTTCCGCTGGGCGGCGAAGGTCTCCGGGGACTACTCCCGCTCCCTGGACGACGGCGGTCCGGGCCTCGGTCTGCGCCTCCAGTACGCGGTGGCGGACAAGCTGGTGCTGCACAAGATCCGCGAGGCGCTCGGCGGCCAGGCGGAGTACGCCATCTCCGGCGGGGCGCCACTCGGTGAGCGGCTCGGACACTTCTTCCGGGGCGTCGGGGTCCGGGTCCTCGAAGGCTACGGCCTGACCGAGACCACCGCTCCGGTGACGGTGAACGTGCCGGACCGGGTCAAGATCGGCACCGTGGGACCGGCGCTGCCCGGGGTGGGCCTCAAGATCGCCGAGGACACCGAGATCCTCACCAAGGGGATCGCGAACTTCCGCGGGTACCACAACAATCCCGAGGCGGACGCCGAGTCGATCACCGACGGCTGGTTCCACACCGGCGACCTGGGTGAGATCGACGCCGACGGGTACCTGAAGATCACTGGCCGGAAGAAGGAGCTAATAGTCACTGCGGGCGGCAAGAACGTGCAGCCCTCAGTGCTTGAGGACCGGATCCGCGCGTATCCGCTGGTCAGCCAGTGCGTGGTGGTCGGCGACCAGCGCCCGTTCGTGGCCGCACTGATCACCTTGGATGCAGAGATGCTGCCGACCTGGCTGTCCAACCAGGGGCTGCCCGAGATGAGCGTGACCGAAGCGGCCGCGCACCCCCAGGTGCAGGAGTCGCTGCAGGGGGCGATCGATCGGGCAAACCAGGCGGTCTCCCGGGCGGAGTCGATCCGCAAGTACGAGATCCTGGACGAGGACTTCACCCTGGACGACTACCTGACCCCGAAGCTGAGCGTGAAGCGGAACCTGGTGCTGCGCGACTTCGCTGACCGGATCGACACCCTGTACGAGAAGGCCGCGGCGGAGCGCGCCTCCGACTCCCACTAAGCGGACCGGGTGCGGGCGCCGCCCGCAGCGGGTCGGGCCGGCGGCTGCCGGTCTGCCGGGCAGCCCGCCTGGGCCACGGCGCGTGTCGCACGGGTTTGTCAGTGCCCGCGGCTAGCGTGAGCCGGGATGCGTGCCAGCCTGTTCTCCGCGGCCCGCCCCGGTGGCCGGATCGACCGGCCCGATGCCGGTGCGGGTGCCGTGGGGCTCCCCCTGCAGCTGGGGTTCGACGAGATCGGCACCCCGCTGTTCGATGCCACCTTCGTGGTGGTGGACCTGGAGACTACCGGCGGATCGGCCCGGGAGTCCGCGATCACCGAGATCGGCGCGGTCAAGGTGCGCGGCGGGGAGACGATCGGGGAGTTCCAGACCCTGGTGAACCCCGAGGTGGGGATCCCGCCGACGATCACCCTGCTCACCGGGATCACCAACGCGATGGTGCTCACGGCACCGCGTATCTCCACGGTGCTGCCGGCGTTCCTGGAGTTCGTCGGCGATGCTGTGCTGGTGGCGCACAACGCCCGCTTCGACGTCGGTTTCCTCAAGGCGAACGCTGCGCGGCTGGACCTCCCCTGGCCCCGCCTCCGTGTGGTGGACACGCTGGCCCTCGCGCGCCGGGTAGTCACCCGGGACGAAGCCCCCAATCACAAGCTCGGTACGCTGGCCGCGCTCTTCGGGGCCACGGTCACCCCGGACCACCGGGCACTGACCGACGCCCGCGCCACCGTGGACGTGTTGCACGGGCTGTTCGCCCGGATGTCCTCTCTCGGCCTCACCCACGTCGAGGACCTCGCCACAGCCTCCGATCCAGTACCGCCCGCCCGACGGCGGAAGGTCACCCTGGCAGACGACCTGCCCACCTGTCCCGGGGTGTACCTCTTCCTCGGCCCGCGTCAGGAGGTGCTCTACGTCGGCACCGCCACCAACCTGCGCCGGCGGGTGCGCAGCTACTTCACCGCTGCGGAGAAGCGTGCCCGGATCGGGGAGATGGTCGATCTGGCGACAGCGGTCACGCCGATCCCGTGTGCCACCCCGCTGGAGGCAGCCGTCCGGGAGCTGCGCGCGATCGCCGAACACGATCCGCGCTACAACCGGCGCTCGAGAGCGCCTGCGCGCCGGCCCTGGGTGCGGCTGACCGCTGAGGCCTACCCTCGCCTCTCCGTGGCCCGCTCCGCGCCACCGGTCGATGCCGGTGCGGCGATCGGGCCGTTCCCCTCGCGCGCGGCCGCAGCCCTGGCAGTGGAGGCCGTCGTCGCGGCCACGGGCCTGCGCACCTGCACCGCCGCCCTCCCCCGGGTGCCGAAACCCGGGGGCAGTGCCTGCATCCTGCTCGAGCTGCGCCGGTGCTCCGCGCCCTGCGTGCACCCGGACACCGACTACTCCGGCCGCGTGCTGCGGGCAGAGCAGGTGCTCGGTGGTGACGCTGACGCCGTGGTGCAGGCGATGACGGCGACCATCTCTCGTCTCAGCGCGCAGGAACGCTTCGAGGAGGCCGCCGTGCGCCGGGACCAGCTGCTCGCCTACCTGCGCACCGCCGCCCGGGCCGAACGCCTGGAGCCGTTACGCAGGGCCCGGCAGATCCTCGCCGCCCGGCGGGCCGACGGCGGCGGCTGGGAGATCCTGTTGGTCCGGTACGGCCGGTTCGCCGGCACCGCGGTGTCGCCACCGGGCCGGTCACCGATGCCGGTGGTCGACTCCCTCCGGCACACTGGTGAACAGGTGCAACCGGGCCAGACGCGGGCCGGTGCGGCCACCGACGAGGAGACCGCGCTGCTCGCAGAGTGGCTGGAACGACCCGGAACCCGGCTGATCGAGACCGAGCTCGACCCGGCAGACGGGGACGGCTGGTCCCTCCCAGTCCGCGGTGCCTTCCGCCACCTGGACCAGCTCGGCCGACCCCGGTAGGCCCTAGCACCTGGACCGACCCGGCCGGCGCCCGTAGGCTCCCCGACACGGCATGATGGACCTGTGCGAACCACCGC
Source organism: Candidatus Ruania gallistercoris (assembly GCA_019116305.1). Lineage (GTDB taxonomy): Bacteria > Actinomycetota > Actinomycetes > Actinomycetales > Beutenbergiaceae > Ruania > Ruania gallistercoris. The sequence continues at coordinate 20,967 of DXBY01000109.1, read as the reverse complement.
CATGACCCCGAGGGAGCTGCCATGATCACCGCGATCGTTCTCATCGACACCGAAGCCGACAGCATCCCGGAGGTCGCCGCCCAGGTGGCCGAGCTGCCCGGGGTGACCGAGGCGTTCTCGGTGACCGGCGACGTGGACCTGATCGCCGTGGTGCGGGTCAGCCAGCACGAGGACCTGGCCGGGGTGATCGCCGATCGGATCAGCAAGATCGACGGCGTAGTGCGCACCCAGACCTACATCGCCTTCCAGACCTACTCCCGGCACGACCTGGACGCGGCGTTCGCGCTCGGCCTGGAGGACTGACCAGCCGCACCTTGGCCGGAGCCGCACGTCCCTCGCTGCGGGATACCCGCGAGCACTCCTCGGCGCGGCACGTATCGCTGGATTCGTCTCAGACGGCCTGGCTGGCGGCGGCCCAGGACTCCAGGGTGGCCGCGGCGGCGCCGTCGTCGATCGACCGGCGGGCATGGTCGAGCCCGGCGGCGAGCCGATCGGTGAGCGGCCCCGTGGCCGTCCCGGCCAGCCGCCCGTGTGCCACCAGTGCGGCCGCGGCGTTCAGCAGCACCGTGTCCCGGATCGGGCCCTCGGCGCCGGCGAGCACCTCCCGGGCGACCTGAGCATTGTGCACCGGGTCTCCACCGCGCAGGGCCTCCAGCGTGGCCCGAGGAAATCCGAACAGCTCAGCAGGGTCGAGCAGGTGCTCGCTCACCCCCGGGCCACCGGCCTCGGTGACCTCCCAGATCCGCACCGGCGCCGTGGTGGACATCTCGTCCAGCCCGTCCTCGCTGCGGAACACCAGAGTGGAGTTCTCCCGGTCGGCAAACACACCCGCGACCAGTGGCGCCATCCGCGGATCCGCCACTCCGATCGCGCCAGCCCGCGGACGGGCAGGGTTGGTCAGCGGGCCGAGAATGTTGAACGCGGTCGCCACCCCCAGCTCGCGCCGGGTGGCGGCCGCGTGCCGGAAGCTCGGGTGGTAGGCGTTCGCGAACAGGAACGTGATACCAGCGCTCTGCACCACCTGCGCTGCCTGCTCCGGGGACAGCTCCAGCCGTACGCCGAGCGCCTCCAGCACATCCGCCGAACCGCTCGCCGAGGAGGAGGCCCGGTTGCCGTGCTTGACCACTGTGGTGCCGGTCCCGGCCACCACCAGCGCCGCCATCGTGGAGAAGTTCACGCTGCGGTGCCGGTCGCCCCCGGTGCCGACGATGTCCACCGCATCCGGATCGACGTCGATGGGTACCGCGTGCGCCACCATCGCATCGGCCAGCCCGCGCACCTCCGGCACGGTCTCCCCCTTGGCGCGCAGCGCCACCAGGAAGCCACCGAGGGCGATCGGGTGCGCGTTGCCGGACATCACCTGGTCCATCGCCCAGCTGGTGTCCTCGCCCTCGAGGTCTCCCCCACCGATCAGCCGGGTGATCAGGTCAGCCCACGTCACCTCGCCGGTCGCCATCGCTCAGCGGCGCCGGATCATGTCGGCGATCGTCTCCTGCAGCTCGATCGGATCCAGTGGCATGGACACCACGGCGTCCGCCTCGGACCACGCCGCCAACCAGGCGTCCTGGGCGCGTGCGATCAGCAGCAGCACCGGCGGGCACTGGTACACCTCGGACTTCAATGTGCGGCACAGCCCCATCCCCCCGAACTTGGCGGACTCCCCGTCGAGCACGACGAGGTCGTAGTCGCGATGGGTCACGTAGTCGACCACTGCAGCCGGTGTGGCTGCCTCGTGCCAGCGGATCCTGGGCGTGTCGATCGACGCCCGCCGGCCCACCCCGGCCAGTACCTGCTCCCGGGTCGTGACGTCGTCGCTGTAGAGCAGCACCGACACCGGTGCCTGCTTGGTCTCCTCGCCCTGGGGGGCCATGGCGTCCTCCCGAACTACCGCGGTCATCGTCTTCCTTCCGGCCCGCGGCATGGTGCGCGGGTTACGCCGTCGACTCCAGAGCATCCTAGCCGCCCGCGTGTGCCCGATCTGCAGACCCCCGGGGCGGGGACCTACCAGTCTGCGCGAGAGGGGCACCGACACGAGGTGACGGTGCACTGTCGAGCGTCACCACCCACGCCCGGGCGATTCGGCCGTGCCGACGGTTTTACCGCACCGACACACCGAAAAGTGGCAACACGGCGAGGAGAAGGTGCCCACCACCGACGAAGAACCGCCATAATGACATCGTGTCGTCTGCAACTTCCGCTCCCAGTACCCCTCACCTGGCGGTCAACCGGCCGAATCTGACCCAGGTCGGCACGATCGTCTGGCTGTCCTCCGAGCTGATGTTCTTCGCGGGTCTGTTCGCGATGTACTTCACCCACCAGGCCGTCGCCGGACCGGAGGTCTGGGCCGCCGGCTACGACCACCTGAACGTGACGTTCTCCTCGATCAACACCCTGGTCCTGGTGCTCAGCTCGGTGACCTGTCAGCTCGGTGTCTGGGCGGCGGAGGAGTTCCGCAAGGTGCGGTCCGGACCGATCTGGCAGGTGACCCGCTGGGGCATGCAGGAGTGGTTCATCCTGACCTTCCTGATGGGCTCGTTCTTCATCGCCGGTCAGGTGTTCGAGTACGCGGAGCTGGCCCACGAGGGTCTGACGATCAGCAACTCCAGCTACGGGTCGGTGTTCTTCATCCCGACCGGATTCCACGGGCTGCACGTACTTGGCGGGCTGATCGCCTTCCTGTTCGTGCTGCTGCGTTCTTTCACCGCACATCGCTTCGGTGAGCGGGACGCCACCTTCGCGCTCGTCGTCTCCTACTACTGGCACTTCGTCGACGCGGTGTGGATCGTCCTGTTCGGCACGATCTACCTGCTTCCGCTGCTGCAGCTGTAGCGCCCCCATCGGTAACTGTCCGTCCCCACGTGATTTGAGGAATCGTAGAAGTGAAGGCATTAGCCGCAGGTAGACGGCACCGGTTGGCGCCCGTCGTCCTGATGACGCTGGCGCTGTTGTTCACCGGCGTCGTCTACGCCGCCCTGGCGCCCACACCGGCCGAGGCGGACACGGCCAGCGCCAGTGACGTCGAGGCCGGTGAGCGGTTGTTCATCGCGAACTGTTCCACCTGCCACGGCTTGAACGCCGAGGGAGCCGGCACAGCGCCGTCGCTGATCGGTGTGGGCGCGGCCTCGGTGCACTTCCAGGTGGCCACCGGCCGGATGCCGATGGACGCGAACCAGCCGCAGGCTGAGGCCAAGCCGCCGCAGTTCGACGAGGAGGAGATCCGCCAGCTCGCCGCGTACATCGCTTCCTTGGGCCCCGGCCCGGGTATCCCCAGCGAGGAGCAGGTGGACCCCGCTCTTGGTGACCCGGCGTTGGGTGGACAGCTGTTCCGCACCAACTGCGCGATGTGCCACAACGCCGTCGGTGCCGGTGGTGCACTGACCAACGGCAAGGAAGCGCCGCCGCTGTACGAGAGCACTCCCACGGAGATCTTCGAGGCGATGCTCACCGGCCCGCAGTCGATGCCGGTGTTCAACAACGCCAACCTCACCGAGGAGGAGAAGCGGGACGTCATCGCCTACCTGATGGAGCAGCGTGAGCCCGCACCGGGTGGCTTCTCCCTCGGTTCGCTCGGTCCGGTCTCCGAGGGCCTGTGGGCCTTCGCCGTCGGGATGGGCCTGCTGATCGGCATCGCCGTGTGGATCGGAGCGCGGTCGTCGTGACCATCGATCAGCACAGCTCCCGCGAACCGGAACACCCGGAGCGGTTCGAGAACCCCGGGCTGCCGCCGCACCGTCCGCGGCTCGGTGATGAGGACCCGAAGGCCAACAAGCGCTCCGAGCGCCAGGTCGTGGTGCTCTTCGTCATCTCCATCCTCGCCACGATCGCCGGGATCTGGGGCTATTTCGCCTTCCCGGTGGACGGCACCGAGGTCGGCAACGTGCGCATGTCTACTCTGGTGATCGGGCTCGGGATCGGGCTCGGCAGTCTCGGCATCGGCTTCGCAGCGGTGCATTGGGCGAAGAGCCTGATGAACGACCACGAGAAGGTCGAGGAGCGCCACCCGCAGGCCGGTGACGACGCCACCCGCGCCGAGGCCGTGGACATCATGACCGAGGGCGTGGCGGACTCTTCCATCGCCCGCCGGCCGGTGCTCAAGGGCGCACTGGGCACGGCGGTGGCGATCGCACCGCTGTCCTTCCTGGTGCCGCTGGTGGGCAACCTCGGTGGAGATTGGAACGTATCGAAGTTCCGGCACACCGCGTGGGCCTCAGCCCCTGACGGCAGCCGCCGCTATCTGGCCACCGACCCCACCGACCGGCGGATCAAGGCCTCGGACGTCACCCGCGGTTCCATGGTGCACGTGATGCCGTGGCGGCTGGAGGATGAGCCGGACTTCCTCGAGGAGAAGACCAAGGCGATCGTCATCCTGATGCGCCTGGACCCGAGCCTGCTCAAGGAACCGGAGGAGAAGAAGGACTGGTCCTACGACGGGATCGTCGCCTACTCCAAGGTGTGCACCCATGTGGGCTGCCCGGTGGCGCTGTATGAGCAGCAGACCCACCACGTGCTCTGCCCGTGCCACCAGTCCACCTTTGACATCACCGACCAGGCCAAGGTGATCTTCGGCCCGGCGAAACGGCCGCTGCCCCAGCTGCCCATCGCCGTCGACGAAGAGGGCTACCTCTACGCGCAGAGCGACTTCCAGGAGCCTGTCGGACCGAGCTATTGGGAGCAGCAGAAATGACCGCCGGAACGGACGCGCCCGAGAAGAGGCCGGACCCGCGGCTCGCGGCTGCCGCCGACTTCCTCGACACGCGCGTGGGCATCTCCAAGATCGTCAAGGAGTTCGCCCGGAAGATCTTCCCGGACCACTGGTCCTTCCTGCTCGGCGAGATTGCGCTGTACAGCTTCGTCGTGCTGCTGATCTCCGGCACGTTCCTGACCATGTTCTTCGTGCCCAGCATGGCGCACACCACCTACCCCGAGGATGCGCTGCCGGTCACCATGCAGGGGCTGGGGATGTCCGAGGCGTTCGCCTCCACACTGAACATCTCCTTCCACGTGCGTGGCGGCCTGCTGATGCGCCAGATCCACCATTGGGCCGCGCTGCTGTTCGTGGCCTCGATGGTGGTGCACATGCTCCGGAACTTCTTCACCGGCGCATTCCGGCGCCCCCGGGAGCTGAACTGGCTGGTCGGTTTCCTGCTGTTGATCATGGGGCTGCTGGCCGGCTTCTCCGGCTACTCCCTGCCGGACGACGTGCTCTCCGGCAACGGCCTGCGGATCGCCGACGGTGTGCTGCGCGCCATCCCGATCATCGGTAGCTACGGCAGCTACGGCCTGTTCGGCGGTGAGTTCCCGGGCACGGACATCATCCCCCGGCTGTTCACCATCCACATCCTGCTGGTACCGGCGTTGATCGTCGCGCTGATCGCCGTCCACCTTTTCCTGGTCGTCTGGCACAAGCACACCCAGTACCCGGGTCCGGGCCGGACCGAGAAGAACGTGGTCGGCTTCCCGCTGTTCCCGGTCTACACCGCCAAGGCCGGTGGCTTCTTCTTCATCGTGTTCGGTGTGATCGCCCTGATGGGTGCCACGATGAGCATCAACGCCGTCTGGGCCTACGGCGCCTACGATCCCTCGATCGTGGGCGCTGGTGCCCAGCCGGACTGGTACATGCTCTTCCTGGAGGGTTCGCTGCGCCTGATGCCGGGCTGGGAGTTCGTGATCGGCGGGTACACGCTGTCACTGAACATCCTCATTCCCGGTGTGGTGATCCCGGGTCTGCTGTTCACCTTCCTGGCGCTGTACCCGTTCATCGAGCGGGCGGTGACCAAGGACAGCGGTGAGCACCACCTGCTGGACCGGCCCCGGAATGCGGCCACCCGCACAGCGCTGGGCGCGGGCTTCGTGAGTATCTGGTTCGTGCTCATCGGCGCCGGGTCGAACGACCTGATCTCCACCCACTTCAATGTGTCCTTGAACCTGATCACCTGGATCTTCCGGATCCTGTTCTTCGTTCTCCCGGTGGTGACCTTCATGATCACCCGGCGGATCTGCTTCGGTCTGCAGCGCAAGGACCGCGAGCTCGCCCTGCACGGGCACGAGACCGGCCGCGTGGTCCGGTTCGCCTCCGGTGAGTTCATCGAGGTGCACAAGCCGCTGGACGACTACGAGCGCTGGGTGCTGGTCAGCCACCGCTCCCCCGCTCCGCTGGAGATCGAGCCGGCTGAGGACGCGAACGGTGTGGCCCGCCCCGGGTACGAGAAGGACAAGCGTTGGCAGCGGCTGTCCCGTTTCTTCTACGAGGACCGGATCGAGCCGGTGACGCCTGCCGAACTCGCCGCCGCGCAGTCTCACGGTGAGCACGACGAGCTCGAAGGATCTGAGACGGACCAGCTCGAAGCGCGCGCCCACTGAGAACGTGCCTAAGGTGGGGGTAAGAGAACCCTCCGGCACAGACCAGGCACTGGTCCGCGCCGGTGAGCACAGGAGGCGCACACGGCGCCGCTGTGCAGCAGTAAGGCCACCACGACTGGGAGGAACCCGATGGCGAAGTACACGCTTCCTGACCTGCCCTACGACTACGCGGCGCTTGAACCGCACATCTCCGGCAAGATCATGCAGCTCCATCACGACAAGCACCACAACACGTACGTGCAGGGTGCGAACACCGCCCTGGAGAAGCTTGAGGCCGCACGGGAGAGCGGTGACCACGCCGCGGTGAACCTGTTGGAGAAGAACCTGGCGTTCAACCTCGGCGGGCACATCAACCACACCATCTTCTGGAACAACCTCTCCCCCGACGGTGGCGGTCAGCCGGAGGGTGAGCTCGCGGCCGCGATCACGGAGTTCTTCGGTTCCTTCGAGGCGTTCCAGGCGCACTTCACCGCCAACGCCACCGGGATCCAGGGGTCGGGTTGGTCCGTGCTCGGCTGGGACAGCCTGGGGCAGCGGCTGGCGATCTTCCAGCTGTTCGACCAGCAGGCGAACGTGCCGGTGTCGATCACCCCGCTGCTGATGCTGGACATGTGGGAGCACGCGTTCTACCTGGACTACCTGAACGTCAAGGCGGACTACGTCAAGGCGTTCTGGAACATCGCCAACTGGCAGGACGTTGCCGCACGCCTGGAGAAGGCGCGTGCGCACAGCACCGTCTGACGCTGAGTACCGCGAGGTGGCTCAGCCCGTCTGAGCGCACTCACGGCCCTCGTACCGAGCTTCTGGTGCGGGGGCCGAGGTCTGTCCGGGCACGGCTGACCACGCCCGCTGCAGCGCCGTAGCGGTCGCCCTGCCGGCGATATGCCTGCACGGAAGACTTCGCGGCAGTCGGCGGCATCAGCCGACTGGTGCGTGACCACTCCTACCGCCGGCGCGGTAGCGGCACCAGTGCGCGGACCCGACTCCTGCCGGAGGGGAACTGCTGGAGCTCAGTGCGCGTGCGGTCCGCGGCTGTACTCGATCACGTGCCCGACCAGACCGCCGAGCCCGACCACGAAGCCGATCCCGGTCAGCCACCAGCCGGCGGCGGCGCCGAGGAACGCGAAGGTCACCCCGATCGCGATCACCAGCGGCCACCAGCTCCACGGTGAGAACATGCCGTACTCGCCGGCTCCGTCGGCCACCTCAGCCACCGGGTCGTCCTCCGGACGTGGGTCGATGCGTCGGCTGACCAGGAGCAGGTAGAACCCGACCAGGCCCCACAGGCCCACACAGAGCAGCAGCACCGTGGACCCGACCGGTTCCCACGAGGACCAGAATCCGTAGAGCAGGAACACCGGCACGAAGAAGAACACCAGTGCGATGAAGAAGATCGCCTCCGGCCGCATCGGCTTGTACGGCTCGGTGCGGGGCTCGTGCGACTTGGTCTGCCGCGGCGTGCGCACCTTGACGCTCATCGGTCCTTCCCTTCGTAGGAGTCGCTCGTCTCTCCGCCCATCAACGCCGGCTCAGGCTCGGCATGGTCGAGCGCGGCGACCTCGGGGTGGTGCAGGTCGAACGCCGGGCGTTCCGAGCGCACCCGCGGCAGCGTGACGAAGTTGTGCCGCGGCGGCGGGCAGGAGGTGGCCCACTCCAGGGAGTTGGCGTGACCCCACGGGTCATCCACCGTGACCTTCGGTGCGTGCCGCCAGGTCTTGTACACGTTCCACAGGAACGGCAGCGTGGAGATCGCCAGCAGCACAGCGGAGACCGTGGAGAGCTGGTTCATCCAGACGAAGTCCGGTTCCGGCAGGTAGTCCGGGATCCGCCGCTGCATACCCATCACGCCGAGCCAGTGCTGGATCAGGAAGGTGCCGTGGAAGCCGAAGAACAGCATCCAGAAGTGCACCTTGCCGAGCCGGTCGTCGAGCATCTTCCCGGTGAACTTCGGCCACCAGAAGTAGAACCCGGCGAACATCGCGAACACCACGGTGCCGAACACCACGTAGTGGAAGTGCGCCACCACGAAGTAGGTGTCGGTCACGTGGAAGTCCAGCGGCGGGCTGGCCAGGATGACACCAGTCAATCCACCGAAGAGGAACGTCACCAGGAACCCGATGGACCACAGCATCGGCGACTGGAAGGTGAGTTTCCCGCGCCACATCGTGCCCACCCAGTTGAAGAACTTCACCCCGGTGGGTACCGCGATCAGCATCGTCATCACGGAGAAGAACGGCAGCAGCACCGGTCCGGTGGAGTACATGTGGTGCGCCCACACCGTGGTGGACAGCCCGGCGATCGAGATCGTTGCGATCACCAGGCCGAGGTAGCCGAACACCGGTTTGCGGGAGAACACCGGCAGGATCTCGGTGATGATGCCGAAGAACGGCAAGGCGATGATGTAGACCTCGGGATGGCCGAAGAACCAGAAGAGATGCTGCCACAGCATCACTCCCCCGTTGGCGGCGGCAAATATCTGGGAGCCGAGGATCCGGTCGGAGGCCAGGCCGAACAGCGCGGAGGCCAGGACCGGGAACGCCATCAACGCCAGCACCGAGGTGAGCAGGATGTTCCAGGTGAAGATCGGCATCCGGAACATCGTCATCCCGGGCATGCGCATGCACAGGATCGTGGTGATGAAGTTGACCGATCCGAAGATCGTGCCGAACCCGGTCATCGCCAGGCCCATCACCCACAGGTCGCCGCCGAGACCGGCGCTGTAGGTGGCATCGGCCAGCGGCGCGTAACCGGTCCAGCCGAAGCTCGCCGCACCGCGCGGGGTGAGGAAGCCGGCCACCGCCATCAGCCCACCGAACAGGAACAGCCAGTAGGCGAACATGTTCAACCGCGGGAACGCCACGTCCGGGGCGCCGATCTGCAGCGGCACCAGCACGTTCCCGAACCCGACGAACAGCGGGGTGGCGAACAGCAGCAGCATGATCGTGCCGTGCATGGTGAACAGCTGGTTGAACTGCTCTGCGCTGTTCACGATCTGCACGCCCGGCTCGAACAGCTCGGCGCGGATCAGCAGCGCCAGCACGCCACCGATGCAGAAGAACAGGAAGGACGTGATCAGGTACAGGTAGCCGATCGTCTTGTGGTCGGTGGTGGTGAGCCACGAGACCACCGTGCGCCCGAGGGTGCGCCGCTCATCGCGCAGACCCGGGATGGTGGAGGGCTCCACCGTGGTCTGCGGTGCGGCATCGTCCTGGACCGCCATCAGTTCTCAGCTCCCTCATCCACAACTGTCGGGTCCGGGATGTCCGCCGCGTTGTCACGGTCCAGCTCCGGGCCCATCTCGCCCGTCTGGCCGGCCTCGCGCAGTTCGGTCATCCGCTGCTCGTACTCCTCGGCGGAGACCACCTCGACGTTGAACAGCATGTTGCCGTGGTACTCCCCGCAGAGCTCGGCGCACTTGCCCAGGTAGGTACCTTCCTCACCGGGGGTGATCACGAACTCGTTCTCCACCCCGGGCAGCAGGTCCTCCTTGTACAGGAACGCCGGCACCCAGAAGGAGTGCGCCACATCGCGGCTGCGCAGCTGGATCTCCACCGTCTGGTCCACCGGCAGGTACAGGGTCGGCAGGTCGCCGGCCGGGGCCATCGTCCCGTCCAGCTCGGCGGGCATCCCGGCGTCCCAGACGTCCTCGTCCTCGTAGACGAAGTCCCAGCTCCACTGCCGCCCGTACACGGTCACGTGCACGTCTGGCTCCGCGTCCGGGTTGGTGATCTCTTCCTGCAGGATGGCGGTGTAGTAGAACAGCACACCGACCATCACGATCGGGACGAACGTGTACAGCAGCTCCAGTGGCAGGTGGTAGCGCAGCTGCACCGGCAGACGGTTGTCGTCCTTGCGCTTGCGGTAGACGATCACGCACCAGATGATCAGCGCCCACACCAGCACACCCACGCACAGGGCGGCGATCCAGGAACCGGTCCAGAGGTTGAGGACTCCCTCGGTGTGCTCGGTGATCCCGGGGTCGGACGGCATCCAGCCACGAGCCACCCGCTCGGTCGAACAACCGCTGAGGACTACCGCAGCGAGGACCCCGACTCCACCGAGGGCCGCAGCGCGGCGCCCCTGGGGCCGGGAAGAGGGCGATGGCACGATCTTCAAGCCTTCCAACGTCTCACCAACTGGGTCCCGGTCCGGCTACGCACACCTGCCACCAGTGCACGCACGCGCATCCTGACCGGATGCTGCCTACCCTATCCCGAACGCGCGACTGCGGCCGCCAGGACGCACCCGAAAGTTGCCTCCGCCGCACGTCGGCTCGGCGCCACGGGCCGGTCACGTCCGGTCACGCCGTAGCAAGCACGTCCAGCACGTAGGCGGCCGCCGGCTGCTGCTCCGAGCTGGGCAGCAGCACCAGCACCCGCGAACCCACCGGTACGTCCACCACAGCGTCCACGATCATCCCCTGCCCAACCGGTGCAGCCACCGGCCCGGGACTCTCACCGGAGTCACTCGGCCAGGTGCTGCCCTGCACCGACCCGTCCCAGGAGTTCATCGCGAATGCGGCAGCCACCGAGTCCCCGGCGGCGACCGGGTCGCCACTGCCCTCGGCGAGGGTGATCACCTGCAGCTCCGCGGGTTCCTCCGCCCCCTCCGGGATGGTCACCGTGGCCGGCTCGCCGAGCTCGCCGGAGACCTCCACCGGGAGATCGGCCAGCTCGGTCTGCACGCTCGCGTCTGCCTCACCGGCCATGTCCGGGTTGTAGGTCTCCACCAGGTCCACGACGAACACGATCGTGTCCTCGGGGCCGATCCCGGCCTGCGGGTTTCCCCCGTTCGGGCCGTAGCCCAGGTCCGGTGGGACGGAGATCAGCAGCCGGGAGCCGACCGAGTGTTCCGGGATGCCCTCGGTCCAGCCCTGGACCACCTGATTGAGGGAGAACATCGACGGCGCTCCACGGCTGTAGGAGTCGTCGAAGGTCGCGTCTTGGCCCCAGACCATGCCGGCGTAGTCGGCCAGTACGGCCGCTCCGGGCTGCACCATCGGACCGTCGCCCTCGCTGAGCACCTCCACCTGCAGGTCCGCCGGCGGCGCGGAGTCGGGGAAGGTGAACTCCGGGGCTGCGCCGAACTCGCCGCCGATCTCCGGTAGCTCGGACCCGGCCTCCGCCGCACCGTCCCCGGACCCGTCCTGGTCACCGGTGCTCTCCCCTGTCTCGCTCCCGGTCGCCGTGCCGGCGTCGTCCTCCGGAGCGTCGGAGCCACAGCCGACCACCAGGGCAACAGAGGCAAGGGTGGCCAGGAGGCCGGGGGCAACTCGGGTTCGGATCACGTGCTCTCTCGTCTCGTCAGTGTTGTGGTGGGCGAGGTGGTCTCGCACACACGTCGGCCGCGCCGCTCAGGAGGGAGCGACGCGGCCGAGGTGGTGGGCTGCTGGGACGCCGCAGGCGGCTCAGTGGAAGGAGTCGCCGCAGGCGCAGGAGCCGCCGGCGTTCGGGTTGTCGATGGTGAAGCCCTGCTTCTCGATCGTGTCGGCAAAGTCGATGGTGGCCCCGGCCAGGTAGGGCACGCTCATCTTGTCCACGATCACCTCGACGCCCTCGAAGTCACGGACCGCGTCGCCGTCGAGCATCCGCTCGTCGAAGTAGAGCTGGTAGATCAGGCCGGAACAGCCACCGGGCTGGACGGCCACCCGCAGGCGCAGGTCGTCGCGGCCTTCCTGGTCGAGCAGCGCCTTGACCTTGCCAGCGGCGACGTCGGTCAGGGCGACTTCGTGACTGAGCTCCTCAGTGGGGGTGGTGGTCTGCGTCATCTGTATCTCCGAGGCTCGTTCGCACCGGCGGACCGGTCTCTTCGTCAGGTGCAACAGCGGCCGGAGGAGGTCTGTTCCGCCAGCACGTGAGCCTGACACCTCTCAGACTACGTCACTGAGCCCAGGTCTTCACGATGCGCTGTCCGCGCGCCTGCAGGGCGGTCAATGGATCCGGCGACGGCGGAGCAGGGCTTCCGGGCATCCTTGCCTCGATCACGGGGTAGGTGGCGGAGATACCCACCCGGGCGCCGTCCCGCCGGGAGGTGTGCACCTCCCAGCCGATCGCGACCACGGGCAGGCCGACCTCCATCGCGTGCTCACCGACGACGGCGGGCACCCCGTCGTGCATCGCGTCCCCGTCCAGGGCCGGGGCAGCGGTGATCACCAGATCGGCGTCGGCGACCGCTCCGGCCAGGTCCACCTCGGTCGCCACGAGCTGGGTGCCGGGCAGCAGCCGAGCTCCGAGCAGGGCAAGCGCGAACCCGGCTCCCCCACCGGCACCGGAGTGCGGGGCGCGGCCCAGTCGGGGTGCGCGATCGTCAGCGAGGAGGTTGTGCCGCACCGTGCCCGCGTTGGCTCGTTCCCAGGCGGCGGTCAGCTCACCCACGCGGTTCTCCGCTCGCTGGGCGATAGTGGCATCCAGGCCGGGGTGGTTCGCCAGCGCCGCTCCCGCCCCGTGCAGGCCGAGCAGCGGCAAATCGGTGCCGGCGGCCACGTCCACAGCCACGGCACCCAGGGCGGTTCGCAGTGCGGTCAGCGTCTCGGCCGACGGCTCGTCCGAGTAGCCCAGGACCTCCGCGAGACGGGAGAGCAGGCCCGCTCCGCCGTCGTGCACGGGTGTCCCTCCCAGTCCGAGCACCACCCGCTGGGCGCCGGTATCGAGTGCGGCGAGGAGCAGGTCGGCCACTGGGGCGGTGCTGCCGAGCAGGCCGTGCTCGTCCGGCTCCGGGGTGTCAGCCAGGACCGGCCCGGCTTCGAGGTAGGCGGTCCGGTCCACGAGCAGCATCTCCGCCACCGCCCCCGGCACCTGGGTGGTGACCGGATGGGTGGTGCCGCCGCGGGCCGCGGTCACGGCCTCGATCAGACCGGTGCTGCCGGTGCCCATCGGGAGCTCGCGCACCTGGTGCCCGGCCTCGCGCCAGGGGCCGGCCAGTGCGTCCGCGGTGTCCGCCGCCGAGAGCATCGGGGCGATGGACTCGGGGGCGATCAGCACGTGCATCCTCCTATCCTCTCCCACTCGCACCGGTGCCGGTGGTGTGGCAGCATCCTTGCGGTGGGCACACACTCGCCGGTGCGTGTGGGCATCGTGCTCTTCGACGGGGCGGACGAGCTGAGCGTCGTCGGCCCGCATGCGGTGCTGTCCAGCTGGGCACGGTCCACCTCCCCGCGCACCGATGTGCTGCTGCTCTCCCGGGACGGCGAACCGGTGCGGTCGGATGCCGGTCTGGACCTGGTGCCGACGGCTCCGGCGGGCGAGCTGGAGCACCTGCACGTGCTGATCCATCCGGGCGGCTCGGGTGCGCGGCGGCTGACCCGGGATCCGCAGTACCTGGGCTGGTTGCGCCGGGTGCGCGCTCGTACCCCGGTGCTGGTCGCGCTGGGTACCGGGTCGCTGCCGCTGGCGGCCGCAGGGCTGCTGGTCGGCCGGGCGGTGACGGTGCACCCGGACCTGGCCGGCGAGCTGCTGTCGGTGGAACCGACTGTGCTGTTGGATACCGCGGCGAGCACAGTGGACGACGGCGATCTGGTCACCTCCGCCGCCGGCGGGCACGCTGTCGACCTCGCCTTGCACCTGGTGGAACGGCTGGACTCGGCGCAGGCCTGCGTGCGGGTGCGCCGCCAGCTGCACTTCGAACCGACGGAGGAGCCCCCGAGGCACGGGTGAGGGCACCGACATCGACGGCGACGTCAGGAATCGTCCGGCGAGGTCACGCAGCGACGGGGAGGTGCCCCTTGGATACCTCCCCGTCGATTCGCTACCTCCCGGCCCGGCGGTGGGGTGCGGGCGCGGGGAGTCCTGTGACTCGATTAGTCTGCAAGGGTGTTCGGACGGAAAAAGGAGACGGCGGAGCCCGCTGAGGTCGCCGAGCCCATACCCACAGGTAAGGGACGGCCCACCCCGAAGCGAAAGGACTCCGAGGCGCGGAACAAGCGGCCACTAGTGCCCACCGACCGCGCAGCGGCACGGCGTGCCCAGCGGGAGAAGATGGCGCGTGCGCGGGCGAAGATGGACGAGGCGATGGTCACCGGCAACGACCAGTACCTGCCCGCCCAGCACCGCGGCCGGGCCCGCCGATTCCTGCGGGACTACGTGGATGCGCGGTGGAGCATCGGCGAGGCGTTCATGCCGTTGGCGGTGCTGATCGTGCTGATCCTGCTGCTCGCCTCGTTCCTGCCGATCCCGGTGGTGGTGGCGACCGGGGCCTTCTACGGGCTCTACATCGTGATGTTCATCGCGCTTATCGATGCGGTGCTGCTCGGTTACCGGGTGCGACGCAAGGCGGTAGAGAAGTTCGGCGAGGGGGCCCGCAAGGGCGCGGTGATGTACGTGGCGATGCGGGTGTTCCAGATTCGCCGCACGCGGTTGCCCAAGCCGCAGGTGAAGCGCGGGGAGTTCCCCTCCTGAACCGGCCGTAGGATCCGGTTATGCGCTTTCGACACCTCGGCCACTCCGGCCTGAAGATCAGCGAGATCACCTACGGCAACTGGCTCACGCACGGTTCGCAGGTGGAGAACGAGACCGCGACCCGCTGCGTCCACGCCGCGCTGGATGCCGGGATCACCACCTTCGATACCGCCGACACCTATGCCAACACCCGCGCCGAGGAGGTGCTCGGTGCTGCGCTGGCAGACCAACGGCGAGAGTCGCTCGAGATCTTCACGAAGGTCTACTTCCCGACCGGACCGAAGGGCCCGAACGACACCGGCCTGTCCCGCAAGCACATCATGGAGTCGATCAACGGCTCGCTGCGCCGGCTGGGCACCGACTACGTGGATCTGTACCAGGCGCACCGTTACGACTACGCCACTCCGCTGGAGGAGACCATGCAGGCGTTTGCCGATGTGGTCCGTTCTGGCAAGGCGCTCTACATCGGGGTGAGCGAGTGGACCGCCGAGCAGCTGCGCGCGGGGCATGCCCTGGCCCGAGACCTGGGGATCCAGCTGATCTCCTCCCAGCCGGAGTACTCGATGGTGTGGCGGGTGATCGAGGAGAAGGTGGTGCCGACCAGCGAGGACCTGGGCATCTCGCAGATCGTATGGTCGCCGGTGGCGCAGGGCGTGCTCACCGGAAAGTACCTGCCTGGGCAGGCGGCACCGGAGGGATCCCGGGCGGCTGACACGAAGGGCGGGGCGACAATGATCTCCGGTCTGCTCGGCCGCGAGGATCTGCTCCGGCGGGTGCAGGACCTGCGGCCGGTGGCTGCGGAGCTGAACCTGACGATGGCTCAGCTCGCCATCGCCTGGGTGCTGCAGAACCGGAACGTGGCCGCAGCGCTGATGGGCGCCTCCCGACCGGAGCAGGTGGCCGAGAACGTCGGCGCCTCCGGCGTAGAGATCCCCACGGAGCTGATGACGCGGATCGATGAGATCCTCGGCGACAGTGTGGTGCGCGACCCGCAGCACACATACAAGATCTCGCCCAAGGAGCGGCTGGTCTAATTCGCCCTGTCGCCCGCTCGCGAGGGTGGCCTCGATGTCGACTTTCTCGCGATTCTCGACATCGAGGCCGCCCTCGCGAGAGTTGTCAGCAACCTGAGAGTTGTCGGCAGCCGTCAGCGCTGCGCCAGTGCGCGGTTCAACCGGCCCGGCCAGGCGGGGCCGCGGTAGATGAAGGCCGTGTAGGCCTGCACCACGGTGGCGCCGGCGTCCAGGTAGCGGCGAGCATCGGCCTCGGTGGAGATCCCGCCGACGCCGATCACCACCGCCTCCTCGCCCAGCACGCGACGCACCCGGCGCACCACCTGCACCCCGCGATCGACCAACGGGGCACCGGACAGCCCGCCGGCACCGTAGTCGTGGGCGATCGTGGTGTTCACGGCGACCACCCCGGCCAGGCCCAGCTCAGCGGCCAGGTGGGCGACGCCGTCGACATCGGCATCGGCCAGATCCGGGGCGATCTTCACCAGCACCGGCACCTCCCTGGCCGCGGCGGCGGTGGCGGCGTCCCGCACCGCGGCCAGGATCGGGCGCAGTGTCCCGGTCTGCTGCAGGTCCCGCAGGCCGGGGGTGTTCGGTGAGGACACGTTCACCACCAGGTAGTCCACGTGCGGCGCGACGGCGCGGGCGCTGGTGACGTAGTCGGCGACGGCGTCGCTCGCCGGGATGAGCTTCGTCTTGCCGATGTTCGCCCCGAGCAGCAGCCGGCGTCCGTGCGGAGTGCGGCGCAGCCGGCCCAGGCGACGGGCCGCGGCATGCGCGCCGGCGTTGTTGAAGCCCATCCGGTTCACCAGGGCGGAGCGTTCGATCACCCGGCGCAGGCGTGGCTTGTCGTTACCCGGCTGGGGCCGCGCCGTCACCGTGCCGACCTCCACGAAAGCGAAGCCCAGGGCACCCAGCCCGGCGGCCATCGTGGCGTCCTTGTCGAACCCGGCGGCCAGTCCCAGTCGCCCGGGCACCTGCCGACCGAACAGCGTGGTCGGTTCACCCGCCGACCGGCCGAACGTGGCCTGCACTGCGGCTCGCAGCGGGGCCACTGCACCCGCTAGCCGGATCAGCGCCCCTGCGAGGTGGTGCGCGCGCTCGGCGTCCAGGCGGGTCAGTCCGAGGCGGAACAGCGTGTTGTAGATCCGGGGCACGACTGGCAGCCTACTGGCCGCCGGCTCAGCCCGTGCAGCCTCACCTGTGTGATGTCTCAGCTGTGCGCGATGCGCGCCGGCGAGGACCGCCACATCCAGAACAGCCCGAGCACCGGCAGCACCGCGGGCACGTACCCGTAGCCGGACCCGAACTGCGACCACACCGAGGCATGCTGGAACAGTTCCGGGTGGGTCACGGACAGGATGCCCACGGTGATCACGCCGACCAGCTCGAACGTGACCGCACCCCAGGCGAGGCGGCGCATCCGGCGCCCGTTGTGCGCCATCGCCACAGTGGCCACGATGTACACCACGGCGGAGAGTGCGGACAGCGAGTAAGCCACTGGCGCCTCGCTCGCGTCCCGGATCAGCTGGACCGAGGCACGCGCCGTGGCGCTGACGGCGAACACGCCGTAGACGAAGATGAGCACACGGCCAGGGCCGTAGGCGGGCCGCCGGGTGTCCTCCACCTGCTCGTTCTCGGTCACCGGCTGCTCCATCGGCTCAGCTCGCATGCGGTCCCACCACTCTCCTCTGCCGGCATCCCCGTCATGCCCCGCTCCACAGCTGGTGCACCCGCAGCTGCATCACCGCCAGGGTGGCACACGCGATGATCAGCGCCACCGAGCTCCACCGGGTGCGTTCCACCACCGCTACCACCGCTGCAGCGGGCAGCACCAGCAGCGCCACCACCAGGTAACCCCAGAACGTGAAGCCCTCGGTGAGCTGGTGACCGCCGATCAGCAGCACGCCGGCCAGCACCATCTGCACCAGGATCCCCACCTCGATCACCGCGGCGGCGATCAGTTGCCGGGTGATCACGGGCTGGTCGCGCACCGCCCGCAGCACTGCCCAGGCGGTCAGCAGGAGGCTGACGACGATCAGCACCCCGACGGTAATAGTCACCCGAGCAGAGTAATCGGTGCGCAGCACCCACTGCCGCCGCGAGTCCTCTGGTCGGGGATGCGCCGGAGCGCACCGGTGACTTGACGACCCGGGCTGGGGTGGGTCCCCGGGGCCGAGACCCGAGCTGGACGGGGTCGGCGCCGGTGCCGCGGGCCTCCCCTACGATGGCCGGGTGACAACTCTGAACCTGAACTCCAAGGATCCTGCCCGCCTCACCGCCGATGCTCTGGTGATCGGAGTCCGCAACGATGGCGCCTCGGCCACGGTGGCCGGTGCCGACTTCCTCTCCCGCACCGCCGCAGAGTCGATCGCCCGCGCGATCACCCTGCTCGGGGTCACCGGCGACACCGGCCAGATCACCAAGATTCCCGCAGGCGACGCAGTCAAGGCGGACCTGCTCGTCCTGGTCGGGCTCGGCAGTGACGTCGAGGATGCGGACGGCCGCCGGGAACGGCTGCGCCGCGCCGCCGGATCGGCCGCCGCGGCCCTGGCCGGCACCGCGCACGTGGTGTTCGCCCTGCCCACCGAGAGTGCGCAGGACGCCGGTGCCGTCGCCGAAGGCGCGCTGCTCGGCAACTACGTCTACGACCGGCCCGGCATCAGCAAGGACGCGCTGAAGGCCCCGGTCGCCACCATCGAGGTCGCTACCTCCACCCGCAGCAAGGCCGTCAAGGACGCCCTCGCCCGCGCCGAGGCCACCGCCCACGCGGTGCACGGGACCCGCGATCTGGTGAACACCTCGCCCAACCTGCTCTACCCGGCCTCGTTCGCCGAGCTCGCCGGCAAGGCGGTCAAGGGCACCAAGGTCGCCATCAAGGTGCTCGACGAGAAGCAGCTGCGCGACGGCGGCTACGGCGGCATCACGGGTGTGGGACAAGGCTCGGCACGTCCGCCGCGCCTGGTCCGGCTCAGCTACTCCCCTGCCCGTGCCAAGCGGAAGGTCGCCCTGGTGGGTAAGGGCATCACCTTCGACTCCGGCGGCCTGTCGCTGAAGCCGCCGAAGAGCATGGAGACGATGAAGTCCGATATGGCCGGTGCCGCAGCGGTGCTGCACACTGTGCTCGCCGCAGCTGCCCTGGAGCTGCCGATCGCCGTCACCGGCTGGCTGGCACTGGCGGAGAACCTGCCCTCGGCCACCGCGCAGCGCCCCTCGGACGTGATCACCATCCGCGGCGGGAAGACCGTCGAGGTGCTGAACACCGACGCCGAAGGCCGCCTGGTCCTGGCCGATGCTCTGGTGGCCGCCGGTGAGGAGAAGCCGGACCTGCTGGTGGACATCGCCACTCTGACCGGTGCCCAGGCTGTCGCCCTGGGTAATCAGGTCGGTGCGGTGATGGGTACCGACGCCGAGCGCAGTGCCGTGACCGAGGCCGCGACCCGCGCCGGGGAGCAGTTCTGGCCGATGCCGCTGCCGGAGGAGCTGCGCGCCTCGCTGAACACGCCCACTGCGGACCTGGCCAACATCGGTGAACGGATGGGTGGGATGCTGGTCGCCGGTATCTTCCTCAAGGAGTTCACCGGTGGCCTGCCGTGGGCGCACCTGGACATCGCCGGCCCGGCCTACAACGAGGGCGGCGCGCGGCACTACGTGCCCAAGGGGGGCACCGGTATGGGGGTACGCACTCTCCTCGAGCTGCTCTCCGCCGTCGGTAGGTGAGCAAACTCACCCAGCCGCGCCCGCCAAGCCTTGGGCAGGACGCCGCGCCGGTGACAAGATGGTGGGCACTGGTGAGGGTGTGCCGGGCGTGCACCGGATGAGGAGCAGTACGTGAGCGAAGCGCAGGAGGCCGGCTACGACGTCGTCGTCCTCGGCGCCGGCAGCGGCGGCTACGCCTGCGCCCTGCGTGCCTCCCAGCTCGGGCTCCGGGTCGCCCTGATCGACGAACGAGAGCTCGGTGGTACCTGTCTGCACCGGGGCTGCATCCCCACCAAGGCGCTCTTGCATGCCGCCGAGGTGGCCGATGAGGCCCGCAGTGCCGTACGGGTGGGGGTGCGGGCCAGCTTCGACGGCGTGGACGGACCCGGTCTGCTCGCCTACCAGCAGTCCGTGGTCGACCGGCTGCACCGGGGTCTGCAGGGCCTGATCGGGGCGGCCGGAGTGGACTGGATCCCCGGCCGCGGACAGCTGGTGGCACCGGACACGGTCGCGGTACGGACCGCCACCGGGTCCCGGCAGCTGGTCCGGGGGCGGCACGTGGTGGTCGCCACCGGTTCGCAGGTGCGCACGCTCGACGGCGTCGCGTGGGGTGAGCGGATCATCTCCTCCGATCAGGCGTTGCGCCTGGAGCAGGTGCCCCGGCGTGCGTTGGTGCTCGGCGGTGGGGTGATCGGGCTGGAGTTCGCCTCCATCTGGGCCTCCTTCGGTGCCGAGGTGACCGTCGTGGAAGCCCAGGACCGGTTGCTGCCCGGAGAGGATCCGACGATCAGCACCGGACTGCAGCGTGCGCTGAAGCGCCGCGGCATCACCGCACGGACCGGAGCGCGCGTGGCGAGTGCTGAGGAGCACGACGGCGGGGTCCGCCTGGCGCTGGAGGACTCCGCCGTGCTCGAGGGTGAGGTGCTCCTGGTGGCCGTGGGCCGTGGCCCGGTCACCGGCGAGCTGGGGCTGGAGTCGGTCGGCGTGGATCTGGACGATGCCGCCTTCGTGCGCACCGACGAGAAGCTGCGCACCAGTGTGCCCGGGATC
This sequence comes from Candidatus Ruania gallistercoris, assembly GCA_019116305.1. Lineage (GTDB taxonomy): Bacteria > Actinomycetota > Actinomycetes > Actinomycetales > Beutenbergiaceae > Ruania > Ruania gallistercoris. The sequence goes on along the minus strand of DXBY01000109.1, from coordinate 452 downwards.
TGGGCCGTGGGGGACGTGGTCCGCGGGCTGCAGCTCGCGCACCGCGGCTTCGGCCATGGCATCGTCGTGGCGGAGCAGATCGCTGGTCTGGACCCGCAGCCGGTCCCCGAGGAGAACATTCCCCGGGTCACCTACTGTGACCCGCAGGTGGCCTCGGTGGGCCTGACCGAACCGGACGCCCGCGAGCGTTTCGGTGATGACATCGATACCGTGGAGCAGTCCCTGGCCGGTAACGGCAAGAGCCAGATCCTGCACGCCACGGGGATGGTGAAGATGGTCCGCCACCGCGGCGGTCCGATCGTGGGTGTGCACCTCCTCGGGGCCAGGATGGGCGAACAGATCGGAGAGGCACAGATGTTGGTGAACTGGGAGGCTTACCCTCAAGACGTCGCACCTTTGATCCACGCACACCCGACACAGAACGAATCGCTGGGTGAGGCTGCACTGGCCTT
>DXBY01000108.1 GCA_019116305.1 Candidatus Ruania gallistercoris | reverse complement strand
CTGAGCGGGACCACCCGCCAGAGAAAATCACCCTCGCTCCGGGCGAGCGACTCTGCCATCCTGGAGCCGGGCGAGCGCCCAGCGGGTCAGGCGAACGAAAGGGGTCGAGATGAACGAGTCCAGCAGCACCGGCAGCGAGGAGTCCGGCAGCACGTCGAACACCTGGTACGAGGAGTTCAAGGTCTCCAGCGACAACCTGGTGGCCAAGGTGCGCGAGCTGATCCGCGAGGGCAATGTCCGCCGGGTCTACATCAAGAACGAGAGCGGCGAGACGCTGCTGGAGATCCCGCTGACGGCGGGGGTGGCGGTCACGGTCATCACCGCCGCCGTGGCCCCGATCCTGGTGGCGGTCGGTGCGATCGCCGCGCTGCTCACTCAGGTGACGGTCGGCGTCGAGCGGGGTGACTCTCCGGCGGAGCCGCCGGAGGAGACGGAGGGGGGAGAACCGGCGCAGATCGACCCGCCGGCCGGCGACTGAGCTGAGCGCGGGCCTGCGGGCGTCGGCCGGGCGGTACGTCCGGCCCGGCAGGTGCGGCAGGCACGGCAGGCACGGCAGGCCCGCCAGGCACGGCTGGCACCATGGAGTCATGCCGATCCCCGAGTTCATCACCGCGCTGCGCCGGCACGTCGGCACCGAGCTGCTCTGGCTCTCCGGGGTCAGTGCCGTGGTGCTGGACGCCCAGGGCCGGATCCTGCTCGGCCGGCGCAGTGACACCGGTCGGTGGGCAGTGCCCAGCGGGATCCTCGAACCGGGGGAGCAGCCGGCCCCGGCAATCGTGCGCGAGGTGCTGGAGGAGACCGGGGTCCGCGCCGAGGTGGAGGTGCTGGCGAGCGTGTTCACCGGGGAACGGGTGGACTACCCGAACGGCGACCAGGCACAGTACCTGGACCTGACGTTCCGGTGCCGGCAGGTCGGCGGTGTCGCCGCCGTCGGCGACGACGAGTCGCTTGAGGTGGGCTGGTTCGCGCCGGAGGCGCTGCCGGAGCCGTTGACCGAGTCCTCCCGGCACCGCATCGAGGACGCGCTCGGTTACGACCCGGCCGCAGGCCCCCGCTTCGCCCGCTGACCCCCGCCCGCTCGCCGCACCATCAGCGTCAATAGGAACCGGGCACCGGTGCCCGAGTTTTCGTGACCTTGCTGGCGCTATCCAGTCACCCGAGCAGCGCCGAGGGCACCAGCTGTAGCTCTGGCCGTACCGGGCGTCCTTCGATTGCATCGACGAGAAGGGCGACACCGTTGGCACCCTGGGCCGGGGCGCTGACCGTCATCTGAGTCACGGGCGGTAGCCCGGCAGGGAGCTCGGCAGCTTCGGTGAAGCAGCCGAGCCGCACCTCCTCCGGGCTATGCAGACCGGCCCGGTGCGCCTCCTCCGCGAGGATCGGGGCGTGGTAGTCCTCCAGCCCGATCACGGCATCCGGACGGTCGCTACCGGCCAGGAGCCCGCGGACCACGCTGCGCGTCTCGTCGAGATCCTTGGTCCCCTTGACCACCACCGGCTGCCGACCGCGGGCGCGGCACCACGCCTCGTAGACGGCGCGACAGCTCGCGGTGTAGGCATCGTCCCCGTCCGAGGTGAGTAGCACCGGTGCGCGGCCGCTGCCGCTGGAGAGGTGCTCACAGAGCGCTGTCACCGCATTCTCGTGGTCGAAATCGACCCACGGGTCGCCGGTGCGAGCGGCGTTGGCGCGATCGGCCACCACTGGCACGCCACGCCGGCGGGCAGCCGCCACGATCGGGTCGGAGCGCAGCGGGTCGAGCACCAGGAGTCCGTCCAGCGGGAAGGACAGCACGAAGTCGGGTCCGGAGTCCGCGGGCAGCACAGTGAGAGCGTAGCCGCGATCGAGCGCGGCGTTCATCGCGGCATCGATCGCAGTGGCGAAGTACGGCAGACGGGTGAACGTCCAGGCCGTCTGCCCGTACTTGGTGACTAGCACGCCGAGGAGCCGCGACTGGCCCACCCGCAGGCTGCGGGCCAGTGAGCTCGGCCGGTAGCCCAGCTCCTGCGCCACCCGGTGCACCCGGTCGCGGGTCTCCTCGCTGATCCTGCCCTTGCTGTTCAGCGCATCCGAGACCGTGGTGACCGAGACCCCGGCGGCAGCCGCGACGTCGCGGATCCCGGGGGTTGTGGGGCTCATAGCCGCATCGTGGCAGATGGCCCGGTGCGTGGGCGGCGGAGGGGCCGACCGCCCACGCACCGAGGGTTCTCAGCCGAGCGCATCCAGCCGGGCTCGGAGATCGTCCTTCACCGCCGTGGGTGCCCACGCGATGTCGACGGCGTTGCGCTGCAGCTGGATCAGGTCCGCTTCAGTGAGATCGGCCTGCTCGGCGAGGACCTCGAGGTTCTCGTGGACGTAGCCGCCGAAGTAGGCGGGGTCGTCGGAGTTGATGGTGATCTTCACCCCGCGCCGGAGCAGCTTGGTGATCTCGGCGGCCTTCGTACCGTCGCTGACCCACCGGTTGGAGATCGGGCAGGACGTCAGCCCGATCCCTCGGTCGATCAGCTCCTGGACCAGGGTCTCGTCCTCCAGCACATTGGTGCCGTGGTCGATCCGCTCCACACCGATCTCGTGCAACACCTGCCGGATGTGCTCGATCGAGTCGTCCTGGTCCACATCGCAGTGCATGGTCAGTCGGTAGCCCTCCTGGCGGGCCCGGGCGAACACGGCCGCAAACTTCTTCGGTGGGTTGCCTCGCTCGTCCGAGTCCAGCCCCACCCCGGTGATCCATTCCCGGTAGGGCAACGACGCCACCAGGGTCGCCATCGCGAACTCGGCCTGGAAGTCCCGCAGGAAGCACATGATCAGGGCGCTGCGGATGCCCAGCCGGTTCTCCGCATCCTGCTGCGCCCGGCGCAGACCACGGATCACCACGTCGAACGGCACACCGCGGGCCGTGTGCGCCTGCGGGTCGAAGAAGATCTCAACATAGGCGAGATTCTGTGCGGCGACCCGCTCGAAGTAGGCCCGGGCCAGGTCGTAGAAGTCCGGCTCGGTGCACAGCACCTCCATCCCGACGTAGTAGCTCGCCAGGAACGAGCCCAGATCGTCGAACTGGTACGACGCGCGGAGCTCCTCCGGTGTGGCGTACTCGAGCTCGATACCGTTGCGCGCGGCCAGCTCGAACCGCAGGTCGGGTTCGAGCGTGCCCTCGATGTGCAGGTGCAGCTCGGACTTGGGCAGAGCGGTGAGAAATTCGGCGCTGACGGTCATAGTCGTCCTCTCGGTAGTCGCAGCCTCGCAGCTGGCACGCCGATCAGGCCTGTGCCGGGTCGAGGATCGGGCTGACTGGTTCCAGTATGCGGCAGTCGATCAGGCCGAGGTCGGTGATCGCGTAGTCCGGGATCGCGGTGATGGACAGGAACATCAGGTACCAGAACGCCGACGGCAGCGTGCTGCCGAGCTCTTGGGCCTTGACGTCCAGGGCTCGCTCATGGGCGGCCATCTCCTCCGGCGGCAGATCGGAGACGATGCCCCCGACCGGCAGCGGGAGGAGGTCGAGCACCTCGCCGTCGGCGACGATGACCTGGCCTCCCCCGGCGCGGCCGAGCTCGTTGATCGCCAGGGCCATGTCCTCGCGATCGGCACCCACACAGACGATGTTGTTGTCGTCCGGGGATGCGGAGGTGGCGATGGCGCCCCGGCGCAGCCCGAACCCGTGCACGAAGGCCACCGGCAGGTTGTCGGTCTTGCCGTACCGTTCGGCCACGGTCACATACAGCACGTCCTGGTCGATGTCGGCGCAGATTGCGCCGTCGCGCACCGGGAGACGAACCTGCTTGCCGGTGCGGACGAACGCCACATCGGCACTCAGCGACATCGCCAGTGCCGATGCGCTCGCCCCGTCCGCGGCCAGGCGCAGGTCGTCCGGGGCCACCGCCGGGCGCTTCATCGACTGCAGCAGCGCCTGGGACCGTTCCGGGGGTTGTGCCTGCTGCAGCGGTGCCCCGTTCTCGGCGATCAGCCGGCCCCCGGCGACCACCCGCTGGGCACGGAAGTCGGCCAGGTCGTCCACCAGCAGCACGTCCGCGAACCGGCCCGGAGCGAGCGAGCCGACGTGCTCGTCGATCCGGTACATCGTGGCGCAGTTGATGGTGGCCATCTGGATCGCAGTCATCGGGGACAGGCCGATCTCGATCGCCTGCCGCACCAGGGCGTCCAGGTGTCCGTGACCGAGGATCTCGCTCGCGGAGACATCGTCGGTGCAGAACGCCACCCGGCCGGGCTGGGCGCCGAGCTCGGTGATCACCCGGATGTTCTCCGCCAGGAACGGGGCCGCTGTGGACTGGCGGATGATCACGCTGATGCCGTTGCGGAGCTTCTCCAGCATCTCCTCGGCGGAGTAGGACTCGTGGTCCAGCGCGATCCCGGCGGCCGCCTGTCCGGCGATCCGGCGGGCATCGGCCAACGGTGCGCAGCCGAACGGTCGCAACCGGTTCTTCCGACCCATGTCGAGCGCGGTGAGCACCTCCTCGTCGCCGTGCTCGATGAACTCCTGCACGGTCTCCCAGAGGCCGTAGCACTCCGGCCAGGTCTGAGCGATGCGGTGCTCCTCGGGCCCGAACCGGTGGCCGACGTTCGACTCCGGCACCGTGTACGGTGCCTTGGCCGGAGCGCCCCAGAAGATCCGGAAGCCGGAGTCGCGGGACTCGTCGAGGAACTCGCGCACCCCGTCCAATCCGGCCACCACCAGGACCTGGTCCAGTCCGGAGAGTGCGCTGGTGGTGCCGTACCGGGAGACCAGGCTGCCGAACTGGGTGACTGAGAGCTTGCTGCACTCGATGTGCAGGTGCCCATCGATCAGACCGGGGACCAGGTACTGGCCGGTGGCGTCGATGATCTCGGTGTCCGGCCCGCGCCGGTCGGACACGTCACCCGTGGCGGCGATCCGCCCGCCGGTGACCGCTAGGTCGGCGGTATAGATCTCGCCGCTGAGGACGTTGACGAGCTGTCCACCGGTGATGAGGGTATCGGCCGGGGCGCGGCCGAACGCGGTGTCCAGCAGGGCGGTGTCGGTCATCTCAGTGTGCTCCTTCGGTCTGCGTGAGGGCGGGGGAGGGCTGTGTCTGCTCCTTCTCCCGGCGGGCCAGGAGCCAGTAGAGGAGCGCCGCGACGCCGATGCCGGCGAAGATGCTCAGATCGGCTCCCCCGGTGAGGGTGGCGAGCGGACCCACGTAGGTGGTGGTGTTCACCCACAGGGCCGCCACCACCATGCCGGCGGCCTGCGCAACGAGTCCGGAGCGGCGGTACCCGCCACGGCCCCAGTACCGTCCGCCGGTCTCGCTGGAGAGTGAGGGCAGATCGTAGCGGCCGCGGCGCATCAGCCAGTCGGTCAGATAGATCGCCACCCAGGGCGCGAGCCAGATCACCAGCAGGCTGAGGAAGGCGTTCAGCAGATCGTAGAAGGACTGCCCGACGACGGCGATGTAGGTGATGATCGCGCAGATCACCGTGTCGATCACCACCATGGTCACGCGGGAGACGCGGATCCCGGCGGTCTGCAGGTTCAGGCCGGAGGAGTACAGGTTGGTGCTGTTCTGCACCAGCAGCGAGACCATGGCCAGCAGCAGGTACGGTACGACGAACCAGGCCGGCAGCACTGCGGGCAGCCCGGAGATCGGGTCGGCGACGTCCAAGGTGATCGAGGCGGTGGCCGCACCGAGCACCTGCAGCAGGACGTAGGGAACGAAACCACCGACGGCCGCATAGGTCCCGACCGCGCGGGGGGAGGTACCGACCGGGAGGTAGCGGGAGAAGTTCGAGCCGGCCGGGGCCCAGGACAGTCCGCCGGAGGCCATGATCAGCGCGATGCCCACGATCATGGTGGAGACCGAGGCACCGGATCCCCCGGCGCTGCCCAGGTCCACCTTCGGCAGCACAAGGATAGCCATCACCAGGAAGGCGAGCGCGAAGAGCGCAGAGAAGTACTTCTGCGCCCGCATCATCACCGAGTGTCCGAACAGCGGCAGCAGCAGCTGGATCCCGGCCAGTGCCACGATGGTGATGATCTGGACCGGAGCACTGGCGGCCACACCGGCGCCGTCGAGCAGGGTGAGTGCGGCGAAGACCACCAGGATCAGGCCACCGGCCTCGAACCCCACCAGTGTCAGCCAGGCGAACACGCCGAGGATCCGGCCGCCACGCGGTCCGTACGACGACCGGGAGATGGTCAGAGTGGTGGTGCCGGTCTTCGGCCCCTGCACGCTCGCGAGCCCCAGCAGTGGGTAGGCGAGCAGGTTCCCGATCACGATCACCACCGCGGCCTGCGCAAAGCTCAGTCCGAGGGCCACCACGAACGCGCCGTAGACCACCGTGAACACGGTGGTGGTGGTACCGGCCCAGAGGAACATCAGGTCGCGCGGCTTGCCGTATCGGGCGGATTCGGGGACGAGGTCGATACCGCGCCGCTCGATGTGTCCTTGTGTCTCGGTCATGCGGGCTCCCTTGCCATCCTGATGCGGGTGACACTAGGTGAAGAAACGTTTCGGCACAACATAGCGCTCCGCCCGAGGTCAGGAGAAGTCGAGTGACCGATTCCTCCTGACGTTCTGCTCGACCGTGCGTCGAGCTGCGCGCCGCCCGCTACGATGCCGGGCGGGCCACCGGGCGTGGTCGACCTTCCTGGCCGGACAAGACACCGAGGTGAGCCGTGGCGATCTGGACGCTGTACCGAGATGGCAAGACCATCGTTCCCGGGGAGGTGGTGGCGCCGGGGCAGCGCCTGTCCTGGCCGCGCACGATCGGCATCGGCGCCCAGCACGTGGTGGCGATGTTCGGAGCCACCTTCCTGGTGCCGCTGCTGACCGGGTTCCCACCCGCCACCACGCTGTTCTTCTCCGCGATCGGCACGGTCGGGTTCCTGCTCATCACCCGCGGCCGGGTGCCCAGCTACCTCGGCTCCAGCTTCGCCTTCCTTGCTCCGATGGGTGCCGGCACAGCCGCACAGCTGCCGATGTCGGTGGCCCTCGGCGGCATCCTCGCTACCGGGGTGCTGCTGGCGATCGTCGGCGTGATCGTGCACGTGGCCGGGGCCAGGTGGATCGACATCGCGATGCCTCCGGCGGTGACCGGCACGATCGTCGCCCTGATCGGACTGAACCTCGCGCCCACTGCCTGGACCAACGTCCAGCAGGCACCGGTCACCGCGTTGACCACGCTGGCAGCGATCGTCCTGATCACCGTACTGTTCCGCGGCATCCTGGGTCGGCTGGCGATCCTGCTCGGTGTGCTCGTCGGCTACCTGGTGGCCGTGCTGCGCGACGAGGTGGACTTCACCGCGGTGAACGAAGCCGCCTGGGTCGGCCTGCCGGAGTTCACCGCCCCGACTTTTGACGTGACCGTGCTCGGTCTGTTCCTGCCGGTCGTGCTGGTGCTCATCGCCGAGAACGTCGGGCATGTGAAGTCGGTAGCAGCGATGACCGGGGAGAACCTCGACGATGTCACCGGCCGGGCGTTGATCGCCGACGGGCTGGCCACCACGCTCGCCGGCGCGGGCGGCGGATCGGGCACCACCACCTACGCCGAGAACATCGGGGTGATGGCCGCCACCCGGGTCTATTCCACTGCGGCCTACGCCGTGGCTGCCGCGTGTGCCCTGCTGCTGAGCATGTCGCCGAAGTTCGGTGCCCTGATCGCCACGGTGCCCGCAGGTGTGCTCGGTGGCGCGGCCACTGTGCTGTACGGCATGATCGGGATCCTCGGCGCCCGGATCTGGGTGCAGAACAAGGTGGACTTCTCCGACCCGGTCAACCTCACCACCGCCGGGATCGCCCTCGTGGTCGGGATCGCGAACTACACCTGGGTGGCCGGCGACCTGCGCTTCGAGGGCATCGCGCTCGGCACTGCCGCGGCGTTCGGGATCTACCACATCATGCGAGCGATCGGCCGGTGGCGCGGGACCACGGCGGAGGCGGCCTCGCCCGCATCCGTGCCCGACCCGCAGGACTGAGCCGCGTCAGTCCAGGCCCGCGTCCCGGATCAGCAGTGCCACCTGGGTGCGGTTGTTCAGGTCCAGCTTGGTCAGGATCCGGGAGAGGTGCGCCTTGACCGTGGCCATGCTCATCAGCAGCGCCGCCGCGATCTCCGCATTCGACTGCCCCTGCCCGAGAGCCACGGCAACCTCGCGTTCCCGCGGGGAGAGCCGGGCGAGCTCGGCACGGGCCTGGTCCGCAGACCCGGAGCTGTCGATCGCCGCGTCCATCAACCGGCGCAGCACCCCCGGAGAGAGGATCGGCTCCCCGGCGGCCACCCGCCGCACCGCCGAGACGATCTGCTCCGGCGGGGCATCCTTGACCAGAAACCCGCTCGCCCCCGCGCGAAGCGCCCGCAGCACGTTGTCGTCGGAGTCGAACGTGGTCAGCACCACCACCTCCGGCGGGCGCGGCCGGGCCTGGAGCCGGGCGGTGGCGCGGATCCCGTCCACGCGGGGCATCCGCAGGTCCATCAGCACCACGTCCGGATGGTGCGCGTCGACTGCGGCCGGTACCTCGGCGCCGTCGCCGGCCTCGGCGACCACCTCGATGTCGGCGTCGCCGCCGAGCAGCATCGCCAGCCCGGCCCGCACCAACGGGTCGTCGTCCACCAGCAGCAGCCGTACAGGGGCGTTCATCCTGTCCACGGTAGCCGGGCCACCACCTCGAAGTCGTCCGGGCCGGCTCGGTGCTCGAGTCGCCCTCCCACCAGGCGGGCGCGCTCGGCGAGCCCGACCAGACCGGTACCGGACCCGGGAAGGTGAGCTCCGCCGTCGGCGATCAACGGATTGCGCACCCGCACGGTGAGCTCGCCCTGCACTGTGGATCCGGCCACCTCGATGGAGACCGGGGCACCCGGAGCGTGCTTGCGTGCGTTCGTGAGTGCCTCCTGCACCATCCGGTAGGCGGCGCGGCCGATCGTCGACGGCGGAGCCCCCGAGGTCTCGTCGGTCACCGTGACGTGCATCCCGGCTGCGGAGCACTCGGTTACCAGGGCGGGCAGGTCGCCGAGTGTGGGCTGGGGGCGGATGCCGTCTCCGGCCTGGTCGACGGGTTCGTCGCGGAGTACCGCGATCACCTCCCGCAGCTCCTCCAGGGCCTCGTGCACGCCGGAGCGGATCACCCCGGCCGCCTGGGTCCGCTGCTCGACGGGCGCATCCGGGCGGTACTCCATCGCGCCGGCGTAGGTGGCCAGCAGGGACAGCCGGTGGGCGAGCACATCGTGCATCTCTCGGGCGATCAGGGTGCGTTCCTGTGCGCGGGCCTCGGTCACTCGCCGGGCCTGCTCCGTCTCCGCCCGGCGGGCACGCTCAGCGAGCGAGGCGATCAGCCGCTGGCGCACCCGCGCCTGGGCACCCCAGCCGAACAGGGCCGCGTGCACCGCCACCACGAGGACCAGCCACCAGCCGAACGTCAGGCCGGGGTAGGGCCGCCAGATCCAGCGCAGCAGGTGCGCGGCCACCCCGGCGGCGGCCAGGGCGGCGGCGGGCCAGAATCGCTCCCGCCAGGCGACGTTGATCGTCGCGATCGTCGATCCCGGGGTACCGGCAGGGGAGAGTGCCGCGAGGATCGCCTGCAGCGCGGCGCCGAGCAGCCGGGAACGGCTCAGCACCGGCATCAGCGCCACTGAGACGCCGAGCACCGCGCAGTCCAGAATCAGCGGCCCGGTGGGCGTCTGAGCCCATTCCCCGATCAGGGTGAGTACACCGAGCACCAGCGTGGCGCCGACCAGGATCACAGCACTGGTGGTGCGCGCGGCCCGTGCGGGAGGGGGCGTAGGTGCGGTCATGACCAGCCTGAGCGTAGAGGGTCGGCACAGCTGCGACTACAGCCGAAAGTTGGTGGTGCACCCCCTCCTCAGGTGTGCACCGGTGGTCGAGCGGCGGACGCTGCCTGCCCGGTCGGCCCGGCACGGTGAGGGCACCTCACCACCTGAGGCACCGCCGTCGCCGGTGCCCGATGAGAAGGAGCACGTTCATGACTAGCTCGACCACCACCATCCCGGCAGTACGTAAGGCTCAGCGGCGCCGGCGCCGGCTCGCCGTCGTCGGTGCGACCGTGCTGGCGGCCCTGCTCACCTGGGCCGTGCTGGACCTGCTGCTCGGGGTGGACCTGAGCGCTCGGACCGGGCCGACCGTGCGTGTGGTGGGCCCGGCGGCGATCGTGCCCGCCGCACTGCTCGTGGCCGCGGCCGGCTGGGCGCTGCTGGCCCTGCTGGAGAAGGTGACCGCACATGCCCGGCGGGTGTGGACCGTGATTGCCGGGATCGTCCTGGGCCTGTCCCTGGTGGGCACGCTCGGCGGTACGCATCCGGGCGCGATTGCCGGGCTGATGGCGTTGCACCTGGTGGTCGGGCTGACCATCATCGTCGGCCTGCGCGGGCGGCGTCCGGCTACGGCGCCGGCCGGATGAGGCGATCGGGAACCACAGCCGTGGGGAACGGGTGGTGCAGCATCGCCGACCCCGCGCCGTGTGCCTCGGCAGCGGTGGCATAGCCGCCGTCGACCAGGTCGAGGGCGAGCAGGGAGGGCTCGACCGGGTCGACGATCCAGTACGAGGCCACACCCGAGTCCTCGTACTTGGACCGCTTCAGCACCTGATCCTTGCGCCGCGTGGACGGGGAGAGCACCTCGACGGCGAGCACCAGGGGAGCGGTGACGTTCGCCGGGCCGACGTCCTCGTTGTGCACGACGAGCAGATCGGGCTGGAGTGAGGTCCGCAGGTCCGGACGCCAGTCCAGTGGCGCGAGAAAGACCTCAAAACCGGGCGGGCACGCGGCGCGCAGCAGGAGATACAGGTTGCCGATCGCGCGCTGATGGATCGGGATGGGTGCGGGCGTCACCAGCAGCAACCCGTCGAGGAGCTCGTACTGCAGGCCGTCGTCCGGGAGTCGGTCGAGATCATCGACCGTCCACTCCTCGCCCGTGCGCGGCATCACCGTCATGACACCCATGGTGCTCCTTCTCGCGGTGGCTGTCACTGTGCATGGAGCGAGCATGCCCGCTGTGGCTGCGTCAGTGCCCGAGTACCGGGTGGGGGTTGTGGACGACGGCGCACGGGTGCCGGACCACGTGTGTCACCGCAGGGCCGAACTCGTCCACCTGGGCTGGAGGCAGCACAGCCGGAGACGACAGTGCCCGGACCCGCCTTTCGCGGATCCGGGCACTGTGCTGACCTGGGTCGGGGTGGCGGGATTTGAACCCACGACCTCCTCGTCCCGAACGAGGCGCGCTACCAAGCTGCGCCACACCCCGGAGCAGCCCGGTCAGGATAGCGTCTCTGCACCCCAAGAGTGAAACTGGCACTGTGGCTGGGGTCACACGGCGAACTGGTGAGGGTGATTACTGGTGCCATGACACCAGTAATCGTCCTCACGAGGTAGGCGCCGTCAGTGTGGCCAGGGTGACGCTCGGACGACATGCGAGGCGAACCGGGGTGAAGGGATTGGTGCCCATCCCGTTGCTCACGTGCAGCCACAGGTTCCCCGGACCGGGTGCGTTGCCGGGCCACGGGTGCAGGCCGCTGGCCCGCCCGGTGTCCAGGTCGCAGTTGGTCACCAGTGCCCCATAGCCGGGCAGGCAGAGCTGGCCACCGTGGGTGTGGCCCGCCAGCACCAGGTCGCAACCCAGGTGCTGCATGGCGCCCAGCACTCGCTGGTACGGGGCATGGGTGACCCCGATACGCACGGTCGGGCGCCCTGCCCCGGAGGCTCCGCCGTCGACCTCCTCCGTGGTGGCCGGCCAGGCCTCCGGGAGCTCGTCCCGATCCAGGTGCGGATCGTCCACCCCGAGGAAGTCCAGGCGTTGCCCACCGATCTCGAGAGTGCCGGACTGGTTGGTCAGATCCAGCCAGCCGCAGGCGGCGAACGCGTAACCGAGCTCGCGGCCCGGCATGTTCTCGGTGCGCTCCTTGCCCGGTTCCTCACTCTGCGCGCGGCGCGGGTCCGGGAGCAGGTAGCGGGCCGGGTTGCTCAGCTTCGGCGCGAAGTAGTCGTTCGAGCCCATCACGAACACACCGGGGCGCTGCAGCAGAGGCTCCAACGCGGTCAGCACTGCGGGCAGCGACTCCCGGTGGGCCATGTTGTCCCCGGTGTTGACCACCAGATCTGGTTCCAGCGCTTCCAGGTCACGCAGCCAGCCGATCTTCCGGCCCTGCCGGGGCAGCAGGTGCAGATCGGAGAGGTGCAGCACCCGGATCGGGTCGGCGCCGGCGGGTAGCACCGGCACCTGGACCCGGCGGATCGTGAACGCCTGTGCCTCGATCAGGGACCAGGTCAGACCGGCAGCAGCAGTGCCGGCCAACACTCCGGCGGCTCGGCCCAACGAGCGGCGGACAGAACGACTCAGCACTGCGTGGCCGGGTCAGTCATCGTCATTACCGTTGTTGTTCCCGTTCCCGCCGTTGCCGTTGTTCCCGTTATTGCCACCGTTGCCGTTGTTGTTCCCATTGCCGTTGTTGCCACCGTTGCCGTTGTTGCCGTTGTCGCCGTTGTCGCCACCGTTGTCGTCGTCATCCTCGGGGCCCGAGCTGACGGTCATCGTGATGGTGGAACCCGGCGACACCCGAGAACCGGAGGACGGGCTGGTGGAGATGACCGACCCCTCGTCGACATCGTCGCTGTTCTCGGTGTCGCCCTCTTCGGGGTTGAAACCGGCATCGCTCAGCACGTCGGACGCTTCATCAACTGACATTCCGCCGACGCCGGGAACCGGTTCGCGGTCACCGTAGACCTCGTCGTCGTTCGGATCGTCGAACTCCTGCACGTCCATACCGTCGGTGACTTCGCTCATGTAGTCCTGCCAGATCGGTGCAGCGATCCGGCCACCGTAAACGAGGTTGTAGAAGGTGCCGTCGATCGTGGTGTTCATCATCGAGCCGGTTGCCTCGGAGTATCCGACCCAGACGGCAGTGGCCATCTGTGGGATGTAGCCGACGAACCACGCTGCCGAGTCGTCGTTCGCGGTACCGGTCTTCCCTGCGGCCGGCCGGTCGTCGAGAACGGCGTTCTCGCCCGTGGCGCCGGGGGCCACCACGTGGTTCAGCGCATAGTTCATGGCGTTCGCGATGGGCTGGTCGAGCACTCGTTGGCAGCCGGCGTCCGGAACCTCGAGCTCCTCACCGTCGGCGGTGGTGACCGAGTCGATCGCGATCGCCCGGCAGTGGATGCCGCCCGAGGCGTACGTGGCGAACGCTTCGGCCATGGTCAACGGGGCCACCTCGTTCGCCCCGAGAGCCATCGACGGGATGACCGCCATCGAGTAGTCGCCGTACGTGGCGCCATTCGAGGTGACGTACTGCTCTCCGGGGTTCACCGTTGCGTGGTGGTAGCCCATCGACTGGACCGTGTCGGCAATGTCGCACTGGTTCAGCTGGTTCGACATGTTCACGAACGCGGTGTTGACCGACTCCTCGGTGGCAGCGAGTACCCGCATCGGTCCGGTCCCGATTCCTTCGAGATTCTTGGGGTCGTAGTCGTCGGCATGTTCGGGCAGACAGGTGTCCCACGAGGATCGAGAGAAGTGTTGGCCCTGCGACCCGTCGACGACATCCTGCAGCGAGTTCCCGTCGATGAGCCACTGGGTGAGGATGAACGCCTTGAAGGTCGAACCGGTCTGGAAGCCGCGCGAGCCACCATGGGCCTGGTCGCCGTTGTAGTTCACCTGGGTGGCGCGTGGATCATCGTCGGTCGGTGACCCGTACCGGGTGTTCTGCGCCATCGCGAGGATGCGACCGGTGTTCGGTTCCACTGTGGACATGGCGTTCGAGATCCCGGACTCGTCATCCAGGGGGATCGCGTCCCGCAGCGAGTCAAAAGCCTCGTCCTGCATGTCCGGGTCGATCGTGGTGTGGATCTGCAGGCCGCCGGTCTGCAGGAGCTGGACGCGTTCGGCGCGGGTCTCGCCGAAGGCCGGGTCGGAGAGGATCTCGGCACGCACGTAGTCGCAGAAGTATCCGGCGTTGCCGGCCGTGTCGCACCCGCGCGGTGTGGGGTTGACGTCCAACATGTCGTCGATCGGGATCTCGATCGCCTCGTTGTACTCCTCCTCGGTGATCATGTCCTGACCGCGCATCAGTCCTAGCACGGTGTTCCGGCGTTGTTCGGCATTCTCCGGGTTGCGCACCGGGTCCCACTTACCCGGGGACTGGGTGATCCCGGCGAGCATGGCGGACTCGGCTATGGTCAGGTTCGAGGCGCGGTGGCCGAAGTAGTACCGGGAGGCTGCCTCCACCCCGAACTGAGACGGTCCGAACTGGGCGATGTTCAGGTAGCCCTGCAGGATCTCGTCCTTGCTGCGGTGCTGCTCGAGCGCGATCGCCAGCTTCGCCTCCCGCAGCTTGCGCCCCATGCTGGTCTCGGTGGCGGCCTCGATCGCCTCGGCGTCCTCAGCGCGCCGGCCCGCCTCGATCAGCACGTTCTTCACGTACTGCTGGGTCAGCGTCGAGCCGCCCTGCGTGCTCGTGCCGAGCAGGTTCTGCACCGCGGCCCGCATGATGCCTTCCGGGTCCACGCCGCCGTGCTCGTAGAAGCGCCGGTCCTCGGTGGCGACCACTGCGTCCCGCATGGGCTCGGAGACCTCGTCCAACGGCACGCTGATCCGGTTCCAGTCCCAGAGTCGGGCGAGGATGGAGCCGTCCGCGGCATACATCACCGTCTGCTGGGACATCTCTTCGCTGCCCAGCTCGGTGGGCAGTTCCTCGAACAGTCGGTCGCCGGCATCGGTGGCCGCACCCAGCGTGGCTGCGGCGGGCATCAGGAACCCGGCGGAGAGCACCCCGCCGACCCCCGCGACCATCAGGAACGCGAGGAACATCGACACCAGCTGTGCAGTGTTGACCGTGCGAGAGGTCGATCGGGGCGTGGGGGGCATGGCCTCTAGGGTACGGCGCGAGTCTGGGTGCCTGCGTGCAGGACCTGACAAAACGGCGAGAAAGGTGTATAACGCAGAGACGGTCAAGGGGGCAGTTGCACCAAAAGGCATCTCATCCCCTAGTATCAGTCAAGAAGTTGTCAAGGAGGGGCCTTGGCACAGAAGCCGCTCAACGTAGAGAGGTGGGGAATGAACGCCACGTTCGATGAGGAGTGGACCCTTCGGGCCGCTTGCGCCAAGCGTTCCCCGGACGAACTGTTCGTCCAGGGTGCTGCGCAACGGCAAGCCCGGGAGGTCTGTTTCGACTGTCCAGTGAGACTGGAGTGCCTGGTGGACGCGCTCGACAACCGGATCCAGTACGGGGTCTGGGGCGGGATGACCGAACGGGAGCGCCGCGCGTTGTTGCGCCGGGCACCGGCGGTGGAGTCCTGGCGGAGCACGCTCGACGGGGTCGACCGGGACGAGATCACCGAGGAGATCGGCCGACGGTGGCCGGCTCCTCGTCCGCGCCGGCGCACCGAGGCGGCCGCGCCGGGGACTGCGCCCTCACAGGCACCGGCAGCGCCCGCACAGGGCCCGGCAGCGCCTGCCTCGGACCGCGCGGGAGCGCCGGTACCGGATGCCCCGCCAGCGCGGGTACCGGACGCTCCAGCAGCAGTGGCGCGGGGTGCGTAGGATCACTCCTATGACACGCTGGGAGTACGCAACAGTTCCGCTGATCATCCATGCCACCAAGCAGATCCTGGACCAATGGGGCGAGGACGGCTGGGAGCTCGTCCAAGTAGTCCCGGGCCCGGATCAGGGACTGGTGGCCTACCTCAAGCGCGAGAAGCAGTGAGCGTCGGCGCACGCCTGGACGAGCTGGGTCTGACCCTGCCGGACGTGGTGGCGCCGGTGGCGGCCTACGTGCCGGCGGTGCGTCAGGGCGATCTGGTCTATACCGCCGGCCAGCTCCCGATGGTCGACGGCAAGCTGCCGGCGACCGGGAAGGTGGGCACTGGTGCCGGCCTCGTGGACCCCGAACAG
The DNA here is from genome assembly GCA_019116305.1 of Candidatus Ruania gallistercoris. Classification (GTDB taxonomy): domain Bacteria; phylum Actinomycetota; class Actinomycetes; order Actinomycetales; family Beutenbergiaceae; genus Ruania; species Ruania gallistercoris. The sequence continues at coordinate 5,055 of DXBY01000108.1, read as the reverse complement.
GCGCAGACCCTGGCTCGACAGGCGGCGCTGAACGGGCTCGCCGCAGCCGCCTCGCTGCTCGGGGATGTGGAGAAGGTCACCGGTGTGGTCAAAGTGGTCGGCTTCGTCGCCTCCGACGCGAGCTTTACCGGCCAGCCCCAGGTGATCAACGGGGCCTCGCACGTGCTGCAGGAGATCTTCGGTGACGCCGGAGTGCACGCCCGCTCCGCCGTCGGCGTGGCAGTGCTTCCGATGGACGCGCCGGTCGAGGTGGAGCTGATCCTCAGCGTCGCCTGACCGGCGCGCCGGCGCTTGGCGCGACGGCGTTACCTCACCCGCCCGAGCGATACCACGGGGCATGTCCGAGCGGGTGAGGTATCACTTGACGGAATTCAGCCCGGGTGGGCGAGGTCCGGTCGGCGGGGTGGGCGCCTCAGCGGGCGCGGTGGGTGAGCCGGTCGATGTCGATCAGCACCACTGAGCGGCCCTGCAGCTGCAGCCAGCCCCGGTTGGAGAACTCGGCGAGGGCCTTGTTCACCGTCTCCCGGGTGGCGCCGACCAGCTGGGCCAGCTCCTCCTGGGTGAGGTCATGGGTGACCCGCAGACCAGATTCGGTGCGCTCACCGAACCGGCGGCCCAGGTCCAGCAGCGCCTTCGCCACCCGGCCGGGAACGTCGGAGAAGATCAGGTCGGCGACCTTGTTGTTGGTCCGCCGCAGCCGCAGCGCGAGGGAGCGCAGCAGGTGCTGGGAGACCTCCGGGCGCGCATCGAGGATCTTCAGCAGTCCCTGGTGGGAGAGCTCCACCAGCTCGCTGGTGGCCAGCGCCGTGGCCGTCGCGGTGCGCTTACCCGGGTCGTACAGGGACACCTCGCCGAGGATCTCCCCGGGGCCGAGGATCGCCAGCAGGTGCTCGCGCCCGTCCGGTGCCATGTGGCCGAGCTTGACCTTCCCGGATCCGATCACGAACAACCGGTCGCCCTGGGCACCTTCGTGAAAGATCTCCTCACCGCGACGGAAGGTGAGCTCAGTGGTGCGCTCCCGAACCGCGCGATAGCTCTCATCGCTGAGCTCGGCAAAGAGCGGAGCGGATCGGACCACGGCCTCGTCCATCGTCAGGTTCCCTTCGTCTTGCTGTGAGGTCAGCCACAGTCTGCCATTCTTCCAGCCAGCGGGCTGCCCGCAACGCTACAGGCACCCCAACTGCAGATGTGCGATACCGGCCCGGGCCGGCCGGTCGGAGCCTACTCGAGGCCATCGAGCCACTCGGCGAGCAGCTCAGTCACCTCTTCTGGTGCCTCCTCCGGCAGGAAGTGGCCCGCTGCGTCGATACTCACCTGCGAGTAGCGCGCCCGCACGAAGTTCCCCTCCCGCCGGTAGGCGCCGCGCCGGTAGACCGGATCGGCGCCGCCGCGCAGGCTCAGCACCGGCACGTCGATCGGGCGGTTCACCGCCGCCAGGTAGCGCCGCCCGTCGAGGCGGGGGGTGGAGCGCACCGACCAGCGCAGCTGCTCCATCGCGCTGTGCGCCACGAACGGCAGCCGCATCGCATCGGTGTACAGGTCCACATGGTCAGGCCGCCATCCCGGCCCGCCCCACTCCGTCAGCAGCCGGGCCACCAGATCCCCCTGGGTGATCGAGCGTTCCGGGAACCAGGGCAGCTGGAAGTAGCCGAGCGTCTTCAGCGTGGCCCGCGAGGCCACCCGCCCCGCCTGCCGGTGCAGGGGCACCGGGTGCGGGGCGGCAAGCACGCCGACGGCGCGGGTCACCTGAGGTGCGATCGCCGGCATGGACCAGGCCACCTGTCCGCCCAGGCCGTGCCCCACGATCACCGCCGAGGCTGCGCCCAGGGAGCGCACCACCCCCCGGACATCGGCCGCCATAGAGGGCACGGCATACGCCGAGGGCGGCTTGTCCGACCCGGCATACCCACGCAGATCCATCGCGGCGACCCGGTAGCCGCGCTCGGCCAGGCCCACCAGCTGGGCCCGCCATGCCCACCAGAACTGCGGAAAGGCGTGTAACAGCAGCACGAGGGGCGCTTCGCCGTCGTCCGCACCGGCGACCGCCAGGTGGAACCGCCCCCCGTTCGCAGCCACCATCCGGTGCGACCACGGCCCTTCGCGCAGGATGATGGACGGATCGACACTCACAAGGGTGAGGCTACCCGCGCGGCTACCAGCGCCGGATCAGCCGACAGGGGGATCTGGGACTCGGCCGAAATGACGAGGAGGCCGGCGCCGGGGAGTCTCCCAGCACCGGCCTCCTCGGTGGTCGGCGCAGCGGTTCAGTCGCCGCCGCCTTGCATGCCGGCAGTGATGGAGTCCATCACGCTGCTGTCGGCGAGAGTGGTCACATCGCCCACCGGGCGGTCCTCAGCCACATCGCGCAGCAGCCGGCGCATGATCTTGCCCGACCGGGTCTTCGGCAGCTCGGAGACCACCAGGATCGAGCGCGGCTTGGCGATCGGGCCGATCTCCCCGGCCACGTGGTTGCGCAGTGCGGCGACCACCTTCTCGCCGCCTTCCGCCTCGGTCTGCGCAAGCGCCTCACCACGCAGGATCACGAACGCCACCACGGCCTGACCGGTGGTGTCGTCCTTCGCGCCCACCACCGCAGCCTCGGCCACCCACTCGTGGGAGACGAGGGCGGACTCGATCTCGGTGGTGGACAGCCGGTGCCCGGACACGTTCATCACATCGTCCACGCGGCCGAGCAGCCACACGTCGCCGTCCTCGTCGTACTTCGCACCGTCGCCGGCGAAGTAGGTGCCGGGGAAGCGGGACCAGTAGGTCTCCTTGAACCGCTCCTCATCGCCCCAGATCCCGCGGAGCATCGACGGCCACGGCTCGTTGATCACCAGATACCCGCCACCGCCGGGACCGACCGCCTGGCCGGCGTCGTCCCAGATCTCCACCTCGATACCGGGCAGCGGCACCTGGGCAGAGCCGGGCTTGGCGTCGGTGACCCCCGGCAACGGGGAGATCATGATCGCCCCGGTCTCGGTCTGCCACCAGGTGTCCACCACCGGGGTGCGATCACCGCCGATCACCCGCCGGTACCACATCCAGGCCTCGGGGTTGATCGGCTCACCGACGCTGCCGAGCACCCGCAGCGAGGACAGGTCGAACTCGGCCGGCACGTCCTCGCCCCACTTCATGCAGGTGCGGATCGCCGTCGGTGCGGTGTAGAGGATGGAGACCTTGTGCTTTTGCACGATCTCCCACCAGCGGCCCTGGTGCGGGGTGTCCGGGGTGCCCTCGTAGAGCACCTGGGTGGCGCCGTTGATCAGTGGGCCGTAGGTGACGTAGGAGTGCCCGGTGACCCAGCCGACGTCGGCGGTGCACCAGTACACGTCCGACTCCGGTTTCAGGTCGAAGACGTGGTAGGTGGTGTAGGCCGCCTGGGTGAGGTAGCCGCCGGTGGTGTGCAGGATGCCCTTGGGCTTACCGGTGGTGCCGGAGGTGTAGAGGATGAACAGCGGGTGCTCGGCCTCCACCGGTACCGGGGTGTGCTCCGGCGAAGCAGCTTCCAGCGCCTCGTGCCACCAGAGGTCGCGCCCCTCGGTCCAGGCGACGTCCTGTCCGGTGCGGCGCACCACGAGCACGTTGGTCACCGTAGTGGTGCCCTTGGTCAGCGCCTCGTCCACCGCCGGCTTCAGCGAGCTGGGCTTGCCCCGGCGGTAGCCGCCGTCGGCAGTGATCACCAGCTTGGCGTCGGCGTCGATGATCCGGGAGTACAGCGCCTCTGCGGAGAAGCCGCCGAAGACCACCGAGTGGGTGGCGCCGATCCGGGCGCACGCGAGCATCGCGACCACGGCCTCCGGGATCATCGGCAGGTAGATAGCAACCCTGTCCCCGGTCTCGACCCCCAGCGCCTGGATCGCGTTCGCCGCCCGGGAGACCTCCTGCTGCAGGTCGGCGTAGGTGATCTCGCGGGTGTCCCCGGGCTCGCCCTCGAACAGGATCGCGACCCGGTCGCCGTTGCCGGCCTCCACGTGCCGGTCCACGGCGTTGTAGGTGGCGTTCAGCGTGCCGTCGGCGAACCAGCGCGCCTTCGGTGCGTCGGAGAAGTCGAGCACCTCGCTGAACGGCTTGTCCCAGGTGAGGAATCGCCGGGCCTGATCCGCCCAGAACTCCAGCCGGTCCGCCTTCGCCTGCTCATACAGCTCCGGTGTGGCGTTCGCCTGGGCGGCGAACTCGGCACTGGGGGCGAACGAGCGGGTCTCCGTGAGCAGATTCTCCAGTGCGGGGTTGTGGTCGGTCACAGTTCCTCCGAGCAGCGTCTGTGGTGCGAATGTGTACCCACCCAGCCTATGCCTGATGGCGCGGAGACCGAAGCACGCGGGTCCAGTGCTGCGCGGAACGGCGCCTGTCTCGCGTTGGAACACGCTCAGCGCATTCGAACACTGCTACAGAGTGGTTCGGATGCGCTAGGCGTGTTCCAACGGGTGGGGTGCACCTCGGTGGTCAGAGCCCGAGGGCCGCCTTGCGGCGCTCCTCACGCCGACCCTGACGCCGTGCACCGTGGGAGACGACACCGACGAAGATGAACGCGACCCCGTACAGCAGCAGCCGGCCGGTGTGCCCGTCGGCGACCAGGTGGTCGAAGATGTTCGTGCCGAACTGCCCCAGCCGGTCGAAGATCATCGACTGGGAGGACAGGAAGTCGTCCACGATCTGCGGCACTGCGAGGAACGCGGCGCCGATCAGGGCGCCGATCGAACCGATGATGATCGAGCCCACCGAGGACCACCGCGCCGCCATCAGCAGGATGACCAGGGTGAGCAGGCCGCCGCCGAGCTCCACCAGACCCATCACGTTGATCGACTCCAGGTTCTGGCTGAGCGCATAGGAGACCCGCTCACCGCCGTCGGCCACCAGATACCAGGTGACCGGGCCGAACACGAGGGCGATCAGGATGCCCCACCAGTGCGCGGCGGCACGTGAGCGCGGGCCCTCGTCGAAGTCGCGGAACGGGTCGTCCTCGTCCGCGACGGGACCCTGGGTGCCGTCGGCCGGCAGGGTCGTGGTCCGGTCCTCCTCGGTGGCCCCGGCATATCCGGCACCTGCCCCGAC
>DXBY01000107.1 GCA_019116305.1 Candidatus Ruania gallistercoris | reverse complement strand
GGGTCCGATGGTCCCGGCCCGCAGGGCGGCCCCGAAGCGGGGGATCTCATCGCGCAGCTGGCGGGCCAAGCGCACCATCTGGCTGGCGTTGCGGTAGGAGATGCCGTGGGTGTGGGCCACGTGCGAGGCGTAGGTGCGGGGGTGGAACGCACTCGTGGCCCAGAGTCCGTCTGTTTCCTCGACTGCTAGCCATTGGTACCGCTTGCCGGTCAAGCGTGCGCACGCCCGGTGCACCCGGACACTGGCCCGCCCGAGCTCGGGGCCGGTGTGCTGGTCGCGCTCGTCCTGGATGTCGCCACCGGCGACGGCCTCGCACAGGGCTTCCAGGGCCGCCAACCGGGTGGGTAGGTCTGCCTCCAGGAGCTCGCCCAGGGGCGATGCGCGCAGCGTGTCCGTCCTCGTCGTGAGATCGGTCATCACTGCTCACCTCCCCGGGAGTCGCTACATCACGTGCTCGTACATCCATTCTACGAAAAGCAACGACACCAAATAGTCAGCCGACACGCTGAGAATTCAATCTGTGGATACCTAGACATTTATCCACAGTTCGTCGGAAATAGTGGGCTAAGCGGCCCTGAATGTCGGTGGCGAATGGTAGTCGCCTGCACGTCCAGTGCCGATTCCGCGAACGTTGTCTCGTGCGGCGAAATCGGCCCCGAAGGCGCATCACGGAAAGTTTGCGATCCGCGGTGTCTTCCAGCTTCGACAAGGGCTCGAGGTTCGCCGTGTGCGTGGTCCCCCCCCGCTGCCACTGCTCCTGCTGTTCCTCTTCGGCCAGCGGCGGTGCGCCGACAACTACGGACGCCATGGAGGTCCCGTGCGGGCGCTCAGCGATCGCGAGTCATCGATCCGGACAGGCTGAGTGACGTGTAGATTCGGCAGTTCGTGTTCGTGAAGTCTCTGGACGTCTGCTCGCGATGACCTCTGTGCTCCGGCGCCGCAATGCGCTGTGCCTGCTCTTCCTTCTGCCCGGCATCGGGATCTCCTCCTGGGTGACGCGCACCCCGGACATCCGGGACCAGGTGGACGCCTCGACCGCGCAGATGGGCTTCATCCTGTTCGGGCTCTCCATCGGGTCGATGATCGGCATCCTCGGGTCCGGCCCCCTGGTGGCGCGCTGGGGCACTCGGCCGGTCATTCTCCTCGGGATGCTGGCGAACGTGCTCGGGGTCGCCGTGACCGGCCTCGGTGCCGCCGCCGGTGCGGGTGTGCTGGTGGCGGTCGGGCTCGCGATCTTCGGTCTCGGGATGGGCGGCGGCGAGGTCGCGCTGAACATCGACGGCGCCGAGGTGGAGCGTCTCATCGGCCGGTCGGTGATGCCGGTGATGCACGGTTTCTTCAGCCTCGGCACGGTGATCGGTGCCGGGGTGGGCATGGTGCTGACCGCCACCCAGTTCCCGGTCGTCGCCCACCTGGGGATCGCCAGCGTGCTGATGGCGGCCGGCCTGGCCGTAGCGGTGCGTGGGATCCCGGCAGGGTTCGGCCGCCGGTCGGCGTCACCGTCGGCCACCACAGACACCGGCCTGCCCCGTCCCGCAGTGTGGCGGGACCGGCGGTTGCTGCTGCTCGGCTGCGTGATCCTCGCGCTGGCGATGGCCGAGGGCACCGCGAACGACTGGCTGCCGCTGGTGATGGTGGACGGACACGGGTTCGACGCTGCCTGGGGGTCCGGGGTGTTTGCGGTGTTCGCCGCCTCGATGACCCTGGGCCGGTTCACCGGTGGCCGGTTCGTCAACCGGTACGGACGGACCGCGGTGCTGGTCGCGAGTGCCCTGGTCGGTGCAGTCGGGATCGCCGGTGTGGTCTTCTTCGACCACGGCGGTGCGGCGGCCGGTGCGGTGGTGCTCTGGGGGCTGGGTGCCTCGCTCGGCTTCCCGGTAGCACTCTCGGCCGCGGGTGCCGGCGCGAGCGAGCCGGAGCAGGCTGCCGCGCGGGTGTCCTTCGCCGCGACGATCGGCTACGTCGCGTTCCTCGTCGGCCCACCGGTGCTCGGCGTGCTGGGGGAGAACCTCGGTCTGCGCCGCGCGCTCATCCTCGTGCTAGTGCTGGTCGCCCTCTCCGCGCTATTCGCCGCCCTGTCCCGGACGCCGCGGATCCCGAGTGCGCCTGAGGTCACCGCATCCGAACCGCAGGCCGCCGAGCGCGGCACCCGCTGACCCGTCAGCCCAGCTGTTCAGAGACCTCCAGCCACTGCTCCTCGAGCTGCTCCACCTCGGTCTCCAGGGCGCGCAGTGCCTCCGTGTGAGCCTGCAACCCTTCGAAATCGCTCTGGTCGTGCGCGGCGAGCACCTCGTGCTGGCCGGCGATCTGCCCGGAGAGCTTGTCCAGCCGGCGCTCGATCGAGGTGAGCTGCTTCTGCGCAGCGCGCAGCGCCGCGCCACTGAGCCCCGGCTCGCCCGCCGGCCCATCTCCCTTGGGGGCAGCCCCGGTCGAGGCCTGATCAGGGCGGGCGGCATGATCCGGTCGCGCCGCGCCGTCGTCGGCCCGAAGCCTGAGGTACTCCGCCACCCCGCCCGGCATGTGCCGCAACCGGCCGCCGAGAATCGCGTACTGCTGATCGGTAACCCGCTCAAGCAGGTACCGGTCGTGGCTGACCACGATCAGCGTGCCCGGCCAGGAGTCCAGCAGGTCCTCCATCGCGGTGAGCATGTCGGTGTCCACATCGTTGGTGGGCTCGTCCAGGATCAGCACATTCGGCTCGGAGAGCAGCACCAGCAGCAGCTGCAGCCGTCGCCGCTGCCCGCCGGAGAGGTCGGCCACCCGAGCCGAGAGGTGCGCGCGGGAGAAGCCGAGTCGTTCCAGCAGCTGAGCGGGGGTCAGGTCCCTACCGTCGACGGCGAAGGTCGTCTTGGTCCGGGCCAGCACCTCACGTACCCGATCGGAGGCGATGTCGGCCAGCTCGGTGAACTGCTGGTCCAGGATCGCCACCCGCACGGTCTTGCCGTGCTTGACCCGGCCGGTGGTGGGGGCGAGCGTGCCGGCCACCAGAGCGAGCAGCGTGGACTTGCCGGCCCCGTTCGCACCGAGGATCCCGGTCCGTTCGCCCGGACCGATCCGCCAGGTGACCTCACGCAGCACCTGGTGTTCGTCGTAGCAGACGGAGACGTCCTCCAGGTCCACCACGTCCTTGCCGAGCCGCGCGGTGGCCATCCGGGTCAGCTCCAGCCGGTTGCGCACCTCCGGGACGTCCGCGATCAGGGTGTTCGCGGCGTCGATGCGGAACTTCGGCTTGGATGTGCGGGCCGGGGCCCCGCGGCGTAGCCAGGCGAGCTCCTTGCGCATCAGGTTCTGCCGCTTCGCCTCGACGGTGGCGGCCTGCCGGTCGCGTTCCACCCGTTGCAGCACGTAGGCGGCGTACCCGCCGTCGAAGGGTTCCACCACCTGGTCGTGCACCTCCCACATCGTGGTGCACACCTCGTCCAGGAACCAGCGGTCGTGGGTGATCACCAGCAGCGCGCCGGCGCCGGCGGGCCAGCGGCGCTGCACATGGGCGGCGAGCCAGGCGATGCCCTCCACGTCCAGGTGGTTGGTGGGCTCGTCCAGGGCGATCACGTCCCAGTCCTGGACCAGCAGCGCGGCCAGGGCGACCCGGCGGCGCTGGCCACCGCTGAGCGCGCCGATCCGGCTCGCCCAGTCGATGTCGCTGACCAGGCCGGAGATCACGTCCCGGATCCGCGGGTCGGAGGCCCACTCGTGCTCCGGGGCATCACCGACGATCGCGTGCCCGACCGTGTCCTCCGGATCGAGGTCGTCGCTCTGGCTGAGCAGGCCCAGGCGCAGACCACCGCGGTGGGTGACCCGGCCGCCGTCCGGCTTCAGCCGCCCCGCGAGTAGGTTCAGCAGCGTGGACTTACCGTCCCCGTTGCGGCCGACGATGCCGATCCGCATCCCCTCCTCCACGCCGAGGGTGACCGAGTCCAGCACCACGCGGGTGGGGAACTCGAGGTGCAGGGATTCAGCGCCGAGGAGATGAGCCACGCAGCCAAGCCTAGATTCGTTCGGGATGTGCCTGGACACGCGACGGCGTACTGACTCATTGACCGGTACGCGGTGGTCAAGCACACTGGAGCCGGAAGTCGAAGGGGAGCACGGCCGGCGCGGGGGCGTCTGGCAGCCAGGGGACCACGGGCGTGGTGCCTGCGATCGATGCGTCCCGAGGTCGCGCGAACGAAGGAGCTTGTGATGTCCCAGCCGTATCCGTACCAGCCGGCGCCCGGGCCGCCCGCGGGGTACCGCACCCTCTATGGTCCGTTCGCGCTCGGCGGCCTCCTGCTGAGCACCACACAGCTGTACGCGCAGGAGGTGACCGAGGGGTACCCGGAACGCCTGACGCTGTGGTCGCTGATGTCCGACCCCAACTGGGCGGGCGTGTCAGCGGTCTCGCTGCTGCTGATCTTCCTGCTGGTCGGGCTCGCCGTGGGCGGGGCCGTGCGGGCCGTGCGTACTGTTGCCCTTCCGATCGCCGTGGCTGTGCTCTCCCTGCTCGGCGCGGTGATGCTGATGGCCAAGATCGGGTACTCCGATCCGGCCCCACCGTTCGACGACGGTGGCGCCATGCTGCTCACCCTCGCCTGGGCGGGCGTGGTGCTCGGAATAGTGCACACAGTGCACGTGCTCATCTGGCGGCGCCGGAGCTGCTGAGCGAGCGGATGCCCTAGCGCCCTTTTCCGTTGACACCCTCACCTGAGCCCCGGACACTCTGGCAGGTCCAAGGGGGACCGATGAGAGGGGAAAGTTTGCTATGACCGCACACGAGCAGCCCGGAGGCGTTCCAGGACCACCACGATACGGCACCGTGTACGGTGCGATCGCTGTGCTCGCTCTGGCGTTGAACGGCACGTCGTTCTATTTCGGTGCACCGAATCCCGGCGGTGAGGTCTACCGGGAGTCGCTGTGGAAGATGCTGGAGCGTCCGCACGGGATGGGGCTGGCCCTGGTCTCGCTGCTGATGATCTTCCTGATGATCGGCCTGTGCGCCTATGCCGCCATCCGGCCGGTGACCAGTGCGACACTACCTGTGGTGGTGACACTGATCGCCCTCAGCGGGGCAGTGATGCTCATCCTCAAGGTCGGGTGGGGCGACTCGGACCCCGCGTTGGACGACGGCGGGATCATGCTGATCAACACGGCGCTGGGCGCTGCCCTGCTCGGCATCGCGCACACCATCCATCTGATCGTCTGGCGGGCGCGAAGCCGTTGACGGCGATCTCACCTGCGCCCGGCGGGCGGGCCGGGCTGGGGCGTGCCTCAGTGCTCGAACTGGGTGAGGAGCTGGCGCAGGATCGCGGAGAGCTCCTCGGACTGCTCGCCGTCGATACCGGCGAGTAGCCCGGACTCGCGGCGCAGCAGATCCTCCATGGCGGCGTCCACCACCGCGCGCCCCGCATCGGTCAGACGCACTAGCACCACCCGCCGGTCCTCCGGTGCCGAGGCGCGCACCACCAGGCCGTGCGCGACCAGCCGGTCGATCCGGTTGGTCATCGTGCCCGAGGAAACCAGCGTCTGGGTGAGTAGCCGCCCGGGGGTGAGCTCGTAGGGCTGGCCGGCGCGGCGCAGCGCGGAGAGGACATCGAACTCCCACACCTCCAGACCGTGCTGGGCGAAGGCCGCCCGCCGGGCCAGGTCCAGGTGCCGGGAGAGCCGGCCGATCCGCGAGAAGACGCGCAGCGGTGTGACGTCCAGGTCGGGGCGCTCACGCTGCCATGCCTGGACGATCCGGTCGACCTCGTCCTCCGCCGTCATAGGTCGAGATTACTCGACATCGAGAGATCAGCCGTGGCGGCGCCGCGCCGGGCACCCGCACCGCTGTGGACACACTTTCCGCTCACCGACGCAGCTTCCTTGGTGTGTCTGCGCCTGGAAGGTGTGTCCGCGCCCAGGATTCCGGTGGTCAGCCCGGGCGACGGCGGGTGGCCGCCCGGGTCAGGCGCGGTTGCGTCTGCAGCGCGGACAGTCCGTTCCAGGACAGGTTCACCAGGTGTGCGGCCACCTCGTCCTTGGCCGGGGTGCGGGTCTCCAGCCACCACTGCCCGGTGAGAGCGATCATCCCGACGAGCATCTGCGCATACATCGGCGCGGTCGCCGGGTCGAAGCCCTGGTGCTCGAAGGCGTCGGCGAGCACTTCCTCCACCTGGGTGGCCACGTCCCCGATCAGCGAGGAGAACGTCCCGGTGGCCTGGGCGACGGGGGAGTCGCGCACCAGGATCCGGAAACCGTCGGTGTTCGTCTCGATGTAGTCCAGCAGCGCCAGCGCCGTGCGCTCCACGGTCACCCGCGGGTGACCGCCCTGGCGCAACGACCCGGTCAGGGCCGCGAGCAGTGTCTCCACCTCACGGTCCACGATCACCGCGTAGACGCCCTCCTTGCCGCCGAAGTGTTCGTAGACCACCGGTTTGGAGACCTCCGCGCGAGCCGCGATCTCCTCCACGCTGGTGCCGCCGAACCCCTTCTCCGCGAACAGTGAGCGCGCCACCTGCAACAGCTGCTCCCGGCGCTGGTGCCCGGACATCCGCGGACGCGGCGTGCGTTTGGATCCGTCACTCACGCCTCCCATCATGCCGCCTCGTGGCACTTCCGGGGCTCGACCACGGTGGGTGAGGCGCTGCGGCCCGGGCAGATCGCCGTCATGAAGGCTGCGAACGAGGAGTCCTACGCGCCGGTATGCTCGATGCTGGTGCCGGAGCGCGGTACAGCCCGGCCGCGCAGGCGATCCGCCCTGGTGTAATGGCAGCACGCCGGCCTTTGGTGCCGTGCGGTCCGGGTTCGAATCCTGGGGGCGGAGCCACGCCGGCTGGCGTTCACCGCGTGGACCGGAGTTCCGGGTATCGACGTCCAGCACCCGGTAGCAGCGACAAGGCGCCGAGGCCGACGAGCCACCGACGCGTCGGGCGTGCCCCTCGGTGGCCGCTACAGTGGATCGCGTGAGCCTGACGCCACCTGCAGCAGTGATCGTTCTCGCCGCCGGCCAAGGGACGCGGATGCGATCCGCGACCCCGAAGGTGTTGCACCGGATCGGCGGCCGCAGCCTCCTCGGCCACGTGCTCGCCACGGCGAGGGACCTGAGCCCCGAGCGGATCGCCGTCGTGGTGCGGCACGAACGGGAGCAGGTGGCGGCGCACGTGCGTGAGCTCGACCCCGACGCGGTGATCGCGGACCAGGACGAGGTCCCGGGCACCGGCCGGGCGGTGGAGTGCGGGCTCGCGGCACTGGACGAGGCCGGCACCGGGCTCGACGGGCCGGTGGTCATCCTCGCCGGCGATGTGCCGCTGCTGGATGCCGGCACGCTGACCGCGCTGCTCGAGGCGCACCAGACCGATGGCAACGCCGTCACCGTGCTCACCACGAACCTCACCGACCCGAGCGGGTACGGCCGAGTGGTGCGCGGCGCCGACGGTCAGGTCACCAAGATCGTGGAGCAGAAGGACGCCACAGCCGATGAGCTGGAGATCAGTGAGATCAACTCCTCGGTGTATGTGATGCAGGCCGGTGTGCTGCGCAGCGCGCTGGGCCGGCTGGACCGGGACAACGCCCAGGGCGAGGTCTACCTCACCGATGTGATCGCCCTCGCCCGTGCCGACGGCGGTGCGGTGCGCGCGGTGGCCACCGACGATCCGGTGCTGGTCGAAGGGGTGAACGACCGGGTGCAGCTGGCCACGCTCGGCGCCGAGCTGAACCGCCGGGTGGTCACCGCCTGGATGGAGTCCGGCGTCACCGTGGTGGACCCGGCCACCACCTGGATCGATGTGCAGGTCCAGCTCGAGCAGGACGTCACTCTGCTGCCCGGAACCCAGCTGCACGGTGGCAGCCGGGTCGCCACCGGCGCCGTCATCGGACCGGACAGCACGCTCACCGACGTGGTGATCGGGGCCGGGGCCACGGTCACCCGTACGCACGGGTCGCAGGCCCAGATCGACGACGACGCCACTGTGGGTCCGTTCACGTTCCTGCGCCCTGGGGCGCACCTGGGCAGGCGGGGCAAGCTGGGCGCGTTCGTGGAGGTGAAGAACTCCGAGATCGGGGCCGGGTCCAAGGTGCCGCACCTGTCCTACATCGGCGATGCCACCATCGGCGAGGAGAGCAACAT
>DXBY01000106.1 GCA_019116305.1 Candidatus Ruania gallistercoris | reverse complement strand
CCGGGCGGGCTCCATCGTGCCGGAGAGCGCGCCGAACTCGATTCCGTGGTCGCCGCGGGCACGGACCATCGCAGCCACGTTCTCCGCGGTCATCGCCACCTGGGAGACCTCGACCACCGGCAGCCCCGCCTCGGCCAGCCGGCGCAACACCTCAGCCACCCCGAGCTCCCTCACCTGATCCCGCACCGTCATCAGCTGGACACCGATCCGAGCCATGGTCATCTCCTTCGAGTCAGGGTGCTGGCCGGCTCCAGTCTGGCCACGGCCGACGGCGGAGCGTCAGTAGTTGCGCTCAGTTGCCGCGGGTGGTGCTCACCGGTGGGAGTCGAGCTTGGCCCTCGCCTGCCGGCGAACGGGTGCCGGGAGGCGGTCGCCCATCCGGTCCAGAAAGGTGCGTACCTGCTCGGCGGCGACCGCGCCGGCGTGCTTGAGCGCGATGCCCACCGGCTTGCGTACCAGCGGATCTGAATCCACAGCCAGCAGCTCGGCGAGCCGGAGCAGGTCGATGATGCCGGCCGGGTGCGCGGGGCGAACGTAGGCGAGTGGCGCCGTCATCGCCGTGCGCCGCCGGAGCGGATCGGTCGAGGTGGCGAGCTCGAACAACGGCTCTCGTGACCTCTCGCGCAAGAAGACGCCGACGACGCGCGGCGCGGCACGATCCACCATGTCCCAGGAGTCGATCGCATCGTGCCGGTCCAGGTACAGGCGGTAGCGGGCCTCGCGCTCGCCGTCCGTCAGACGCGGGTGGCGGACCTGGAAGTCCAGCACGCAGAACGCCGCAAGTCGTGGTTCGTACGCGCCCTGGTCGAGCAGATGCTCGACCTCGTCGAGGGGCAGGTCGCGGTGCTCCTTGGCGATGGCGAACAAGGTCCCCATCCGTACGCCGAGCACCGGCCCGCCCCCGTGATAGTGCCGGTTGGGGTGCGCAACCGGGTCGCCGACTCGATGCAGATCGGTGAGCAGCGCACCGGCAGTCGAGGCCATGAAGCCACTCTAGAGAACCACGTCGGCCCCGTGCTCGATGTATCGGCCGCGTCTCTCGAGAGCGGGCCGAGGTGTCCTTCGGTCACTCGCCGGTTAGGGTCGGCGGGTGAGTTCTGCACCGACGCCCCGCACTCCTACTGCCACCGACGTGCTCGCCGATGAGTACGTGGCGACCCTGACCCGACTCAGCCCGATGCTGGCCACCGAGATCGGGCTCCCTGGCGCCGAGGAGAAGCTCGACGACTTCTCCCCCGCCGGGCACCAGGCGAACGCCGACGCCGCGCGGCAGGTGCTCGCCGACCTCGCCGAGATCTCCCCGGCCGACGAGACCGACCGCATCACCCAGCACGCGATGCGCGAGCGGATCGGGCTGGATCTCGAGCTCGCCGAGGCCGGGGAGGACCTGGCGCAGCTGAACGTGATCGCCTCTCCCGTGCAGCACGTCCGCGAGGTGTTCGACCTGATGCCGACCGCGACCGAGGAGCATTGGGAGATGATCGCCGCCCGGATGCATGCAGTGCCGCAGGCGTTGGCGGGCTACATCGAGTCGCTGCAGGTGGCGGCCGAGCGTGGACAGGTGGCGGCGATCAGACAGGTCGAAGCATGCATCGCCGAAGCAGACGGGCTCGCCGGCTCGGAGTCGTTCTGGCGCACCTTCGCCGCCGGCGCCAGTGTGGACGGTAAACCGGTGAGCAAACCGGTGACCGAGGCGCTGAGCGCCGGGGCGCAGCACGCCGCCCAGGGGTACGCCCGGCTCGCCGAGGCGCTGCGCGAGCTGGCGCCGCACGCACCGACCGAGGACGCGGCCGGCCGGGAGCGGTACACCCGGTTCTCCCGGGTGTTCCTCGGCGCCGAGGTGGATCTGGACGAGACGTATGAGTGGGGGCTGGCGGAGCTGGCCGCGATCACCGCCGAGCAGGAGCGGGTGGCCGCGCAGATCTCCGGCCCCGGTGCGAGCGTGGAGCAGGCGATGGCGGATCTGGACGCTGACCCGGCGCGCACCCTGCACGGCACGCACGCGCTGCAGGAGTGGATGCAGACCACTGCCGATGCGGCCCTGACGGCCCTGGCCGGCACGCACTTCGACATCCCGGACCCGGTGCGCACCATCGAGTGCAAGATCGCCCCGACCACCAGCGGCGGGATCTACTACACCCCACCGAGTGCGGACTTCTCCCGGCCCGGGCGGATGTGGTGGGCGGTGCCGGAAGGAGTCACCGAGTTCACCACCTGGCGGGAGACCACCACCGTCTACCACGAAGGGGTTCCGGGCCATCACCTGCAGCTCGGTCAGACCATCTACCGTGCTGAGCTGCTGAACGCCTGGCGCCGGCTCGCCTGCTGGGTCAGCGGTCACGGTGAGGGCTGGGCGCTGTACGCCGAACGGCTGATGAAGGATCTCGGTTTCCTCGAGGACCCGGGTGACCAGATGGGCATGCTCGACGGGCAACGTCTGCGCGCGGCCCGGGTGGTGATCGACATCGGTGTGCACCTGGGAAAGTCGTGCCCGCCGGAGTGGGGTGGTGGCAGCTGGGATGCGGCCAAGGCCTGGCCGTTCCTGACCGCGAACGCGAACATGGCCAAAGAGTTCCTCGCCTTCGAGCTGAACCGGTACCTGGGCTGGCCCGGGCAGGCACCCTCGTACAAGGTGGGCCAACGGCTCTGGGAGCAGCTGCGGGACGAGACCAGGGAGCGCGAAGGCGTCGGCTTCAACCTGGCCGCATTCCACCGCCGCGCCCTGGACGTCGGCTCGGTGGGCCTGGACACCCTGCGCGCCGCGCTGCTGCCGTGAGCCGCCCCCGCCTGGTCCTCGCCTCCGCCTCGCCCGCGCGGGCCACCCTGTTGCGCAACGCCGGAGTCGATCCGCTCATCCGGGTGGCGGGGGTGGACGAGGACGCCGTGCTCGCCGCCCACGGCCCGGCGTCGGTGGCCGCGTCGGTCCAGGTGTTGGCCACGGCGAAGGCCGAAGCGGTGGCCGCGCAGCTGTGGCCGGCCGGCGCCAAGCCCGGCGTCGATCCGGCGGCCCGGCCCGGGGGCGAACCGGCGGCCGGGTCGGTGCCTGCCCCGCGCACCGGTGATGCGGGTACCGACCCGCTCGTGGTGCTCGGCTGTGACTCGCTGCTGGAGCTCGGGGGTGAGGCATTCGGCAAACCGCACACCCCTGAGCGTGCCCGCGAGCGCTGGCGGCGGATCCGGGGCCGCAGCGGCGTGCTGCACACCGGCCACCAGCTGATCGCTGCCGGTCGGCGCGCGAGCGGGGTCTCCAGCACGACCGTGCACTTCGCCGACATCACCGACGCCGAGATCGCGGCCTACGTCGACACCGGTGAGCCGCTGACGGTGGCCGGTGCGTTCACCATCGATGGGTACGGTGGTGCGTTCATCCGCCGGATCGAGGGCGACCACCACGGGGTGATGGGACTCAGTCTGCCGCTGCTGCGGGACCTGCTGAGCACCGTAGGTATGACCTGGGTGGACCTGTGGCGCCAGGGCGCGGCTGCGCCGTCGCTCTGATCGGCTCCGCCGTCCCAGAAACGCCCTGGACACCCCGGCTACTGTGAACGGGTGACTTCCGCCTATCTGCGCGATCCTGATGTCCACGCCGACCTGGTCACGTTCGTCGCCGCCGACGACGTCTGGCTCGCCCCCGTCTCCGGTGGCCGCGCCTGGCGGCTGACCCACGACTCCGCCCCGGCCCGTTCACCCCGGTTCTCCCCGGACGGGCGAGCGCTGGCCTACGTCTCCTACGCCGACGGCCACCCCGAGCTGATGCTCACCGATATCGAGTCCGGTCGCTCCCAGCGGCTGACCTGGTGGGGCAGTTCGGTGCTGATCGTGCTCGGCTGGGCGGATCAGCAGACTGTGCTGGTCGCCTCGAACGCCGGGGAGGCGAGCATCCGGCACACCGTGGTCAAAGCCGTGCGCACCGACGGCACCTGGCAGCGGCTGCAGATCGGTGCCGCCGGAGGCCTGGCCCGGCACCCCGACGGAGCCCTGGCGCTGAGCACCTTCAACGCGCGCGGTCCGGCCATCTGGAAGCGTTACCGCGGCGGGACCGCATCCCGGTTGTGGCTGGACCGCACCGGCGCCGGTGACTGGCAGCGACTCCTACCGGGAGAGCCGGCCGCGCTGGTCAGCCCGCTCTGGGTCGGCGACGCGCTGGTGTTCGTCTCCGACCGGGCCGCCCGCTTCCCCGACCGCGCCGATGAACAGGCGAATCTGTGGCTGTGGGAGACCCCCGGCGTCGGCGAGCCCCGTCAGCTCACCCATCAAGGCCCGGAGCAGGGTTACGTGCGCGATGCCAGCACCGACGGGACCCGGATTACCTGGCACAGTCGCGGCCGGATCTGGCTGCTCGAGGATCTGTCAGCGCACCCGCGCACTCTGGAGCTCTCCCTGCCCGGCACCACGCCGGCCCCGGTCGCTCTCGACCCGAACGAGCGGCTGGAGACCCTGGCCCCGGACCACACCGGTGCCGCCAGCGTGGTCGGCTGGCGCGGGAAGACCTTCTGGCTCACCCACCGGGACGGACCGGCCCGCGCCCTGGCGGCAGAGTCCGGGGTGCGGGTGCGCGAACCCGTGCTCCTCGGCCGGACCAGCCGAGTCGCACTGGTCACCGACGCCGAGGGCGCTGACGCCCTGGAGATCCACACCATCGACGGCTCGGCGCCACCACAGCGGATCCTCAGCGGACAGCTCGGGCGGGTGCTGCACCTGGCCGCCGACCCGGCCGGGAATCGCCTGGCGGCAGTCTCCCACGATGGCTGGGTGCGGTTGATCGATGTTTCCGACGACGGCGCAGCCTCCTCGGTCCGGGACGTCACCCGGTCCGGGAGGGGTGAACCGCTCGGCCCGACGTTCTCCCCCGACGGGCGCTACCTGCTCTGGTCCGAGCCCACTGAGGCCGAAGGCACTCAGCACCGGGTGATGATCCTGGACACGCAGGCCGATGAGGCTCCGGTCGCCCTGACCAGCGGCCAGTTCCACGACCGCTGCCCCGCAGTCACCGATGACGGCAAGTTCGTGGTGTTCCTCTCCGACCGGACCCTGGACCCGGAGTACGACACCCAGGCGTTCGACCTGTCCTTCACCGGCGCTACCCGGCCCTGGCTGATCCCCATCGCCGCGGACGAGCCCGCCCCGTTCGGGCCGAGTGTGGCGGGCCGCTCTCCTGCAGCGGCGAGTCCGGACCACGGTGACGACGCCCCCACCACGCCGGACTCCGCCGTCGCCAGCCCGGACCTGGACGCCCGTGACGCCGAGCAGCGGATCATGCCGTTCCCGGTGCCGTCGGCGAACTATCGGGACCTGCGGGTGGCCGCCGGCGGTGTGCTGTGGATCAAGGCAGCTGACGAGGTCGGGACGCTCGGCTCCCGCCGCGCGGGAGTGGGCGGCGATCCTGCCCCCGACGTGGTGCAGCGCTGGTCCTTCGCCGACCGGGACGTGACCACGATCGTGGACAAGGCCGAGGCCTACGCCGTCTCCGGGGACGGGCAGCAGCTGGTGGTCCGGCACGAGAAGACGGTGACGCTGCGCCCGGCCACCCGCAAGCCCACCAACGGCGAGGACCCGACGGTGGTGACCGTGGACACCGGCCGGCTCCGGTTCGACCTGGACCCGATGGCCGAGTGGCAGCAGATGTTCGCCGAGACCACCCGGCTGATGGCCGAGCACTTCTGGCGTGCGGACATGGACGGTGTGGACTTCACCGCGGTCATCGAGCGGTGGCGGCCGGTGGTGGCGCAGGTGCGCAGTCACGACGACCTGGTGGATCTGCTCTGGGAGACGGTCGGCGAGCTGAACACCTCGCACGCCTATGTGATGCCGGCCGACCCGCTCGGGGACGCTTCCCGCAGGCTCGGGCTGCTGGGTGCGGACCTGACCCCGGCTGACGGTGGCTGGCGGATCGAGCGGATCCTGCCTGGCGAGTCCAGCGACCCCGGCGCCCGCTCCCCGCTGCTCGCGGCCGGGGTGGGGGCACGCCCCGGGGATCTGATCGTGGCGGTCGACGGCGTGGGCGTGGACCCGGTGGCCGGGCCTGCACGGCACCTGGTGGGTGCCGCGGACACCCCGGTGGAGCTGACCCTGCGGCGCGGCGGGACGGACCGGCGGGTGGTGGTGCTACCGCTGGCCGATGAGGAGGCGCTGCGCTACCAGGACTGGGTGCGCTCGCGCCGGGAGTATGTGCGGGAGCGCTCCGACGGGCGGCTCGGGTACCTGCACGTGCCGGACATGATGAGCGCCGGCTGGGCACAGCTGCACCGCGATCTGCACAGCGCGAGCCTCGCCGAAGGCGTCATCGCCGATGTGCGGTACAACCGCGGCGGGCACACCTCCCAGCTGGTGGTCGCCAAGCTCGCCGCCCGGGTGATCAGCTGGTCCCTGACCCGGTATGAGGACCGGCCTGCGCCGTACCCGGACAGCGCCCCGCGCGGCCCGGTGGTGCTGGTGGCGAACGAGTACTCCGGCTCCGACGGGGACATCGTCAACGCCGCCGCCCAGGCGCTGGGCGTGGGCCCGGTGGTCGGAGTGCGCACCTGGGGCGGGGTGATCGGCATCGACGGCCGGTACGACCTGGTGGACGGCACCGCGGTGACCCAGCCCCGGTACGCCACCTGGATGCAGGGCAAAGGCTGGGGTGTGGAGAACCACGGTGTCGACCCGGACATCGAGGTGGTGCACACACCGGCGGACCTGTTCTCCGCTGCCGACCCGCAGCTGGACCGGGCGATCGCCGAAGCGCTGGCCCGGCTGGAAGAGACCCCGGCGGCCCAGCCCCCACCGCTGCCCGCACCGAAGGTGCGCTGACAGCGGCTGGCAGCACAAGGTCGCGCAACATCGGTCACCGGTGCCCGAGTGTGCGCGACCTTGTGGTCGGGGCGGGTTTGTGTGACCTGGACTACGGCACAGCAATCGGGAGGCGTTTCCGCGGAGGTTGCCTTGTAGGATTCCTACAATTCCAACCCGGGCGCGTTGCCAGGGCGTACAGACTTCTTGGGCACCCGGTGCGGTGGTTGGGCCCGAAGGGCCCCGCGGTATTAGCGTGGACCGACGCCGTGTGCGTCACCGCCCGGACATCCGCCTCGGTGCGCGGGCCCCAGTGAACTTCGAGGAGAGTGCATGTCGACGAGCGCGGCGCCGCAACCAGCAGTCCGCCCCTTGCGCAAAGTGCTCATCGCCAACCGTGGCGAGATCGCCGTCCGGATCGTCCGCGCCTGCCGGGACGCCGGGCTGACCTCGGTGGCGGTGTACGCCGACCCGGACCGGGAGGCACTGCACGCCGCGCTGGCCGACGAGGCCTACGCCCTGCACGGGTCGCGGGCGGCAGAGACCTACCTGGACATCGCCAAGATCATCGACGTCGCCCGGCGCGCCGAGGCCGATGCGGTGCACCCCGGCTACGGGTTCCTCGCCGAGAACGCCGAGTTCGCCCGCGCCGTGATCGCCGCCGGCCTGACCTGGGTGGGCCCGCCACCGGAGGCGATCGACGCGCTCGGGGACAAGGTCAGTGCCCGGCACATCGCCGAACGCGCCGGCGCCCCGCTCGTGGCCGGCACCCCGGACCCGGTCAGCGGTGCCGACCAGGTGCACGCCTTCGCCGCCGAGCACGGTCTGCCGGTGGCGATCAAGGCCGCGTTCGGCGGCGGCGGCCGCGGCCTGAAAGTGGCCCGGACCACCGACGAGATCGACGCGCTGTACGAATCCGCTGTGCGGGAGGCGACGGCGGCGTTCGGCCGCGGCGAATGCTTCGTGGAGCGGTTCCTGGACCGCCCTCGGCACGTGGAGACGCAGTGCCTGGCCGATGATTTCGGCACTGTGGTGGTGGCCTCCACCCGGGACTGCTCGCTGCAGCGGCGGCACCAGAAGCTGGTCGAGGAGGCGCCGGCGCCCTTCCTCACCGAGAACCAGGACGCTCAGCTGCGCGCCGCTTCGCAGGC
>DXBY01000105.1 GCA_019116305.1 Candidatus Ruania gallistercoris | reverse complement strand
GCCGGCATTCCGGTGGCAGTGGTCTCCCAGGCCGACGGGACCATCGAGTCGATGCTGCAGGAGGCGCAGATGTGCCAGGTGGGCGACGGGCCGGGCGTGCCGGTGGACACCATCCTGGACAGCGAGGTGGTAGGCCTCAACAAGCCGGACCCGCGCTTCTTCCAGCTGGCCCTGGATCGCCTCGGCGCCCGGCCCGAGCAGGCGATCCACGTCGGAGACACGGTCCGCGCCGATGTCCACGGTGCGCAGGACGCCGGCATCCGCGCCCTGCACTACGACCCGTACGGCCACTGCGACGATGAGCCCGGCGCCCATGAGCATGTGCGATCGATGGCTGACGTGTTGCCCTACCTGGGCCTGCACCTCGAGAGGGTCCGGGCCTGACGTTGCCGGGTGCAGTACTGCACCCGCGCAACGCAGACTCTGGCTGCGGACCGTCACGGCAGTAGTGCAGACCCAGGCTCGGTGCACCTCTCAGGCGTCCGGGGGCAGCACGGTGTTGTCCGACACGTCCGTGCCGGTGCCAGCATCGCCCAGGACCGCAACCTCGAATCCCGCTACGACGTTCTGGGTCACGCTCGAATCCGTCACATCTGGCGAGATCGCGATCGCACCAGGTGCAACAGGAGCGCTCCTGGAGATCGAGTTCTCCACCAGCTCGCCGGACTCTATGGTCCCGTCCGATGCGTCAATTCCCCGGTAGTAGTTCTGGATCTCATTGTGGTGAACCTTCGGCGCGTCAGCGTTCCCGATCCGGATTCCAGCGGCATGGCCCTCAGCGCCACTGTCGTAACCATCGGTAATGAGATTGTTGGCAATCGTCACCTGTGGCACCACAGTGCCGTCCAGGCCCCGGATGTAGATCGCGTCGTAGTCCTCGTGAGCGGGGAATCCATGGATCTCGTTGTCCCGGATCGTGATATTGGCCGGCGCTTGCGGCTCGAAATCTCCACGCGCGGCGTCCTCCGGATCCGCCCCTTCGAGAACGCCGTTGTCGAAGCCCATCAGGGTGATCACACGGCTCACCCGGTTCTCGCTCTGCCGGAACACGTTCCCGATCACCTCCACGTCATGGGCGTCGGAGAGGTGGATCAGACCCCTGTTCACGGTGTCCGAGGGCTTGTCCGGCGGCACGAGGCTGGTTCGTGGGTCTTCCACCAGGTTGCGCAGGAAGCGCAAGCGCTCGTGATGCTTCCCCTCCACACCGCCGTGGTGGCCGAACGGCGTCGGACCGGCTTGACCCGCAAACGGCAGGAAGCGGCAGTCCTCGATCGTCACGTCACGAGTCATATTGCCGGTGAAGCCCCAGTTCTCGTGCCCGCCGGTCAACCCGCCCTTGTAGCCGGCGCCGATCTGGACCGCTTCAGCAATGTTGGCGGTCTCCTCTCGAGTCTCCTGCCCGAGGAAGTCGCAATCGCGGATCAGGATGTTATCTGCACCCACCATGTCAAACATGTGGGATGCGCCCGCTTGGCAGTTCTCGAAGACGATCGACTCGAAAGTGCAGTTCTGTGCATTGTGGAGCCCGAAAGCGCACAGGTAGTTTCCCGCGCTGATGTCGCCGATGAATCGACCACCGATCCAGTGCAGGTTCCTGATGCCGGCGCCGTAGTCGAGAGGTTCACCCCTTCGGGTGTTGACCACGAACATCGCGCGCTGATACTCCTTCGGCCGCATGAAACGGGCACCGCGGGCACGAACCGTCATGTTGTCCGCGTTCAGGACCACGCAGGCGCCGGCAGCCTCTGAGGCGAGGTTGTAGGTGCGGGGAGGAATCATCAACGTCCCGCCACCAGCCTCGCGGATCGCGTCGATGGCCGACTGGAATGCTGCCGTGTCGTCGGTCTCGCCGTCGCCCGCTGCACCATAGGCCATCACGTTGTGCACGCGCCTGGACCCAGAAGCACTAGCCGGCAGCGCTCCCTGGACGGACGCTCCCACAGCTGCTCCGCCGATCGTGGCCAAACCCAAGCCCTTCAGAGCCGTCCGCCTGCTCATCTTGCCCTGAGCCATCGTCACTCCTCCTGTTGTCCGTGACCGTGCCACGTCCTCGGTTGTCATGCGCTAGGCGCATGCACGTACCGTGGCATGCATCACTTGGAGGGTCAATGGACTCCCCAGGCACTGATCGCCCGGTGCACCAGCCGCTGACCGGCCTCACCGCGCCGTTCAGCGAAGACCGGCGCATCCTCGGCGGCGTCCATAGTTAGACACAAATTCATCTCGTGCACGCGCAGTTTTCATCTCATGCACGCGTAGTCGAAAGGTGTAGTCGTGGCACTGCTTATCGAGGGATAGTCGGGGTTCGTCACCGGGTCCGCCGGTGCTACCCGGCGCGGGATCGCCCTCGAACCGGCCCAGGAGGGAGCCCAGGTGGTGGTGTCCGACCTGCCCACTGCCGAGGACGGTGGACAGGAGACGGTCGCCGCGATCCGCGCCGCCGGCGGGCGGCCGTGGCTGGACTGACCGGCGTGGAACTGATCAGCGCGCACACCGCGAGCAAGCACGGGATCGTCGGGCTGACGAAGAACGCAGCGCTGGAGTACAGCGGCCAGGGGGTGCGGATCAACGCCATGGCACCGAACGCCATCCGGACACCGTTGATGGATGTCTCCCCGAAGGAGTTCGTGGACGGACTGATCGCCCCGCAGGCGATGAAACGCGTCGGGGAGCCGGAAGAGGTGGGCTTCGCCGTCGCCGCACTACTCAGCGACCGAGCCGGGTTCATCACCGGGGTCACGCTGCCGGTGGACGGCGGCTGCCTCACCGGCGCGTAGTCGTAGTCGGGAACCGTCAGTAGGGATGGGTGCACGTGGCTCACCACCCTGCCCTGCCGACGGCTCGCCGCGCTCCAGCGTCCACGCCGCCGCACCGCCACGCGCTTCCCCGCCGCGCAAGCCGTGGCTCCTACTCCGCCACGATCCGCACGCCCCACGGCGGCAGGTCGATCTCGGCATCCACCGCGAGCCGGGCACCGGTGAGCTTGTCGGTTCCGGACACCGGCGCCGGGACCTGCTGGCTGGTCGCGGACCAGTTGGTCACGAAGACCAGCTGTTCCCCGGTGGGCGCCTCGGCACGAGTGACCCGGACCGGCTCCGGCAGGCCCGCACCGAGGGGATCGACACCGGCCTGCTCCAGCACCCAGGCGGCGATCGAGCGCCCGAGCGAGGCGTTCGGCAGAGTGCCGACGTAAGTCACCTGGCCGGCGCCGTACCGATGGTGGGTCACTGCCGGAAACCTGCCGAAAAACTGGTGGTCGTAGTACGCGAGCGGGGTGGCGCCGTCCGGCTCGAGCTCGTCCAGCCAGGCCTCGGCGCGAGCGTCCTCAGCCAGTCTGAGCCCATCGGCCGGCGCACCCTCGGGCGCCACCACCGGCAGCGGCGTCTGCACTGTGGAATACAGCGAGTACCCGGCTCCGACCGCAGGGCGGAGCGGGCCGAGGGTGCCGCTCCATCGTGCTCGGGCGTACTCATCGGCGTAGCCGGAGCGGAACGAGAGCACCAGGTGACCGCCCCGGTGGGCGTACTCCGCCAACGCTGTCAGCGTCTCGTCGTCGGCGATGTACAGCGCCGGTGCCACCACCACCGGGTAGTCCTCCAGCGCCGTCAGGTCCTGTCGGATCCCGATCTGCGCCCGGGCGTCGAAGAAGGCCCGGTAGAAGGTGTCGACGATCCGCTCGTAGGACCTGCGGTCGCCCTCGGAGGTGCCGGGCACCGGCAGGCACGGTTGGAAGGACAGCGCGTACCGCGAATCGGGTGAGTAGACCAGCGCCACGTCCTCGGCGGGCGTCAGGTCGGTCAGGCTCGGGCCGAGCGCGCGGACCTCGGCGCCGATCTGGGTCACTTCGGCGAGGAACCGGTTCGGTTGCAGGTCGTGGCCGAGTACGCCGCCGGAGTAGGTCTCGCTGCCGTAGTGCAGGGTGTGCCAGTGCCAGTAGGCCATCGCGTTGGCGCCGCGGGACGCTGCGGCGTACGCGGCGAGCCGCCACTGACCGGGATAGGCAGGAAAGTGGTGCGCCGATCCGCCCATGCTGATCGAGTTCGTCTCGGTGACCAGGTAGTTCGTCTTGCCGCCGGAGCGGGCCAGGTCCCCGCGGAAGTAGATCTGGGCGGCCCCGTGCACACCGGACGGGTCGTGATACGTCGGCACACCGGGCACCGGCGGGTGGCTGAGCCCGTCCTGGGCCTGGAACGGAAAGTTCTCGGCGGGGATGTCCACCACCTGGGCGATCGCGTACCGGTCCGAGTGCGGCAGCCCGTGCCCGCCGATCACGTCGTGGGTGATGAACTGGTCCGGGCGCAGGTACTCGCGCGCGATACCGGCCTGCCAGGTGAGGAACTCGGTCACCAGGTCGGCCTGGAACCGGCGCCACTCCAGGTCATACCCGGGGTTGGTGTTCCCGCCGATGCCGTGCGGAGGTGCGCTCGGGCGCCACAGCTGCGACCAGTCGGTGATCCGGTGGGACCAGTAGTTCAGTCCCCAGACCTCGTTCAGCCGGTCCACGGTCTCGAACCGGGTGCGCAGCCGGTCCACGAACGCCTCGAACACCGAGTCGTTGTACAGGGTGCGCCCGCCGGTCTCGTTGTCCACCTGCACGCCGATCACCGCCGGGTGCTGCCCGTAGCGGTCCAGCAGCGTCCTGACCATCCGTTCTGCGAGCCGGCGATACGTCGGATGCGTGAGATCCATGTTCTGCCGGTCACCGAACGGAGCGGGTCGGCCGTGCGGACCGATGGCCATCACCTCCGGGTAGCGTTGCCAGAGCCACGCCGGGATGGCGTAGGTCGGCGTGGCCAGCACCACCTGGATCTTCGCCTGGTGCAACGCATCGAGCACCCGGGCGAACCAGTCCAGCTCGAATCTGCCCTCCTCCGGCTCGCAGAGCGCCCAGATCGAGTCGCCGACCCGCGCATAGTTGATGTTCGCCGCCTGCATCATCTCGACGTCGACCTCGAGGCGGTCGTATGGCTGGTACTCCAAGTAGTAGGAGACCCCGTACAGCACGCTGCGTCACCCCTTCGTGTGTGATCGGGGCGCGACGCTACCAGTCCCGGCTGTGCAGCCGGAAGGCTAGAGGTCCCGCTGACGGCGCAGCTCGTCCTGCTCCTGTTCGCGATCGGGGCGTAGCCAGGCGGGGTAGAGCCATAGCGGCAGCATCCGGCGGTAGCGCAGCGGGGAGACGTAGATCGCGCCGAGGAGGAACTCGGCCAGCACAGCCGCCGCAGCGAACACCTCGTGGAACACCGGGAGGGTGGCGATCGCCAGCACCAGGGCGAACTGGGCGAAGTACGGTGTGAGCAGCAGGGCCACCGACTCGGTGACCTTTCGCGCCGTCCCGGGCTCGCTGCGCAGCCACCACCGCGCCGGGCCCGAGGTGCCCACCCGGAACCAGACCGCGAGCCCGGCAAGCAGCGCTCCGGTCGCGCCGAGCACCACGGAGAGCATGCACCCGAGCCTACTGGCGCCCTGCCATCATGGCGGTGCCCGCGGCACCGCTGCCGCACACCGGACCACCAGCAAAGGAGCACCAGCAATGGCCACTGCCGGGCAGCCCACTCCCGCCTTTGCCACCACCATCGAGGACATCGGGTGGGAGCAGACCAATCCCGACGGGACCCGGTCGGCCACTCTGGTGGGCACCCGGGGACCTGGCGAGACGTTCACCTACGCGTTCTTCATCCCGGCAGGATTCTGGGACGAACCGCACTCGCACTCGGCCGATGCGCACCTGGTGGTGGCCCGCGGTGAGCTCCGGCTCGGTTACGGCGACCGGCTCGACCCGGACGCGGCCCAGCGCTACCCGGCAGGCAGCTTTCTCTACGTACCGGCAGGTGCTGTCCACTTCGACGGCGCCGCCGAGGAGACTGTGCTGCTGGGCACGGCAGTCGGTCCGTGGTCCACCGACTACCTGGCCGGCTGAGACTGCTCGCTGCGGTCAGGCCCGCTGCAGCTCACCGAGCTCGGTGCCCTCGGCGTTGAACACCACCATCGTGTCCCCGTCAATCGTGGCCGTGGCCGGGTCGGACAGCCAGATGTCCACGTCCATACAGGCCATCAGCGTGCCGACCATCCCATTGAATGTGACCGTCTCGCCGTCCTGCTCCCACGTACCACTGATGTGGTTGCACCCGTCGGTGCCGGTGACCATGCCTTCAACGGTGAGCTCCAGCTCGGTGCCCTCGGCGCCGGTCCAGGTGCCCTCTGGTGAGTCGGATACCGCACCGCAGCCGGCTGCGAGCACCGCCAGCAAGCATGCGGTGACTAGGGCGAGGGTTCGGCGCAGGTGACGCATGGCACCATCATGGCTGATTGCTGCCGGTGCGGGCAGACCGTGAGGCGCAACACGTGCCACCGGAACGCTCGTGGGCCGCGAGCGGGACGCCGTCTACGGCCCACCACTCGTACGGCGCGGTCTGCGGCCACCCGGGCGGTGAGGACTCCCAGTTCTCCTGGCGCCCGAAGGCGGTCAGGTCGAGCAGGCTCCAGTGGTAGGAGTGCGTCTCGGTGCCGCGGCCGGTGGTCGCGTAGGTCTGGTAGACGTCCTCGCCGTCACGGAGGAAGGCGGTCAGCGTGAAGGAGGTGTCCGGTTCGAGGAGGTAGCCGGCGAGCTCGGGGCTGGAGTACCACGGCATCGTCCAGCCCATCGTCTCCCGGTAGGCGGAGGCCTCCGGCCAGGCCCCGCGGGTGACCACGGCGAAGGTGGTGTCCCGCGCATTCAAGTACCGCATGCTCGCGAAGTGCTCCATGAACATGGTGCAGCCCTCGCACTGCACGTCACTGCCGTCGCGCCACATTAGCTGGTAGGTCACCAGCTGGCGGCGCCCTTCGAACACGTCCTGCAGGCTGACCTCGCCGTTCGCTCCGGTCAGCCGGAACTGTGGCATCAGCGTCATCGGTAGCCGTCGGCGCGCGGCCGCGAGGGCGTCGCCTCGGCGCATGTGCTCCTTCTCCGCCTCGCGGAGCTTCCAGACGGCGTCCTGCCAGTCGGTCCGTGGAACTTCCGGTGGCCGCGGGTCCAGTTCGTTCATACAACCATGGTTGCGAATATGATCTTTCGTGTCTAGAGTCCTCACTCGATGAAGGACTACGGGCAGTTCTGCGGGCTGGCGAAGGCCGCCGGCATCCTCGGAGAACGGTGGGCACTGCTGATCCTGCGCACCGTGATGGTCTCCCCCAAACGCTTCACCGAGCTGCGGCAGGCCATCCCCGGCGTGCCGAGCAACGTGCTCACCACCCGGCTGCGCGAGCTGGAGACCTCTGGGGTGATCGAACGCCGGCTCGATCCCGCGCCGGAACGGGGCGTCACCTACGCCCTCTCCGACTACGGCGAGGGGCTGCGCCCGGTCCTGGATGCCCTCGGCCGGTGGGGCGCGCAGCGGATGCTGGTGCCCGCCGAGACAGACATCCTCACCGACTCCGGCCTGGCCGCGGCGATGCAGGCCGCGTTTGTGCCCGGGCAGCTCTCCGGCACCCGGACCTTCTCGATCCGCGCCGGCGACGCGGCCGCGCACGCGCGGGTGAGTGCCGCGGCCATCGAGATCGGCGAAGGGGTGGCCGAGCCGTGCGACCTCACCATCCACGCCACCGGCGGGCTGCGTGAGCTGCTCGGCCGCATCGTCACCACCGAGGAGGTCCTGGCCGATGGCCGGGTCACGCTCGAGGGCCCGCGGGAACTGTTCGAGGAGTTCGCCCAGGTCTTTCATGTCCCGCTCGATCCAGCGCTGGCCTACGAAGGGAACACCTGATGACCACCACGAGCTCCGCCGTCATCGGCACCGCCATCTCCACGGACGGTACCTCGATCGCCTGGCAGCGCCAGGGCACCGGACCGGGATTGGTGCTGGTCGATGCCGTGCTGTTCGACCGCTCCACGAGCCCGTCCGCCGAGCTGATCGACCCGCTCGCCGAGACGTTCACGGTGATCAGCTACGACCGGCGCGGCAAGGGCGCCTCCGGCGACACCCAGCCGTGGGCGCCGGCACGGGAGGCGGAGGACCTCGCCGCGGTGACCGCCGCGGCCGGGATCACCCCGGTGAACGCCTACGGGCTGTCCTCCGGCGGCACGCTCGCCCTGTACACGGCGGCCATCGGCGTGCCGCTCGACCGCCTGGTGGTGCTCGAACCGCCGCTGGGTCCGCTGCCGGGGGTAGGCGACCTGGAGGAGCGACTGACCGCCCTGGTGGCGGCCGGGCAGGGCGCCGAGGCGATCCGGACGTTCCACGAGTTCCAGGGCATGCCCACCGAGGTGATCGACCAGCTGGCGCCCATGCGGGAGGCTCTCGCTCCGGCCGCCGGCACCCTGCGGTATGACACCACGCTGTCCGACACAGTCACCGACGAACTGCTCGCCTCGGTCGGTGCACCCACACTCGCGCTGTCCAGCCAGGCGAGCCCTTCCCTGCTCACCAACTTTGCCGAGCGGGTGGGCGCCGGCGTGACTCAGGGGCAGCACCGGTCGCTGCCCGGAGACTGGCACGGCGTCGAGCCGGCTGTGCTCATCGACCAGATCCGGCAGTTCTGCCTGGCGTGAGCTATCGCCAGGTCCGCGCTCGGCTCAGAGGTTGATCGCGTCCCCGAACGGCACGCCGCTGCGCCGCACCATCAGCCAGCCGATAACTACCGGCGGGACGGTGAAGGCGAAGATGATCCAGTCAGCGCTCGAGCCGGTGGCCACGAGGTAGATCACGGCGGCGGCAAAGAGCACCGTCGCTGCCAGGCCCACCCAGAACAACAGCGCGCCGAACAGGGCAAGCATGGGCCGTCTCTTCCGCATGCGTCGACGCTAGCAATCACCTCCACTTCTTGACGCATACCCATATAAGCATATTATGGAGAAATGGCACGAGCTGCAGCGGCGTCGGACGTCTTCAACGCGATCGCCGAACCGCGGCGTCGGGACATCTTGGTGCTGCTGCGCACCGGTGAGCGTCCGGTGACGGAGCTGGCCGAGGAGCTCGGCCTCCCACAGCCGGGCACGTCCAAACACCTGCGGGTGCTCCGCGACGTCGGCCTGGTGCAGGACCGCAAGCACGGGAAGCAGCGCCTGTATGCCCTGGACGCACGCGGGCTTCGAGCCGTCCACGAGTGGGCCGGCGGGTTCGAGCAGTTCTGGACCGAGAGCTTCGACCGTCTGGATGCGTACGTGCAGGGGCTGAAGCAGCACGACCACGAGGAGTAGCTGATGAACGAGACAGAGCAGGGCGGCTCGGCGCAGACGGCCACCGCCGACCGCGAAGTAGTGGTCTCCCGGGTGGTCGACGCCCCTCGGGAGCTGGTGTTCGAGGCCTTCACCGCCGTGCGACACCTCTCCCAGTGGTGGGGACCGGATGGGTTCA
>DXBY01000104.1 GCA_019116305.1 Candidatus Ruania gallistercoris | reverse complement strand
TTGCGATCCCCTGTCGGTGTGAACCACGCAGCCGGCCACGTCACCGCGCCTGGCAGCGGCCTTGTGTTGAGCGCGGTGACAGCGAGCCGAGACTTCATCCGGGAGTCGATTGAATAGCCCACGATCCGGTTGGAGAAGACATCCTTGAACGCGCAGATGTAGACCTTGCCCTCACCGGTGGCGTGCTCGGTGATGTCGCCGATCCAGAGCTCGTTCGGCCCAGCGGCGGCGAACTCGTGGCGGATGCGGCCATCGTCATCGATGATGGCGCACAGGTCGTCGTGGATCGGCGGTCCGGGCTTCTTGCCGTTCTTGCCCCGCTTCTTGCCGAATGCTGACCACCAGCCGTTGTCAGAGCAGATCCGCCACGCGGTCCGCTCCGCCATCGCAGTGCCACCCTCGCGGGCCTCATCAAGCAGGAACCGGTACCCGAACTCGGGATCGTCACGGTGGGCGTCGAAAAGCGCGTTGGCGCGGCATGCCTGCTCGAGTTCAGCCCTGGTGACCGGGCCCGTCAGCCACCGGTAGTAGGGCTGACGAGCGATGTTGAGCACCCGACACGCCCGCCGTGACGGGCACGCCGTCCTCGGCCAACTCGCGAACGAGCGGGTACATCATTTTCCCGGCAGGTTTGCCTGCGACAGATACGCAGCCGCGCGGCGCAGGACCTCGTTCTCCTGCTCCAACAAGCGGATCCGCTTCCTGGCTTCGCGTAGCTCCGCGGACTGCACTGCGGTCCCACCGGGCCGTTCACCGTCCTCGATGTCAGCCTTCTTCATCCACGAGTACAGGGTCGTGAAGTGGATCCCGAAGTCTTCGGCGATCTGGGACAGCTCGACACCGGACTCGCGGTTCCGCGCGACTCGCACGACGTCGTCGCGGAACTCCTTCGGGTAGGGCTTGGTCACGATGACATCCTTCCAGCCCAGCCACTCGACTAGGCAGCTCAGGTGTCACCTATCCGTGCAGCAGACCCCAACGGGCGCGGCAACGACGCATCGCTGCCAGCGAGCGACGCGAGTCAAAGCCTGCTGAGACAACGCCTGGCGGCATCTGCCCGCGGTGTGGAGACACGATCCCAGGGAGCACGAGCGGACGCGGCCGGCCCCGCCTGTGGTGTTCCCAACGGTGCAGACGCGCGGCGTACGAAGAGCGTCGGGCAGCCGCCAACAGGGCGATCGCACGCGAAGTCGTCGTCCGACGAACGGAGCCTTCGTGGGACGAGACCGTCGCGCGTGTGCTCGCTTCTCCGGTGGCGTGCCGCAAGGTTGTTCGTGAGCTCTCTCGACGACTGCGGGACGGCGACCTGGCTCACCCACAATGGGAGGGCGTCGTCGCCGCGATGCTCACGCTCGCCGAAACGGGCATGCGCGACGGACGGTCGCGCACGAGGTGAAGGCCGAGCCACACTCACCGATTGACAGTATTATTTCGAGTCCGCAACAATACTATCTATGGCACAGGCCGACGTGAACGATGTGGCCCGACACCTCGGGGTCAGCCCCCAGCGGGTACGGAACATGCTCGCCCACGGCCAGCTTCGGGGCCAGAAGATCGGTGGCCGCTGGTTGATCGACCTTGCCTCCTTGGCGGCAGTGCCCATGCGACGTGGCCAGCCCCTCAGCCCCCGGTCGGCGCGAGCCTTGGTGGCCATCGCCGACGGTCGTTCACCGCAGGACCTGAGCCCCTCGGAGGTGTCACGACTGCGCCGCAGATGGCGAGCGCTCCTGCTCGAACCAGATCCGCTGCCTTCATTGCGCTCGCTGCTCTCCCGCCGAGCGCAGCGATCACAGTTCGTCGGACCGGACGCACCTGCACTCCTGGCCGACCCACGCGTCGTTCCCTCGGGCAGATCCGACCCCCGCTCCGGTATGGCAGACGCACGGTTGGCCGAGGGCTACGTAAACATCGGCGACCTGCAGGACCTGGTGTGGGACCACATGCTGACCGAACCAGCTCTTGGCGACGTACCGAACGTGGTCCTCTACGCCGCCTCCGTGCCACCGAGCAACCCCGTGCCGTGGCTGTTGATAGCGGCAGACCTCGCCGACTTCGGACCGCGCGAGGCGCAACAGGCGCGGAACCTCATCCGTGAGCACACAGCCAGCAGGCCGGACGGTCAGCCATGACCGACTCCTTCGTCGACGTACCGATGCTGAACGACAAGCAGACCGCCAGCTGGCATGCACTGCTCGACCTCTACGAAGCCCACCCCACCGGGTGGACGCTCGTAGGCGGGCAGATGGTCCACCTGTGGTGCGCCAACCGGCAGTCCTGGCCTACACGGCCCACCGACGACGCGGACGCCGTCCTGGACGTCCGGGGACATCCGAACGCGCTCCTGCAGATCACGACCGCACTCTCCGAGCATGGATTCACTCCCGACGGCACGACCTGGCGGGGCCACCAGCATCGGTGGGTGCGTAACGATGCGACCATCGACCTGCTGATCCCCCGCTTCCTCGGTGAGACTGCTGCAAACCGAGTCGGCGCCGGCGGGGGCACCACGATCGAGACACCAGGGGCGCAGAAGGCACTCAATCGCACCTCTCCGCAGCAGGTCATAGTCGATGGGCGACGCGGCACCGTCCCGCGGCCCTCGCTGCTCGGCGCACTCGGGGCGAAGGCAGCCGCCCGCACCGTCACGCTCGACCGCGCCCGAGACCGGCATCTCATCGACTTCGCCGTTCTCGCCGCACTGTTGCGGCCCGCTGACGTACGCGACGACGCGCCTCTGGACCACCTGGAACGCTCCCGGCTAGACTCGATGGTCGGTGACATGAAGGCCCATCGGCTCGTCTGGGCCGTCGTCGAGGGCTCAGCGGCCGGGCTGCAACGAGTCGAGCTCGCGCTCCGGACACGCACCCCGTCTTGAGAAACTGACACGCCGCTGACACAAGGCCTCATCAGGTTCTAAATGCGCAGGTCACAACACTTCCGGTTCCACTCCCCCCTCGTCCGCCATTGGGAAGTCTCGGGACATCGTTCGCGGATGTCTCGGTACATGGTTCACGAAGTAGGGCCCCGATTTTTGCCGGGGTCCTTCTTTTTGCCTGGTAGCCGCGGGTGGGGTCGATGGTGAGCTCGGCGAGGATGGTGCCGGTGTTGAGGTCGGCGACGAGGACGTCGTCGTGGTCGATGAGGAGGCGGACGGGTCGTCCTTTGTGGGCGCGACCGATGCCGAAATGGCGCATCTTGCCTGCGTGGCGAAGGGAGACCTTCGCCGTCCTGATCGACGCGGTCGGTGCGGATCGTGCAGCCACCGGACCGTGAGTGTGGGGCGGGGCGTGCTTTCGGTGTTTGCGCGTAGGCCTCTGCCGGGGTGCGGCGGTTCAGTGCGCGGTAGGGGCGTTGGGTGTTGTACCAGGTCTGGAAGGAGTTCAGCTGGTGCTGCAGGGCTGTGGTGTCGTGGGCCGGCGGCTGGGCGGTCAGCCAGCGTTTGAGGGTCTGGTGGAAAGGGTTCGTTGGGTGGGTTCGGTGAGGGTGCCGGGCTGCGGGTTCGGCGTTGTCGCGGTTGTCAGCCTCGGCGTCCGGCGCGTTCGGCGAAGGCGTCCAGCGCGGCGGTGACGTCTCGGGCGTGCCAGGTGCGGTTGCGGCGGCGACCGGTGACCGCCTGGTGCACGATCCCCCGCTTCTTCGAGGAGATCAATCGCGGACCGGGCGGTGTTGAACGAGACGCCGAGCGCCGTCTGCACGTACCGCACAGTAACCACTGGTTGGCCGATGAGGGGCCTGTCAATTTCTCTGTGTAAGTGGGGTTAGTAGTCCAGGTGGGGGTTGATGCGTTCGGGGTAGGCCACGGCGAGTTGTTGGAGGGCCTGTTTCCAGTTCGTGGTGACTTGCCCTTCGACGAGTCGGCCGGCAGCTCTGCGTTGGTTGGCGGGCTTGCCGCGTTCCTTGGCCCGTTCGCGGGCGCGGCGGTCTTCGATGTTGCAGATCGCGAGCCAGAGGAGCTTGCGGGCGGCCTCGTCGTTGGGGAAGTGCCCGCGGTTCTTGGTGATCTTGCGCAGTTGGTAGTTCAGCGATTCGATGCTGTTGGTCGTGTAGATCACCCGCCGCAGCTGCGGTGGGAACGCCAGGAACGGGATGAACCGCTCCCACGCCTCCTTCCAGGTCGCTATCGCGGCCGGATACCGGGCCCCGAGCTCGGTGGCGGCGAAGGCCTCCAGCGCCTGGGCGGCGGCCTCGGCGGTGGCAGCGGTGTAGATCGGCTTCAGTCCCGCGGCCACGGCTCTGCGATCGCTGTAGCTCACGAACCTCATCGAAGCTCGGATCAGGTGGACCACGCAGGTCTGGACCAGGCTTTCGGGCCAGGTCGACTCGATCGCCTCGGGAAAGCCCTTGAGCCCATCGGTGCACACGATGAGCACGTCCTTGACGCCGCGGTTGGCCAGTTCGGAGCACACCCCGGCCCAGAACTTCGCGCCCTCGCTGGTCTGGATCCAGATGCCCAGGACGTGCTTGATACCGTCCATGTCGACCCCGACGGCGATATGGGCTGCCTTGTTACGCACGTGCGCCCCGTCGCGGATCTTGATCCAGATCGCGTCCAGGTAGATCACCGGGTAGAAGGTCTCCAGCGGGCGGGCCTGCCAGGCCATCACCTCCTCGGCGATCTCATCGACGATATTGCTGATCGTCTCGTGGCTGAGCTCGGTCCCGATCGTGGTCGCGAGGTGATGGATGATCTCGCGGATCGTCATCCCGCCGGCATAGAGGCTGATGATCATCTCATCGAGCCCACCCAGGCGGCGGGCGCCCTTGGGCACCAGCATCGGGGTGAACGTCCCGGCGCGATCGCGCGGGATGTCCAGCTCGATCTGGCCGACCTCGCTGGCCACGGTCTTAGCGCTGACCCCGTTGCGGGAGTTGCCGCTGCCCCGGCCCATCGGGCCATGCTTGTCATAGCCCAGGTGCTCGGTCAGCTCGGCCTGCAGGCCACGCTCCAGAGCGGCCTTGACCAGCGCCGGGACCATGCCCCCATCGCCGGTGAGCTCGATCTGGCCACCATCGATCTTGGCGAAGAGTTCATCCAACGCTCCCGAGGCCACCAACTCCGCAGCGACCTCGTTGGTCGCATCGGTCTTCTTCACCACCGACTCCACCGGCTTCTCATCAGTCACACTCACGTCAAAACATCCTCTCGTGTCAGGTCCCCAAAACGGGACTTACACAGAGAAGTTGACACCCCCTTCTGTCGCCGGCACGGGGTCTCGACCTCGTGGTTCTACGCCGTCCGTAAGCGAGCTCGCGAGGAGGGCCGGTGGCCGGCGATGGAACCGCGCAGTACCCGCCCGAAATCCAGCCCGCGGGCCACGAGTGAGCAGATGATCGAGCTGGTGCTGCAGACCCGGGAGCACCTGAAGACTCAGGGCTGGGATTACGGGCCGTTGTCGGCACCCAGCCCAC
>DXBY01000103.1 GCA_019116305.1 Candidatus Ruania gallistercoris | reverse complement strand
TCCAGCAGGTGCAACGCGCGGGCCAGCAGCAGTCGGAACCCGAGCCGCTCCGGGTGTGCCGAAGCCAGCTGGCGCAGCTGAGCGACGGTGGTGAAGTCGACCCCGCGGTCCATGGCGACCTCCTGCTGCGTCTCCAATACGGCGAGCCGGGTCCGGTTCAGCGCTTCGATCGCGGGCATCGCATCGAGGAGGTGCGCCAGCTCCGGGTACGGGTCCGAACGCCACAACGCGAGCGCGCGCTCGACGTCTTCGGCCACGCGCTCATGATCGCCCTCGCGCCAATGCCGCCGGGCATCGGCGGCCAGAGCGGTGAACTGGGCCGCATCGATCGTGCCCTCATCCGCGGTGAGGCACGCGGTGGCCGGAGCGAGGTCGATCGCGCCGGCCAGGTCCGCAGCCAGTCGCCGCAGCAGCGTCCGGGCTCGCTGCTCGGACCCGGCGGGCGCGTCATCAGCAGACAGCCGTGCGATCTCCTCGATCCGCAGCGGCCGATTCGCATGCATCGCCAACCAGCCGAGCAGGACGGCGGTCTGCCCCCCGATCCTGATCGGGCCACTCTCCGTGGTCACCTGGAGCGGCCCGAGAACTTCTATTCGCAACATGTCGTTCCTCTCGGGGCGCCACCGCCGGCGCCACACCGCGCCTGCGACCTCCGCTCAGAGTAACGGCGCAGGCAGCCGCCCCGGTCACCGCTTGGTCTCCGAGATCCGGCGCACTGTTGACCGGCCGGTGACCGGGTCGGTCCCACCTGGTGACCGGGCGGTGACCAACCTTCGGACATCGGTTGCCACGGTGAGTGCTGAAGCGGCCATGAGTCGCACCGGAGAGCACTGAGGGAGGCGCAGCAGCGATGTACACCAGTCGAGGTCCAGGGGTCGGAGTGGCTGCCGGACTTGCCTATACCGGGTTCGCGACCGGCTTCTACCTGGTGGTCGCGCTCGTGGTCGTGGTGGCCGGTCTGCTGCTGGTTCGTGCGGCCCGGTTGCGGAAGGCCGAACGCCGATGATGCCGGTGCTGTTCGGGATCTCGCTGGCCATCGTGGTGATGTTCCTGTCCTACCTGACCACGATCGCCCGAGCCTACTTCCGTCGCCGGCCGGACCAGACCGGCGACGCCGGCCGGTTCGAGTGGCACATGTTCGTGCCGTGCCGGGACGAGGAGGTGGTGATCGGCACCACGATCGACGAACTCCGGCGCACCTTCGGCACCGCGCATGTGTGGGTGATCGACGACGACAGCGACGATGCCACCGCCCAGGTGGTGGCCGACCGCGCCAGCACCGACCCGATGGTCCACCTGGTCCGGCGCCACCGGCCGCACGCCCGCACCGGGAAGGGGGACGCGCTCAATGCCGCCTATCACCGACTGAACGCCTTCCTCACCGCGGACCAGGACCGGGCCCGGGTGATCGTATGCGTGGTCGATGCTGATGGACAGCTGGCCGGGGACGCGCTGGACCATGTGGCCGGGCCGGCAGTCTTCGGCGACCCGCAGGTGGGTGCAGCACAAGTCTCGGTGCGGATGCGCAACCGTGACGAGCGCCTCCACCGGCCGGCGAAGGGCCGCGCCGCGAACGCCCTGTCCCGCTACCTGGTACGGATGCAGGACATCGAGTTCCGCACCGCTATCTCCGCGATGCAGTCGTTGCGGACCCGCACCCGGAACGAGAGCCTGGGCGGAAACGGCCAGTTCGCCCGGTTGACCGTGCTCGATGCGATCGCCGACCAGGCCGGTCAGCCGTGGCACGGGGCGCTGCTGGAGGACTTCGAGCTCGGGGTGCACGTGCTGCTGACCGGTCACCAGATCCGGTTCGTCGCGGACACGTTCGTCTCCCAAGAGGGGCTGACCGACCTGAAGCGACTGCTGACCCAGCGCACCCGCTGGGCGCAGGGGAACATCCAGTGCATCGCCTACCTGCCGCAGATCGTGCGCTCCCCGTACTTCACCTCCGGCGCCGTACTGGAGGCCGGGTACTACTTGCTGTTGCCGTTCATCCAGATGCTCGGCCTGTTCCTCTGGCCGACGCTGGCGGTGCTCACCGTGACCGGGATGCTGGCGCTACCGGTCGGTTTCGGCGCGCTGCTCGCCAGCACGTGGTGGCTGCTCGCCCTGTTCTTCGTGATGGGCGTGGTGCCGTTCGCGATGTGGGGCCCGGTCTACCGGGCCAAGTGCGAACCCTCCTCCGGGCGGCTGCGCTCGATCGCCTGGGGCCTGGGTCTGTGGATCTACACCTACTACATGTACGTCTCGGTCACCCGCGCGTTCGTGCGTCTGGCGCTGCGCCGTGGCGGCTGGGCGAAGACCCGACGCAACGCTGAGGACCTCACCATCGGCCTGACTGCGAAAGAGGCGTGACCCGATGACCACAGCAGCCACGACCAGGTATCCGCGCTCGCTCCGGGCGCTGCGCATTGCCGTCGGCCTGGTCCTGCTCGCCACGGCGACGGCGTTGCTCACCTGGCAGCAGCAGGTACGCGCGGGCGAGATGGGCCTGGCCGGATCCTGGTTCCACCTGGTGCTGTCCGGCACCCCGCACACCGCCGGGGACACCATCTACTTCAGCTGGACCGGCGGGCCATTGATCGGCCTGCAGGACACCTGGGAGTGCACGGTGGCGCTGCTGGCCGCACCGCTGTGCGCGATCGGTGGCGTGCTGCTCGCACTGACCCGGATGCCGGTCCACCGACTGCTGACCGGGCTCGCGCTGGCACTGGTGCTGGTGATCGCCGTGAACCAGGTCCGCCTGGCGATGGTCGCGGTCTCGCTGCAGCGCTGGGGTCTGGACGGTTACGACCTCAGCCACAAGATTCTCGGATCGATCGTGGGCATCGCGGGCTTCGTCATCGCCGCGATGGTCTTCCTGAAGATCGCCGGGGCATCCCCCAAGGACCGGCACCGGCCGGTCGCACCACTCGGATAAGAAAGGGAGAGGAAACACGGAAATGAAGGCACGAACACACACACACGAGGCGCAAGGCGGGCACTGACCGTGCTGGCCGGGGCTGCCGTGGCCCTCGGGCTCGGCTCGGCCGCTGCCCCGGCTGCGCAGGCTGCGGATACCGATGCCAACCTGGCTCTGGCGAATAGCGGAGCTACGCGCTGGGGCGAGTCCTCCCCCGGTCAATTTTCGATTGGAGCCCTGAACCATGGACCCGCCGTGGCCACGAACTGGGTCGCCACCGCCACCTTCACCGACTTGGTCGCGATCGATCCGGACAGCGTGACCTACGAGGGCACGGGCGACATCAACTGCACCGTCCTCAGCGACCAGGAGATCACCTGCACGGGCGATACTCTGGCCGTCGACGAACGGGCCGTCGCTCGATTTGACGTCATCCCGAGCGGGCCGGGCACCGGCTCCTGGGAGGCCTCCGTCACCGCCGACCAGGTCGATCCGCGGCTTGGCGACAACGCGGTCTCCGGCCCCTTCGAGGTCTACCCGGTCGACGATCCCGACCCCGCCGGCTCCGGCGACTGGGGTACCACCGGCAGCGACCTGATGGCGCCGGGGACGAGCAAGTACTACGACGTCGCTTTCACCTGTCTGTCGGCCGGTGGCTGCGACTACGGGCCCGGAATGACGATCACCGACCAGGCAGCCACCGGTACTTCGTTCAATCCGGGCAGCAACTACGTCTACGTCAACGGTGAGACCAACGTCGGTGAGTGCGAGGTGACCAGCACGGATATCAACTGCGCCGTCACCGAGTCCGGGCATGCCGACCAGGGCGACACGCTCAGCTCCCTGAACATCGGCTACGTGGTCTCCGAGGACGCCCCGGCCGACACCCAGGTGTTCGCGCAGACGATCTCCTTCCCCACTGGCTGGACCGGGAACGACCCGAGCAACGACGTCTACCCGATCTCCACCCCGACCGAGGTACCGGGACCGATGGTGTCCTGGCAGATCGGCGCCGGGCTCGGCGGACTCGTGCTGCTCCTCGGCGGTGGCGCACTGCTCTGGCGCCGCCGGCAGCAGCAGCCTCAGCCCGTGGCGGCCTGAGAGCCACCCCAAGCCGCACCGCCGGGTGGATGCCTGCCCAGTCACTCCACCCGGCGGTGCTACCTCCCAGGCCCGGGCCGGTCAGGCCCGGGCGCCCCGCCCCGATCGAAGGCGAAGCACCCCATGACCGCGTCCGCATCCGAGGCCACGGCACCCATCGCCGTCGTGCTCGGAACCCGCCCGGAGATC
Source organism: Candidatus Ruania gallistercoris (assembly GCA_019116305.1). Taxonomy (GTDB): domain Bacteria; phylum Actinomycetota; class Actinomycetes; order Actinomycetales; family Beutenbergiaceae; genus Ruania; species Ruania gallistercoris. Next base: position 2,141 of record DXBY01000103.1, on the reverse strand, counting down.
ATCAAGCTCGCCCCCGTGATCCGCGAGCTCGGTGCCCGAGCCTGGGTGATCCACACCGGGCAGCACTACGACCCGAACCTGGCCGACACCTTCTACACCGGGGCCGGACTCACCCAGCCCGGCACGGTGTTGGACGGCGTGGGCGGACGGACCCGCACCGCGCAGATCACCGCCATCCTGAGCCAGCTGGACGCCCTGTTCACCGCCCGGCGCCCGGCCGCGGTGATCGTGCAGGGCGACACCAACTCCACCAACGCCGGCGCCCAGGCGGCCAGTTATCACGGCATCCCCCTCGTGCACGTGGAGGCCGGGCTACGCAGCCACGACCGGGCGATGCCGGAGGAACTGAACCGCCAGCTGGTGGGTGTCCTCGCCGACCTGCACTGCGCGGCCACGGAGCACAACGTGGCCAATCTGCGCGCTAGCGGCGTACCCGAGAAACGGATCGCGCTCACCGGAAACACGATCGTGCGGGCGGTGGAGACCATCCTCGGCGATGCCGGCACCCAGGCCGGCCAGGACGCCGCCGAACGCTTCGTGCTCGCGACCATCCACCGGCCGGAGAACACCGACGACCCGGCCCGGCTGCGCACCGTGCTCAGCGAGCTGGCCGCGATCGAACTCCCGGTGCTGCTCCCCCTGCACCCCCGCACCCGCACCCTGCTCGCCCACCACGGGCTCGAGCATCTGCTCGAACCGCTCCTCGTGCTGGATCCGCTGGGCCACGCCGACTTCCTCACCGCGGCTGCCAACGCCACCCTGCTGATCTCCGACTCCGGTGGCGTGCAGGAGGAGTGCACCGTGCTGAAGAAGCCGCTGATCGTAGTGCGCAACTCGACCGAACGGCCGGAGTCGATCGACTCCGGATTCGCGCACCTGGTGCCGCCCGGGCCGCAGATCAGCACGCTCGCTGCCGAACTGCTGGCCGACGCCGGCCTGGGCCGCCGACTGCGGGCCACGGCCAGCCCCTATGGCGACCGGCACGCGGCCGCCCGGATCGTGGCCGCGACCGTGCGGCTGCTCGGTGAGGGCGGTGCTGTGTTCCCCCCGGCCCAGCCGCGCGGGCCCTACACCGGCGCCCAGCTACCGGCACCTCGTGAGGTACCGGCGACGCCCCCGGTGGGGCGTCCGGCGCAGCTGGACCTGCCGGCGCCGGTTACGGGTGGGTCATGGACATGACGTCCAGGGCGGCGTCCAGCTGCTCAGCGGTGACCTCACCGCGCTCGACGTAACCCAGGTCCTCCACGGCCTGCCGGATCGTGGTGCCCTCGGCGATCGCGTGCTTGGCGATCTTCGCCGCCGCCTCGTAGCCGATGTAGCGGTTCAACGGGGTGACGATCGAGGGCGAGGACTCCGCGAGTGACCGCGCGTGCTCGACGTTGGCACTGATCCCGTCCACACACTTGGTGGCCAGGTGCTCCGAGGCGTTGGCCAGCAGCGTGATCGACTCCAGGATGTTGCGAGCCATCACGGGCAGCATCACATTCAGCTCGAACGAGCCCGAGGTGCCGGCGAAGGCGATGGCCGCATCGTTGCCGATCACCTGCGCGCAGACCATCAAGGTGGCCTCCGGGATCACCGGGTTCACCTTGCCGGGCATGATCGAGGACCCGGGCTGCAGGTCCGGGATGGCGATCTCGCCGAGACCGGTGCGCGGACCGGAGCCCATCCAGCGCAGATCGTTGCAGATCTTCACCAGGGAGACCGCGATCGTGCGCAGCTGCCCGGAGGTCTCCACCAGGGAGTCCTGAGCGCTCTGCGCCTCGAAATGGTTCGGCGCCTCCGTCAGCGGGAGTCCGGTGTTCTCGGCGATCAGCTCGATCACCCGGCGGGCGAACCCAACCGGGGTGTTGATCCCGGTGCCCACCGCAGTTCCGCCCAACGGAAGCTCAGCCAGTCGCGGCAGGGAGCCCGCGACTCGGTCGATCCCGTTGCGCACCTGCTGGGCGTACCCGCCGAACTCCTGGCCGAGGGTCACCGGAGTGGCGTCCATCAGGTGAGTCCGGCCGGCCTTGACCACCTCGGCGTACTCGTCGGCCTTGCGCTGCAGCGAGGCGGCGAGCGTCTCCAGACCGGGCAGCAGCTCCGAGATGACCGCCTGGGTGGCGGCGATGTGGATCGAGGCCGGGAAGGTGTCGTTG
>DXBY01000102.1 GCA_019116305.1 Candidatus Ruania gallistercoris | reverse complement strand
CCGCTGCGCTGATTCCCACCTCCCGCCGACGCCGGCACCCGCATGCGCCCACGCCCGATCGACGAGCAGTTTCCACTAGCGTGATCCGGTGACCTCACGCTTCCAAGTGGTTCCCGCGGCCTATGTGATCTGCTGTCGCGAGGGTGCGGCCGGCACTGAGATCCTGCTGCAGTTGCGCCGCAACACCGGCTACATGGACGGGCACTGGGCCTGTGCGGCCGCCGGGCACGTCGAGGCTGGGGAGTCGGTGCTCGAGGCCGCCGTGCGCGAAGCACAGGAGGAGATCGGCATCACCATCTCCCCCACCGATCTGACCGCCCTGACGGCGATGCACCGCACCCACCGCAATGGGCGGCCGGTCGATGAGCGGATCGATCTCTTCTTCACCTGCCGCACCTGGCAGGGCGAGGCGCGCACCATGGAGCCGGAGAAGTCCGAGGGGCTGGACTGGTACTCGCTGACCGCCCTGCCCGAGCCGGTGGTGCCGCACGAGCTCGTCGTCCTCGAAGCGCTGCGCACCGGGACAGTGCCACCGATCCTCACCCACGGCTTCAGCCGGTCAGAAATTCCCGGGCGATGACTGCGCCGACCTGGCACAGTCGGTGGCTATGGCCATACTGCGCGACCTCGTCGTGGACTGCCACCACCCCGCCGCCCTGGCACGATTCTGGACGGCTGCCCTGGACGGCTACCAGGTCGCCGCCTACGACGAGGAGGCGATGGCCGACCTCGCGGCACAAGGCATCGCCGACCCGGAGGAGGATCCGTCGGTACTCGTCGAACCGGTCGCAGGAACGGGCCTGCGGCTCTTCTTCAACCTGGTGCCCGAGGACAAGGCCAGCAAGAACCGCCTGCACATCGATGTCACCGCCGAGAACCCTGGGGCCGAGCGCGAGCGTCTGATCGGGCTCGGCGCCCGAGCGCTGCGCCGGGACCCGGACGGTTGGGTGGTGATGGCCGACCCTGAGGGCAACGAGTTCTGCCTGATGGACTGAGCCCGATGAGACAGGCGTGTAAGCCGCATCGAAGCCCCACCTTGGGGTGTAGCGTCACGACCAGATAGTGTGCTCCTCCGTCGCAGGGGGGGCGACCCGCTTCGCAGGCCGCGAAGCTGACCGATCAGCCGCGCCCGACCCACGTCGCGGGCGTTCGAGGAGAAATCATGCGCAAAGTCTTGACGATCGCCACGGTGAGCACGCTCGCCCTCGCCCTCGCGGCGTGCGACTCCGAGAGTGGAGGTGGCGGCTCTGACGGTGAGCTCGTCGGTGAGGGCAGTGGCGAGGACTGCACGATCGGGGCAGCCGTCCCGGTGGGTGCGGCACTGTCGCTGACCGGAGGCGCCGGCAGCTACGGGGAGTCCCAGCGCAACGGGTTGGAGCTGGCCGTCGCTCACTTGAACGACGCCGGGACCGGCGTGACCTACGAGCTGAGCGTCGAGGACGACCAGACCGACCCACGGCAAGGGATCACCGTGTTCGAAGGTTTCGTCGAGGGCGGTTCCAGCATCATCATCGGCCCGACCCTGTCCAACGGGGCCTTCCAGGCGCAGCCGATCGCGCAGGAGGGTGGGGTCCCGGTGCTGGCCATCTCCAACACGGCGGACGGCATCACCGAGCAGGGGGACTACATCTTCCGGGACTCCCTCACCGAGGGCCAGGTCATCCCGCAGACCGTGGCCACCGCCACTGAGGAGTTCGGCCTGGAGGACGTCGTGGTGATGTACAGCAACGATGACGCCTTCACCGAGTCCGGCTACGAGGTGTTCGTCGAGTCGCTCGAGGCCGAGGGCGTCGAGGTCTCGAACACGCTGACCTTCTCTGTCAGCGAGACCGACTTCCGACCGCTGCTCACCGAGGCTGCGGGAGCCGACCCGGATGCGATCGTGGTCTCCGGCCTGATCGAGGCTGCGATCCCGCTGGTCAGCCAGGCCCGAGAGGTCGGGCTGGACGTGCCGATCATCGGTGGCAACGGGTTCAACAACCCGCAGCTGATGGAAGACGCCGGTGAGGCCGCCGAGGATGTCGTCGTCGGTGCCGCTTGGAACTCCGCCTCCGACAATCCAGAGAACACCGACTTCCTCGCCGCCTACGAAGAGGAGTACGGCGGCCAGCCGGACCAGTTCGCGGCGCAGGCGTACGCAGCGATGACGATCGTCGATACCGCTGTGCGGGCCAACTGCTCCGGTGAACGCGACGACATCCAGGACGGTCTGACCACCATCAGCGACCTGCCCACTGTCCTCGGCGCGCTGTCGATCAACGAGAACCGGGACGCTGAGCACGAGGCGGTCGTGCAGATCGTCGAGGACGGATCGTTCGCGGTCCTGGACTGAGAAGCGCACTTCCTTGGTCGACATCCAGCAACTCTTCAACGGGCTCTCCCTCGGCTCGCTCTATGCGTTGTTCGCCATCGGGTTCGCCCTGGTGTTCGGCATCCTCGACCGGCTGAACCTGGCGCACCCCGCGGTGTTCGCCGCCGCGGCCTATGTCGGCATCGAGCTGGTCACCAGCCTGGGCATCTCCGTCTGGTTGATGCTGCCGGTGGTGTTCGTGGTGGGCGCTCTGCTCGGTCTGGTGATCGAGCGGGTCGCCTTCCGGCCGTTGAAGGACCGCCCCGATGCACACTTCGCCGGGCTGATCTCCTCGATCGCGCTCGCCGGGGTGTTCATCGCGCTGCTGCAGGGTCGGTGGGGCCCGGACACGAAGCGGTTCCCGGCCGAGGCGATGCCGGAGGCCACGTTCGCGGTGCTCGGTGCCCAGGTCTCCGTCGTCCAGGTCGCGATCCTGGTGATCTCCGTCGTCCTCGTGGTGGCGCTGGGGCTGCTGGTGGCTCGTACCCGGCTCGGCCGCGGGATGCGGGCGATCGCAGAGAACCCGACGGCGGCGCGGGTGCTGGGGGTGAACGTGGACCGGGTCACCGCCACCACGTTCGCGATCTCCTCGGCACTCGGCGCAGTGGCAGGCGCTCTGTTCGCTCTGAACGTCAACACCGCCCAGCTGGGCATGGGCAGTGCGATCGAGCTGAAGGGGCTCGCGGTGATCATCGTCGGCGGAATGTCCTCACTGCCCGGGGCCCTGGTCGGCGGACTGCTGCTCGGTGTGGCCGAGGTGTTCACCGTGCAGTACCTCGGATCCAGCTGGCGCGACCTGGTGGCGTTCGCCCTGCTGTTCCTGATCCTGGTGGTC
>DXBY01000101.1 GCA_019116305.1 Candidatus Ruania gallistercoris | reverse complement strand
TGCTTGGCCGTGCCGGCGAACATGGAGTCCTCGTCCTCAAGGGCCTCGACGGCTTCCGGGGAGGCATCCACACCCACGATCACCAGATCGGTGTACCCGGCCTGCTCGGCTGCCAGGGTGGCACCGAGGGCGCTGGGGTCGTTGATGGCGAAGATGCCATCGATCTCGGAGTTCGCGGTGAGCATGTCCTGGGTGAGGCTCAGCGCCTCCTGCCGGCCGTTGTCACCGTTCTGGTGCCCGACGACGTTGATGTCCGGGTTCTCCTCCATCACCGCTTCACAGCCGGCCATCCGGTCCTGCACCGAGGTGATCGGGGTGCCGTCCACCACCAGGATGTCCCCGGAGCCACCGATCTGCTCGAACAGATAGGTGCACGCCTCGGTGCCGGCCGCGGTGTTGTCCAAGGTGACGGTGGCTTGGGCGCCCTCGGCCGCCACGTCCACCGCCACCACGATGATCCCGGCATCGGTGGCACGCTGGACGGCGGGACCGATGCCCTCGGAGTCGACCGCGTTGATGAGGATCGCGTCCACCTGCTGCTGGATGAAGGTGTCGATCTGGTTGTTCTGGGTGTTCAGGTCCTGCTGCCCGTCCTGGACGTTCACCTCGATGTTCTGTGGCTCGGCCGCTGCGACCAGCGCGTCCTCCATCGCCCCGAAGAACGGGTTGGACAGGTCCTGGACCATCAGTCCGACGGTCTGGATCTCGCCGCCGCCACCCTCACCCGGTTCCTCTTGACCCGGATCGCCTTCGCTGCACGCGGCGAGACCAGCGATCAACGCGGCGCCCGCTCCGAGGGACAAGTACTTCAGGTGCTTCGCAGCCATGTCACTCTCCAATGATTGAAAGGCTCAGCGGCGTACTCGGTTCCACGTGCACCCGGTCCGGTCAGCGGCGACGTCGCGCATCGACGACGTCGACGTCGCCTCCTCTCGAACCACGGCTCTGTGTTCCACATCACCTTAGGCGACAACGTTGTCTCGCAGCAAGGGTGGCGCGCCGGGGCTGGCGGACCAGCATCCGGAGCGAGGGCGCACCACCGCGGGCAACGGCCGCTAGGCTGCCGCGTCCCGCCAGGCTCCGCGCAGCGCCTCCTCCTTGAAGTGGCAGGCTGCCACATGTCCCGGGGCCGCACCGGTAGCGGTCTTGAGCACCGGAGACTCGCTCGCGCAGACCTCGCTGGCCAGCGGGCACCGGGTGCGGAACCGGCACCCCGAGGGTGGGTCGATCGGTGAGGGCAGCTCACCCGACTCCGGCAGCCGCTGCTGCGCCCCGGACTCCCACGGATAGAGATCCGGAACAGAGTCCAGAAGCAGCTGGGTATACGGGTGCGTGGGTCGAGCGAACACCTCTGCCGTCGCACCGGTCTCGACGATCTTCCCGAGATACATCACCGCCACCCGATCGCACAGGTGCCGCACCACGGCGAGGTCGTGGGAGATGAACAGGATGCCGAGGCCCAGCCGCTTGCGCAGGTCGTCCAGGAGGTTGAGTACCTGCGCCTGTACGGACACGTCCAGCGCGGCGACGGCCTCGTCCGCCACCAGCAGACGTGGCTCGACGCTCAGAGCGCGGGCGATCGCGATCCGCTGCAACTGGCCGCCGGAGAACTCCCGAGGTTTGCGCTGAGCGTGGTGGGAGCTCAGCCCGACCATCTCCAGCAGCTCGTCCACGCGCCGGTCCCACCGGTCCGGTTCCAGGATCCCCCGATGGGCGCGCCAGCCTTCGGTCAGCAGGTCATGGACCGTCATGTCCGCGTTCAGCGAGGAATACGGGTCTTGGAAGATCATCTGCACCTGGCGGCGGGCGGCCCGGCGTTCCCGCGCGGGCAGAGCCATCAGGTCCTGACCGCACACCTGGACCGAGCCGCTGGCTACCGGCTGCAGTCCGACGACTGCCCGGGCCACTGTCGACTTGCCACAGCCGGACTCCCCCACCAGACCAAGGGCTTCACCTTCGAGTACTTCCAGATCAACCCCCGCCACCGCCTGCACGTGGCTGGGGCCGCGGCGCAGCAGACTGCTCTTCAGCCGGTAGGTGCTGGTCAGATCAGTCGCGCTCAGCACGGAGCGTGGCGTCGTGGGCACCGGCGTACACCTCCTTCGCGTAGTGGCAGGCCGAGGCTCTGCCTTCGGCCACCGGCACCATGGCCGGCACCTCGTCCGTGCACCGGTCGGTGGCCAACGGGCATCGAGTACTGAACGGGCAACCGGCAACGGGGTCAGCGATGTTGGGTGGGCTCCCCGGGATGGGTCGTAGGTCCTGTTGCTGGCCCGAGACCCGCGGTACGGACTGCAGCAGCCCCTCGGTGTACGGATGGGCCGGCCGCCGGTAGATCTCCCGAATCGGTCCGCGTTCCATCACGCTGCCCGCGTAGAGGATGTAGACCCGCCGCGCGTACGCGGCGACGACACCGAGGTCGTGGGTGATGAGCAGGGTCCCGGCGCCCGTCTGCTGCGCGAGGTCTTCGAGCAGCTCCATCACGTGTGCCTGCACGGTGACATCGAGCGCTGTGGTCGGCTCGTCCGCGATCACCATCTGCGGATGCTGCGCCAACGCCATCGCGACCACCACTCGCTGACGCATACCGCCGGAGAGCTGTTGCGGATACTGTCGCGCGCGCCGCTCCGGATCCGGAATCCGTACGGTACGCAGCAGCTCGACGGCTCGTCGCCGCGCTTCCCGCTTGCTGAGCCGCTGGTGGACGATGAACAGTTCCGCGAGCTGCCTGCCGACGGTCAGCACCGGATTGAGCGACGTCAGCGGGTCCTGGAAGACCATCGACATCTGCCGCCCCCGCACCCGGGCAAGATCCGGCTCCGAGGTCACGTCCAGGTCGGACCCGAGGAACTGCACGCGGCCATTGGTCACCTCGCCGACCCCTTCCGGCAGCAGGCCCATGAGCGCGAAGCCGATCGTGCTCTTGCCGCTACCGGACTCACCCACGAGAGCAACCGTCTCCCCGCG
>DXBY01000100.1 GCA_019116305.1 Candidatus Ruania gallistercoris | reverse complement strand
GACCCGCTGAGCACTGCCCGTACGTTGTCCCAAGTACCGCTGGAGGTACGGATCATGGCTTCTTCATCTCCACCCCTGCTCGTGCGGCGCATCGCCACCGGCGCACTCATCGCAGCCGTCTCGCTCGGTCTGGTATCCACCGGTGCCGCCGCCGACGGGTCCGCGGCCGACGAGTCGAGCCCGCCCGGCCTCGACCTGTCCGTCGAGGTCACCGACCATGGCCTGGTCGCCACGGAGACGAGTATCAGCGTCGCTGATGTCGGCACCCTGCCCGATGGCACCCGGGTGCAGTATCTGCCCGCTGCCGGGAACCCGGCCAGCTTCAGCGTGGTGGACATCGACACCGGCGAGCTGATCGACCACCAGAGCATCCCGCCGAAGACTCTGGCCGGACCTACGGAGATCCTTCCCGACGGCAGTGCCTACTTCGCTCTGCGCGACGGGGGAGGGGTGATCCTCTACCACTGGGACGCCGAGACGCACGAGATCACCGAGGTCCTGGAGAACCCAGCCGGTGAGCTGCTGATCCGCGGACTGCAGATGCATGACGGCATCCTCTACGGGAACACCTACGCCCGCGCCAAGGTGTTCTCCTACGACCCGGAGACCGGCGACGTCCGAGACTACGGATCGGTGGCCAGTGACGACGACTACGCCTGGGGCCTGTCCGTCGTCGACGGAATCGCCTATACCGGGACGGGGATGCACGCCGGCCACGTGGTCGCCGTCGATCTGGACAGTGGCGAGATGACGGAGCTGGAGCTGCCGGCCGAGTATGACGAGGTGATTACCTACTTCTACTCCTTCCAGCAGGTCGGCGATCTGATCGCGATGGGCTTCTCACCCTCCCTGAACGGCAGCTACGAGGGTGTGAACACCCTGTTCTGGGACGCTGCGGCCGGCGACTGGGCCTGCGAGGGGGCGATCGGGAGCTTCCTCAGCCTGAATGCGCCGTTCACCGACCAGACCGATCGCGGCACGATGTTCTTCAAGTCCGAGGGGGAGATCTGGGAGTTCGACTCCGCCGACTGCTCGGTGAGCGCCACCGGGTGGATCGACACCGGGCTCGAGGACACCGGCAACCATCGCGCGTTGAACCTGCTCACCACAGCTGACGGCGAGGAGATCCTGGTCGGCCTGAACCGGGATGGCTCCTTCTGGCGCTTCACGCCGGCCACCGGCGAGCACGAGATGTTCGACGGTGTTGTCCCCGGTGCTCCGCTGACCGCACACTCCCTGCACATTGCCTCCGACGGTCGGGCCTACATGGGTACCTACAACGGGCCCGGGACCCTGGGTCGCTTCGACCCCGCGACCCAGGAGATGGAGCAGATCGACGGCCCGAGCCAGGCGGACGAATGGCTGACTTTCGACCATCAGCTCATCGTGGGTAGCTACGGCAATGCGGTCCTGCACATGGGCGACCCCTCCGTCGAGTGGGACTACGGCACCAATCCGGCGGAACGGTTTCAGCTGATCGGCGAGCAGCAGGATCGGGTTGCCACGATGGCGACCAACGGTGAGACCGTGGCGATCGGCACGGTCGCCGACTACGGCGTCAGCGGTGGTGGTCTGACCCTGACCGACATGACCGACAGCGGTGTGACCTACCGCGACCTGGTGGAGGCGCAGAGCACCACAGCGGTCACTTTCGGCAATGACGGCCTGATCTACGCCGGCACCTCGAACCGGGGCGGCCTGTCCAGCCCGAACAGCCCGTTGGACGGACACCTCGTGGTCTTCGACCCGGAGGCGGGGGAGGTCCTGGACAAGGTTATTCCGGTGGAAGGTAACGCTACGGTCGCTGAGGTGGTGGCCCTGGACGACACCATCTGGGCGATCACGAACTCCTCCGATCTGGTGGAGTTCGATACCACCACGCGGGAGGTGGTCGAGGTCTACGACCTCGGCACCGACACCAGCGCCTCGACCTGGGGAGCGGCGACCACTCTCCAGGCCCATCCCACGGACGGACTGCTCTACGGGATCGCCGGCACCGATGTGTTCGCCTTCGATCCGGAGACCCACGACATGCAGATCCTCGCCGAGGACGGCTACAAGCGGATGGATATCGCTGAGGACGGCACTCTCTACGTGATCGATGCCACCAACCTGTACACCTTCGACGTCAGCGGAGCAGAGCAGGGACCGGTGGAACAGCTCGAGGCGCTGAGTGCCGCGACAGAGGGCTACCTCGATTCCGGTGACATCACCGGACCGATCGCCCATCAGCTGCAGCGAACACTGGACCAGGCGGAGAAGCACCTGGGTGCCGACCGCACCGTGCCGGCAGTCCGAGCGCTGGAACGTTTCGTCCGACATCTGGAGAACGCCAAGATGCCGGACTCGGTCACCGAGGAGGCTCGGGCCGACCTGATGCACCGCGCCGAGGCAATCCTGGACGCGCTCGACTGAGGAAGATGGCGGCGGTGCGGCCCCGGACCACGCCACCGCCCCTGCGTCACGGTCGCGACATCGCGGCGCCGGAGGGCTGGCGGGTTGACCGTGCACCCGTTCTCCGTCTAGCATTGCTTGCAATCGGTTGCAGTGCGAACCCACATCACTGGATTAACGACGAAGTTGCAGGGACGGAGAGGTCCCGGAGGAGCCACGATGACGGACAACAGATTCATGATCACGCGCCGACTGTTCCTGGGCGGCGGCGCCGCAGGAGCGGCGATCGCGTTGGGTGGGTGCAACTTCCAGGGAGGGTCGGACACAGCCCCGGGTGACGGCGGCGGTGGCGACGGGAGCGGACCGACAGGAACAGTCCGGATGAGCATGGGCTCCATCGAGTCGCTCGACCCGCACTACGTCAACAACGCGATGCTTGTCGTGCCCGCTGGTCTCCTCGAGGGCCTGACTTTCTCCAACGACGAGGGCACCGAGGCGATTCCGGCTGCGGCGGAATCCTGGGAGGTCTCCGACGACGGACTGAACTACACGTTCACGATGCGACAGGGAGCCACCTGGTCCAACGGTGACCCGGTGACCGCGGACGATGCCGAATGGAGCTTTCAACGACTCCTCAGTCCCACCGGAGCGGGGTCGAACTATGCGGCGGGCGCCTCCAGCTACCTCAACGGCCTGAACATCAAGGGCGCGTCGGAGTTCCTCGGCGCCGAGACCGATGACTGGTCCACTGTCGGCATCACCGCCTCGGA
>DXBY01000099.1 GCA_019116305.1 Candidatus Ruania gallistercoris | reverse complement strand
CTCGGTGTACTTCACCGGCTTGCCGGTGCGCTGCGCGGCGAGCAGCGTGATCACCTCTTCCGGGGTCACCTGCAGCTTCCCGCCGAATCCGCCGCCCACATCCGGGGCGACCACCCGCAGCTTCGACTCCGGGATGCCCAGGGTGAGCGCGAGCATCACTCGCAGGATGTGCGGGATCTGCGTGGCCGACCACATGGTGATCTGCTCCCCGGTCGGGTCCACCACGGTCGAGCGCGGTTCCATGAACGCTGGGATCAGTCGCTGCTGCCGGAAGGTCCGTTCGACCACGACCTCCGAGCCGGCGATCGCCTCCTTGACGTTCCCGCCGGTGCCCGCCTCGGCGGAGTCGAACACCCAGGTCGCGGAGTGGTTCGTGCCCAGGTCCGGGTAGATCAGCTCCTCGTCCCGGGCGGCCGTCGCCAGATCCACCACCGGGGTGAGCTCCTCGTAGTCGACGTCCACCAGCTCGGCCGCATCGCGAGCGGCGGCGGGGGAGCGGGCGATCACCGCGGCGACGACCTCACCGGCGAAGTTCACCACCTCCTCGGCCATCGCCGGGTGGTGCGGGGCCTTCTGCTCCTCGGTGATCGGCCAGGCGTTCGGCATCGAGCCCTGCACGTCGGCCAGATCGGCCCCGGTGAGCACCGCGATCACCCCCTGGGCGCTACGGGCGGCCGAGGTGTCGATCGCGGTGATCCGGGCGCGGGCGACCGGGCTGCGCACCATGCTCAGGTGCAGCATCCCCGGCAGTGCGATGTTGTCGGTGTACCGGCTGCGGCCGCGGAGCAGCCGGGCGTCCTCCTTGCGGGGCCGGGCCCGGCCGATCTCCGGGGCGTGTTCGGCGGTGGCGGTCATCGGGCCACCCCCTCCGCGGCCGCCTGTTGCACGGCCGCGACGATGTTCTGGTACCCGGTGCACCGGCACAGGTTGCCCTCCAGACCCTCGCGGACCTCCTGGTCGGTGGGCTCGGGATTCTCTGCCAGGACCGAGGCGGCCTGCATGATCATCCCGGACGTGCAGAACCCGCACTGCAGGGCGTGGCAGTCGTTGAACGCCTTCTGCAGCGGGTGCAGCTCACCGCCCTCGCCGGCCATCCCCTCGATCGTGGTGACCTCCTGCCCGTCGGCCTCCACCGCCAGCATCGTGCAGGACTTGATGCTCTGCCCGTCCAGCAGCACCGTGCAGGCACCACAGTTGGTGGTGTCGCAGCCGACGACGGTGCCGGTCTTGCCGAGCACCTCCCGCAGGTACTGCACGAGCAGGAGGCGGGGTTCGACATCGTCGGTGTAGCTGACCCCGTCGACGGTGAGCGTGATCGTGTGCGACGCCATCAGGTGCTCCTTCGCGCTGGGACATCTCAGATGGTGGGCACTCTACCGACGAATGTGACGCAGCGCACAGGAATGGGGTGGGGCTACTCCACCAGGTCGTCGTGGTGGATCCGGCCGGTGGCCTCCCGCAGCGAGGTCCGCCCGCCACCCCACTGCACGGCGATGATCTCGGCCGCGATCGAGACCGCCGTCTCCTCCGGGGTGCGTGCCCCCAGGTCCAACCCGATCGGGCTGTGCAGCCGCGCCAACAGTTCCTCGCTCACCTCCGCCTCGCGCAGCCGCTCCAGTCGGTCGGAGTGGGTCAGCCGGGAACCCATCGCCCCGATGTAGGCCACGTCCAGCGGCAGGGCCACCTGCAGCACCGGCACGTCGAACTTCGGGTCGTGGGTGAGCACCGCGATCACTGTGCGCCGGTCCAGGTGGCCGGCATCGGCCTCGGCCTGCAGGTACCGGTGCGGCCAGTCCACCACCACCTCATCGGCGTCCGGGAACCGCGCCGGGGTGGCGAACACGGCGCGCGCGTCGCACACGGTCACCCGGTAGCCGAGCATGGCGCCCTGCCGCGCCAGGGCAGAGGCGAAGTCGATTGCGCCGAAGATCAGCATCCGCGGCCGCGGCGCGAACGAGGAGACGAACACGTCCATCCCCTCTTCCATCCGCTGCCCGTCCAGGCCGTAGGTCAGCGTCCGGTTCCGCCCGGTGGCGAGCAGGCCGCGGGCGTCGTCGGCGACCGCCTGGTCGGTGCGGGCCGAGCCCAGCGAGCCGAGCACCCGGTCGGCGAAGACCACCAGGTGCCGCCCGATCCGGGCCGGATCCTCGTGCTCGACCACCACGGCCAGAGCCACCGGGGTGCCGGTCTCGATGGCGTCGGCCAGGTCGCCCAGCTCGGGGAAGCTGCGCTGGGACACCGGCTCCACGAACACGTCGATGATGCCGCCGCAGGTGAGCCCGACGGCGAATGCCTCATCGTCGGAGAATCCGTACCGGTGCAGCTCGGCCTGACCGCTGGTCAGCACCCGGCGGGCGGTCTCGTAGACGTCGCCCTCCACGCAGCCGCCGGACACGGACCCGCTCACCGTGCCGCCGGCGTCCACCACCATGGCGGCACCGGGCAGCCGCGGTGCGGACTGGAATGCGCCCACCACCGTGCCCAGGCCCACGGCGTGACCGGCCCGCCACGCGGCCAGCAGCTCGCCGAGCACATCACGCATCGATCGTCTCCTCCTTCACCACGGGGCCACCGGTGCGCGGGCGGTCGCCACCGAGTGCACGCAGCACCTGCTCGAACGCGGCGAGCGAGTGCCCGGCCACCAGCGCGTCCAGGTGCGGCAGCGCGGCCATGATCCCACCCTGCACCGGTTGATACCCGGCCTTCCCGGCATGCGGGTTGGACCACACGATCCGCCGGGCCAGGCCGGCCAGGCGTCGCAGCTGTTCCCCGAGCAGCGCCGGGTCGCCGCGCTCCCAGCCGTCGCTGGCGATCAGCACGACGGCGCCGCGCGCCATCCCGCGCCGCCCCCACCGGTGCACGAACGCGCCCAAGGTGTCCGCCAGCCGGGTGCCGCCCGACCAGTCCGGGATCGCCGCCCCGGCGCGCTGCAGGGCGACGTCCACATCGTGGTGGCGCAGCGCCTGGGTGAGCCGGGTCAACCGGGTACCGAGGGTGAAGACTTCCACGTGTCCGGCCCGGGAGACGTGGTGCGCGAGCCGCAGCAGGGTGTCCGCATAGGGTCGCATCGAACCGGACACGTCAATCAGCAGCACCAGGCGGCGGGGCTTGCGACGCCTGCGGGCGTGGTGCAGCGGGCCGGGCTCACCCGCGCGGCGCAGCTCGGCGCGCAGCGTACGCACCCGGTCCACCCGGCCGTGGTGGAACGGCTCGGTACGGTGCGTGCGGCGCATCGGGCGCGGTAGCGGCAGCATAGCGATCGCCTGGTTCAGCCAGACCCGCTCGGCCGGGTCCAGCTCGGCCACGTCCCGGTGCCGGAGCTGCTCGGTACGGGAGGCGAGCGTGGCCACCACGGAGGCTGCGCCGTCGTCCTCCTCGCCTGGGCCTGCCGCAGCCTGGCGACTGACCTGATCCGGACGAGGCTGCGTCGTCGACGGGAGCTGGCGTTCGAACCAGGCGGTGAACACGCGGTCGTAGGTGGCCAGGTCGGCCCCGTTGCGGCAGTAGGTGGCGCGGCCGGCCCAGTACACGTCGCTGCGCCGGGACAGGTCGAGGTGGGCGACGGCGGCCACGAACGTCTGGGTGCTCTCGGTGGTCACGGGAAGACCTGCGGAGCGCAACGCGCTCCCGAAGGCCACCAGCATCGCTTCGGGCGAGTGGTGGATCTCCGACGGCGCAGCGCGGGTGGGCACGTCAGGCCGCCAGCAGCCGGTCGAGGTCGGCGCGCACGCGGTCCAGGTCTTCGCGATGCTTGCACAGGGCGCCCACTGTGGCCGCGGCGGTGGCCAGGTCGAGCTGGTCGCTGCCCAGGTGCAGCAGGGCGCGGGCCCAGTCCAGGGACTCGGCCACCCCGGGCGGTTTGATCAGGTGGTGGTCCCGGCGCAACCGTTGCACCACCGGGACCAGCTGCTCGGCCAGCCGGGCGGGGATCTGCGGCAGGCGGGCGCGCACGATCGCCACCTCGCGGTCCAGACCGGGATGGTCGATCCAGTGGTAGAGGCAGCGGCGCTTCAGGGCA
>DXBY01000001.1 GCA_019116305.1 Candidatus Ruania gallistercoris | reverse complement strand
AGGAAGTTCGCGTCCCCGGCCCACCGGGGCACCACGTGCTGGTGCACATGGGCGGCCACCCCGGCACCGGCCACCGGGCCGGAGTTCATCCCCAGGTTGAATCCGTCGCAGCTCTTCACCTCGCGCAGGGTCGTCATTGCGGCGGCGCTCAGCTCGGTCATCTCGCCGCGCTCGACGGCGGTCATCGTGGTCAGGTCCGGTACGTGTCGGTAGGGGCAGATCAACAGGTGGCCCGGGTTGTACGGATACAGGTTGAGCACCACGTAGCAGGTCTCACCCCGGTGCACGATGAGCCCCTGCTCGTCCGGCTCCCCCGGCGCCCGGCAGAACGGGCAGCCCGCACCGGCACCGTCATCGGCCGGCTTGTTCTCACCGTCGATGTAGGCCATCCGGTGCGGGGTCCACAGCCGGTCGTAACCGTCCGGCACCCGCGGGTACTCCTCCGGCCCGGTCACGCTCAGACCTGCACCCGGGAGGTGATCGCCTCGGTGATGAGCCCGATCGCCTCCTGGATGGGCACACCGTTGCGCTGGCTACCGTCGCGATAACGGAACGAGACGCACCCTGCCTCGGCGTCCTCACCACCGGCGATGAGGATGAACGGCACCTTCTGCTTGGTGGCGGTGCGGATCTTCTTGTTGAACCGGTCGTCGGAGTTGTCCAGCTCGGCGCGGACGCCCGCGGCCTGCAGCCGTTGCACTACCTCGCCCAGGTAGTCGTTGAACACCTCGGCCACCGGCACGGCGAGGACCTGCACCGGGGCCAGCCACGGGGGGAAGGCGCCCGCGTAGTGCTCCAACAGCACCCCGAAGAAGCGTTCGATCGAGCCGAACAGGGCACGGTGGATCATCACTGGGCGCTGGCGGGAGCCGTCGGGTGCGGTGTACTCCAGCTCGAACAGCTCCGGTTCGAAGAAGTCCAGCTGAATGGTGGACAGCTGCCAGGTACGCCCGATCGCGTCCTTGGCCTGCACGGAGATCTTCGGACCGTAGAACGCGGCACCGCCCGGGTCGTCCACGAGTTGCAGTCCGGAGGCTTCGGCCACCTCGGCCAGGGTGCGGGTGGCCTCGTCCCAGGTGGACTCGTCCCCCACCGACTTCTCCGGATCCCGGGTGGACAGCTCCAGGTAGAAGTCGTCCAGACCGTAGTCCTTGAGCAGGTCGAGCACGAAGGACAGCAACGACGCGAGCTCCTCGTGCAGCTGTTCCCGGGTGCAGTAGATGTGCGCATCGTCCTGGGTGAACCCGCGTGCACGGGTGAGACCGTGGACTACTCCGGACTTCTCGTACCGGTACACCTGCCCAAACTCGAACAGCCGCAGCGGCAGCTCGCGGTAGGATCTGCCCCGGGAGCCGTACACGAGGTTGTGCATCGGGCAGTTCATCGGCTTCAGGTAGTAGTCCTGGCCGGGTTTGGTGACCACGCCGTCGCTGTCCCGGACCTCGTCCAGGTGCATCGGTGGGTACATCCCGTCCGCGTACCACTCCAGGTGCTTGGAAGTCTCGAACAGCTTCGCCTTGGTGATGTGCGGGGTGGTCACGAAGGAGTAACCGGCCTGCACGTGCCGCTTGCGGGAGTAGTCCTCCATCTCCATCCGCACCATCGCGCCCTTGGGGTGGAACACTGGCAGACCAGACCCGACCTCCTCCGGAAAGGAGAACAGGTCGAGCTCAGCGCCGAGCTTGCGGTGGTCGCGCCGCTCGGCCTCGGCGAGACGCTCCTTGTAGGCGACCAGCTCCTCCTTGCTCGGCCACGCGGTGCCGTAGATGCGCTGCAGCTGCGGGTTCTTCTCGCTCCCCCGCCAGTAGGCGGCGGCGCTGCGCATCAGCGAGAAGCCGTTGCCGATCAGCTTGGTGGAGGGCAGGTGCGGGCCGCGGCACAGGTCCTTCCAGGCGGTCTCGCCGCTACGGCGCAGGTTGTCGTAGATGGTCAGCTCGCCGGCACCGACCTCCACCGAGGCGCCCTCGGCTGCGTCGGCGCCGTCCCCCTTCAGCCCGATCAGCTCGAGCTTGTACGGCTCCGCGGCCAGCTCCTCGCGTGCCTCGGCGTCGGTGACCACGCGGCGGCGGAAGGTCTGCCCTTCCTTGACGATGCGCTGCATCGCCTTCTCCAGCGCCTTGAGCTGATCGGGGGTGAATGGTTCGGCCACGTCGAAGTCGTAGTAGAAGCCGTCGGCGATCGGCGGACCGATGCCGAGCTTCGCCTCCGGGTCCACCTGCTGCACCGCCTGGGCGAGCACGTGCGCGCAGGAGTGGCGCAGGATGTCCAGACCATCGGCCGAGTCGATGTGCACGCCTTCCACTGCGCCGGAGGCGGGCAGCTCAGCGTCCAGGTCCCGCAGCTGTCCATCCACTCGGACGGCGACGATCGCCCGGTCCTGCCCGAACACGTCCGTTCCCGTGGTGCCCGCCGGGAACGCTCGTTGAGTTCCGTCGATGAGCAGGGAGATCTCGGGCACGGTCATGCTCCTGAAGCTGGTGTGATTCGGTCCCGTCGATCGTAGCGAGTCCGCCGGGTTGCTCCACACCGAAAATCTCGGGCGCGCCGCGGTGTCCGGGCAACGGGGCGCCAGCTTCAGTCCGGTTCGGGTGACCCTCCGTCGACCACGGTGAGCGGGCCCTCCTCCTCGGTCGGCGGCTCGAAGTGGTCGAAGTAGTGGGCCGCCGTGGCCGGAGCGAGCATCACATCGTCGGCATGGTTGCCGTGGCGCGCCGCCACCCGGCCCAGCGCTACCTCCCGGGAGGTAGCCAGATACACCGTCTCCGCCTGCACGCCGACCGTGGCCAGCAGTCTTCGGTACTCCGCTCGCTTGCGACGGGACCAGAAGGAGAAGTCGACCACCACATCGCGGCCGCTGCGGACCAGCTCGAGCAGCCGGTCAGTGAGCTGCGCCTCGATCCGAGCCGCGACCGGCTCCGGTAGGGGCTGCTCGTACCGTCCCTGTGCCCAGGCCTGCTCGTCGATGGACAGCCGGGCGAAGCCGGAATCTGCCAAGGTTTGGGCGTAGGTGGTCTTCCCGGATCCGGCCGGTCCGCACATGAGGACGACGCGAGGCACTGCCCCAGGCTAGCGCCGAGGCCGGCGCCGGCGCGTCAAACTGCTCGACGCCCGCCCTGCCGGCTGCGTACGGTCCAGAGCATGAGCGTGCCGCACCCGCACTCCCGACTCCCGGACCAGCCTGTGGTCATCGTGATCACCGGTGCGATGGCCTCGGGGAAGTCGACCGTCGCCGACGCATTGAGCCGGCGTCTCCCGCTGGCCGCGCATGTACGCGGAGACCTGTTTCGCCGGCTCATCGTCAGCGGTCAGGCGCCGATGGACCCACCGCTCTCGGACCGAGCGCGCCATCAGCTGGAGCTGCGGCACACGCTGGCCGCCCAGGTGGCAGACGGCTATGCGCAGGCGGGGATCACCGCCGTCGTGCAGGACCTCCTTCTCGGTGACCACCTGGAGGAATTCCTCGAGAAGCTGCGCACCAGACCGTGCTACGCCTTCGTCCTCACCCCGGACGCCACCACCCTCGCTGCCCGCGACAGTGATCGAGCGAAGCACACCTACGGTGCCTGGACCGCTGAGGAGTTCGATACCGCCGCGCGGTCCACCCGGGGCGGGCTGCCCGTGGACAGCACCGGGTGGAGCGTCGAGGAGACGGTCACCTACCTCCTGGATCACCTGGAAGCGGCCCGGATTCGGTGACCGTCGGGGCCTGGAGGACCGGGATACGGTGCTGCCCGCCGCGCTCCCCCGCACCGGCCTCGCCCCTGCCCGCGGTGACGGCATCGCTGGTCCGCACCCGGTGGCACTTCGGATAGTGTCCGGACCATGGGCCTTGACGGGGTACGGCGCGCGGTCTTCGCCCGCCACAGTCATCCGCTGAGCGCGTGGAGCCGTTTCGCCACGACACCCGTCCTGCTGGCGCCGTTCTGGGCGAAGAAGGCGGCGGTCACTGGCCTGGTCGCGGCCTGGTTCGCCATCAACCCGGTGATGACACCCGAGCCCGAGCACCAGGAGCGATTCGCCACCCGCGCGATGCTGGGTGAGGAGATCTGGGCTGCCGATCCCCGCAGTGACCCC
This sequence comes from Candidatus Ruania gallistercoris, assembly GCA_019116305.1. Taxonomy (GTDB): domain Bacteria; phylum Actinomycetota; class Actinomycetes; order Actinomycetales; family Beutenbergiaceae; genus Ruania; species Ruania gallistercoris. Next base: position 1,912 of record DXBY01000001.1, on the reverse strand, counting down.
GTGCTGGTCGCCCTGAACGCAGTCGGCGCGTTCTGCCTGGCGGCGGGAGTGCGCGGAGCGTGGCACCGCCGAGCAGCTGCCGCCGGTCTGGGTACGGCCGGTTCCATGGTCCTGACGATGCTCTGCTGGCGACGGTACGCGGCGATCTACGACGCCGACCAGGCGCTGTGTGACTGAACGAGGACGCCGCCACGTTCGCGCGCGGCGGCTGGGCGGGGCTCCGCGGTGAACCCGGCAGTCTGGGGTGGGCGATACTGGGTTCGAACCAGTGACCTCTTCCGTGTCAGGGAAGCGCGCTACCGCTGCGCCAATCGCCCGTGCGAGGTGGGTACGGGATTCGAACCCGTGTATACGGCTTTGCAGGCCGCTGCCTCGCCTCTCGGCCAACCCACCGGGTGACGACGTGAGACCCGTCGTCTCCTGTTCTGGGGCCGCCGCCTCCGAGCGGATGACGGGACTCGAACCCGCGACCCTCACCTTGGCAAGGTGATGCTCTACCAACTGAGCCACATCCGCATGCTCACCGCCGCACCGAAGTGCGTTCTGTGTGCGTCGAAGACTCTAACCCAATGTCTCCGGCAACGTCCAATCCGCTCGGGACGGTTAGCGTGTCGTCCATGTCACAGTCGGCGAGCCGCCCTAAACCGCCCCATCCCGGGGTGGCGAGCTTCGCCGGCGTGCAGGCCACCGAGGTCTGCGACTACGCCGATCTCACCCGGTCTCCGCACGCGCTCCGGGCGGGTGGCTGGTGGGCGATCGCCGGCGAGTTCGACGGCCCCGTGCACGCCTGGCGGTTCGCCCGCGTGCAGGCACGTCCGGCCGATGACGGCGCAGCGCACCGCTGGCGCGGACCGAGCCCTGGTCTGTGGTCCAGCTCGATGGACCAGGCCGGCTACGTCACCGCCGTGCGCGCCACCCAGGACGCGATCCGCGAGGGTGAGGTCTATCAGGCGAACATCTGCCGGATGCTGTCCGCACCGCTGCCCGAGCGGCCGGACGCTGCTGCACTGGCGGCCGTGCTCACCCGCGGAAACCCTGCCCCCTTTGCCGGGCACCTGGACATCCCCGACGGCTCGGCCTGGCCGAGTGCCTGGGTGGTGAGCGCCTCCCCCGAGCTGTCCTTCGCCGTCGAGGACGGGACGATCCGGTCCGGACCGATCAAGGGCACCGGACGCACTCCGGCAGACCTGCAGGCCAAGGACCGTGCGGAGAACGTGATGATCACCGATCTGGTCCGCAACGACCTGCAACGAATCTGCGCGCCAGGCACGGTCACGGTCACCGAGCTGCTCGCCACTGAGACCCACCCCGGTCTGGTGCACCTGGTCTCCCGGGTCCGCGGGGCGCTGGCCCGGTCCCCGGTCGCCTGGGAGCAGGTGCTCGGCGCGCTACACCCGCCCGGCAGCACCTCCGGGGCGCCGAAGTCCAGTGCGCTGCGGCTGATCCGGCTGCTCGAGAGTGCTCCGCGCGGGCTGTACTGCGGCCAGTTCGGGTGGATCGACGCCGATACGGGTACTGCCCGGGTGGGCGTCGCGATCCGCACCTTCACCTGGGCCGAGGGCAGACTGGCTTTCGGCAGCGGCGCCGGGATCACCAGTGGATCCGAGCCGGAGGCGGAGTGGGCCGAAACCGAGCTGAAGGCGGCCCGGCTCGTGGCACTGGCCAGCACTCCCGGAGGTCCTCAGGTCAGGAGTGTGCTATAGCGCACCCGTCACCCGAGAGCCGGTGGCGGGGAGGTGACGGAGCACCGGTGATCGGCTGCTACGATCGGTGTTCGTCACGGCGAGTCCGTGACCCGGGCGATTGGCTCAGCGGTAGAGCGCCTCGTTCACACCGAGGAGGTCACTGGTTCGAACCCAGTATCGCCCACAGCAGGCCGCGGTCAGGGAGTTCTCCTGCCGCGGCCTTCTGG
>DXBY01000098.1 GCA_019116305.1 Candidatus Ruania gallistercoris | reverse complement strand
CCTCTCCCTCACCCTGCCGATCTCCATCTGGACGATGACCGCGTTCTTCCGGCAGATCCCCTGGGAGCTGGAACAGGCGGCCCAGGTGGACGGGGCCACCCCGTTCCAGGCATTCCGCAAGGCAGTGGTGCCACTGGCTGCACCGGGTGTGTTCACCACCGCGATCATCGCGTTCTTCATCGCCTGGAACGACTTCGTCTACGGCATCTCGCTCACCTCCACCGAGGCGGCCCGACCGGTGCCGGCAGCGCTGTCGTTCTTCACCGGCGCATCCCAGTTCGAGGAACCGACCGGAGCGATCTCCGCCGCCGCGATCGTGGTGACGGTACCGATCGTGATCGTCGTCCTCATCTTCCAACGCCGGATCGTCTCCGGTCTCACCCAGGGCGCAGTCAAGGGCTGAGGCACGCAACGGATCGAAGGAGTCCCCATGGCATCGATCAACTTGGACAACGTCGTCAAGACCTATCCGGACGGGTTCACCGCGGTGAAGGGGGTGAGCCTGGACATCGCCGACGGCGAGTTCGTGATCCTGGTGGGCCCCTCCGGGTGCGGGAAGTCCACCCTGCTGCGGATGATCGTCGGCCTGGAGGACATCTCCGACGGTGAGCTCCGGATCGGCGACGAGGTGGTCAACGACCTCGCCCCGCGGGACCGCGACCTGGCGATGGTGTTCCAGAACTATGCCCTGTACCCGCACCTGACCGTGTACGAGAACATCGCGTTCCCGCTGCGGTTGGCGAAGGGCCAGTTCAGCGAGGCGGAGGTGGACGAGCGGGTCCGACGTGCTTCGGCCCTGCTCGAGCTGGACGAGCATCTCGAGCGCAAGCCCGCGAACCTCTCCGGCGGGCAGCGCCAGCGAGTAGCGATGGGCCGGGCGATCGTGCGCCAGGCGAAGGCGTTCCTGTTCGACGAGCCGCTGTCCAACCTGGACGCCAAGCTCCGCGGGCAGATGCGCACCGAGATCTCCCGGCTGCAGCGCAACCTGGCCACCACCACCGTCTACGTCACCCACGACCAGACCGAGGCGATGACGCTCGGGGACCGGGTGGCCGTGCTCCGCCGCGGTGAGCTGCAGCAGGTGGCCAGCCCGCGGGCACTGTACGACCAGCCGGTGAACCTGTTCGTGGCCGGTTTCATCGGCTCCCCACCGATGAACTTCCTGCCCGGGATCGTCGAGGGGGACGTGCTCAAGCTGCCGATGGTGGACGTGCCGCTGGACGAGCGGTTGCGCTCGGCCGTGGGGGAGCACGAGCTGGTGATCGTCGGTATCCGCCCCGATGCGTTCGAGGACCGGGACACCCTGGACGAGGAGAAGGTCGGCGGTGGCATCACCTTCGAGGCCGATGTCGATGTGACCGAGTGGCTCGGCGAGGTGCTCTACGCCTATGTGCCGTTCGAGACCCATGACGCGGTCCGGGAGCAGCTGGAGGAGCTGGACCGGGACCTGGATGGTGAGGGGATGCGCACCCAGCTCATCGTCACCCTCGATGCGCTCAGCAGCGTACGGGCCGGGGACAGTGCCGAGCTCTGGTTCAAACCGGACTCGATGCACGTGTTCGATCCGGAGACCGGGGACAACCTCACCCGCGACGACGAGCGGGCCGCGGCGTTGGACGAGGAGGCCAAGAAGCTGCGCCAGCGCGCGTTGGACCGGGCGAAGAAGCGCGCCGACCGGGATGCCGAGCGCTCCGGGAGCGGCGAGCGCGCCAGCGCCTGAACAGAACCCGCCGCGGGGGTCGTCCCCCGCCCCTACGATGTGCACCATGTCCAGACCACACCGGGTACTGCTCGTCGACGACGACGCGATGGTGCGTACCGGGCTGCGCCTGATCCTGCAGTCCGCGGACGATATCGAGGTGGTGGCCGAGGCGAGCGACGGGGACGAGGTGGTGCCTGCTGTGCACGCCCACCACCCCGATGTGGTGTTGATGGACCTGCGGATGGCGCGGATGGACGGCGTGGCGGCCACCCAGGAGGTCCGGGCGCTTCCGGAACCGCCCCAGGTGGTGGTGCTCACCTCCTGGGATGTGGACGACGCCGTGCTGCGCAGCCTGGTGGCCGGCGCCGCCGGGTTCCTGCTGAAGTCCGCCGGGCCCACCGACATCGTCGGCGCCGTGCGGGCCGTGGCCGCCGGCGATGCTGTGCTCTCCCCGCAGAGCACCCGCCGCGTGCTCGACCACATCGCCCAGGACTCCTGCGATGCCGAGCGGCGCCGCGCCGAGGAGCTGACCGTGCTGCTCAGCGACCGGGAACGCGACGTGACCGTAGCGGTCGGCAACGGGCTGGGCAATGCCGAGATCGCCCGCCAGCTGTACGTCTCCGAGGCGACGGTGAAGACCCACCTCGCCGCCGCACAGCACAAGCTCGGCGCCCGCAACCGGGTGGAGGTCGCCGTGCTCGCCGAGCGGGCCGGGCTGCTGCGGGTGCGGTAGCCGGCGGCCACGCCCACGGAGGCAGGTTGCGGCCACCGAGGCACCATCGAACCGGCTGGAACCTCACTCCGAGTCCGGAGGTTGCCTCCGACGGAGGGGGTCAGCGCTCCGCGACGAACTTCCGGGTCACCGAGATGTCCTCATCACCCAGCCCACTGGCCACCAGCTCACCGAAAGCCGCGGACAGCGCCGGCAGCAGCGCGGCATTGGTCTCGGTCGCGGTGGCAACATCGGTGGCGAAGCTCAGGTCCTTGACCATGTACTTGGCCACCCCGGAGGCGGAGTAGTCGGCGTCCACGACCTTCCGGTGCCGCGATCGCAGCAGCGTGCTGCCGGCGTAGCCGCCACCGAGCAGGGTCCACAGCTGCTCCAGGTCCAGCCCGGAGCGCTCCGCCAGGACGCTCGCCTCGCCGATCGCCAAGATGGTGGCGGCGACCACCATCTGGTTGCAGGCCTTGGCCACCTCGCCGGCGCCCAGCGGACCC